>NZ_AP023065.1:1039588-1386117 GCF_016593235.1 Nitratiruptor sp. YY09-18
TATGAGATACTATCTCGATAGGAAACATCAATGGTGCAAGCAACTTCACAGGACCAGCAAAATGTGCGATGTAGTGTACTAGACCATTTTTCCTGATACCTTCAAAGTTGTAGTAGATAAATACAATGATTGCAAGTGCAAGTGTGAAGTTGATATTCCCAGATGGTGGCTCAAAACCCGGGATTATCTCCATGATGTTTGAAAAAAAGATAAAAAGACCAAGTGTTGCTACAAGTGGAAGATACTTTTTCGCATAACTCTCACCTATAACATCTTTTCCCATGCCTATAACGCCTTGCAAATAGGCTTCCATAACATTTTGGCATCCTGCAGGGACAACTCTGAGATTGCGCACTGCAAGCTTACCTACAATGAGAGCCAAGAGTGCTGCAAGTAGCATATGCACAACGAATAAAAAGGTATGATTTTCGGATATGAGCCCGAAAAATGTGAAGATCCCTTCCATCAATTCTCCTCTTTTAATTTTTGCTAATTCTATCTAAACTTTGATTATATTAATTTTAATTGACCAAGTCTATAGAGTGCTATATCATATTTGACCGGATCATCTGCATCATATCTACGCAGGTTGTGTGTCACTTCAAGGGCTGCTTGCATATCATAACTTTTTCTCTTTAAAAGACCTAGTTTTTGTGTAGTACGAAAAGTGTGCGTATCGAGTGGCAAAATAAGATCGCTCTTTTTTACTCCCCTCCAAAGTCCCAGATCGATCCCATCATCTCGCACCATCCAGCGCAAAAACATGAGCCAACGCTTATAAGTGCCAAGTTTATGTGGATCTTTCCCTAGAGGTTTTCCTAGTAAAAAGTTATATCCATAAGAGCGATAGCTACTCAGAGCATAGAGCTCCTCTTGTATAGTACGCACTCCTTGTAAAATGTCGCCACTCTCTTTATAGCCACGCATGAAAGCCTCTTGCAAAGAATCTATGCGTGAGAGAGTGAAAAAGAGTTGATAGACATCCTCACTCTTTTGAAAGCGGTAGTAGAGATTTTTCACTCTTTTTGGCTTTTGCAGTAATCCAAAATCGATAGATTCCAAAAATTTAAGTATTTGCTTTGCATTGCCATAGCCAAAGAGTGCACACACAAGGGCAATCTTTTCATCTTTATATCTGCGAGCTACGATGATAGGGTCTGGCATATTGGCTCCAAGCATGGAAGTCGCATTGAAGGTATGATAGGCCTCTTCAAGGAGCCTATGAAGATCAGAACTGAAAGTGCTCTCCAAGGTAGTGCTTCCTCACAAGCTCATTGTTTGCTACCTCTTCACTCGTTCCACTTGCTAGTATCTCTCCATCTTTGAGTACGTATGCTCTATCACACACGCTGAGCGTTTCGCGAACATTGTGATCAGTTATGAGAATGCCAATATTTGCAGACTTGAGCTCTTTGATAATGTTTTGAATATCTGTTACTGCTATTGGATCAACACCAGCAAAAGGCTCATCAAGGAGCAAAAACTTAGGATGGATAATGAGCGAGCGTGCTATCTCACATCGTCTTCTCTCCCCACCACTCAAGGCTCTACCGAGTCTATGACGTATCGGCTCGATATTAAAAAGCTCGAGGAGATTATCTACCTCTTGCATCCGCTTTTCTGGATTTTTGATATTTGCTTCAGCTGCTATGAGGAGATTCTCTTCTACACTCAAATCCTTAAATACACTCGATTCTTGTGGTAGATAGCCGATACCAAGCTTTGCCTTTTTGTGCAGAGGCTCAAAAGTAATATCTTGATCATCAAGAAGCACTTTCCCTTTGGTTGGTTCAATCAGTCCACATATCATATAAAATGTTGTAGTCTTCCCTGCACCATTGGGTCCTAGAAGCCCTACTACTTCACCACTTTGCAGTTCGAGATTGACGCCTTTGACAATGGGTTTGTCCTTAATAGATTTGTACAGATCTTGTGCTATAAGTTTGTGCATGTATACTCTCTTTTTCCATTGAGTGGTTTGATTTTTACACTCAAATAATCAAATCCTATAGCATTGAGAAAGTTTTTGAGTTCGTCACTTGGCCACTCTATGAAATGGTATCCCTCTTTTACTAGCTCTTCAAAGAGCCCCAGCTCCATAAATTTCTCAAATCCGGCATTATAGAGATCATAGTGATAAATACTACCTGGATATACCTGCTGGATCGAAAAAGTAGGTGATGTGACCTCATCACTCTTTGCAAAGGCTCTTACAAGTGTCGTTTTGCCACTCCCAAGATCTCCTTCAAGCAAAATTATATGCTTCCCACTTTTTTTGATACAATCAACTACACTCTCTAAATTCGCTAGATCAGCAACTACCTTCATGCGAGCTCTTGACTTACTTTGATAATTTGATCAAGTTTATCGCCCGCTTTACCGCTATCTATTGCACTCGCAGCCATGGCAATACCCTCTTTGATTGAAGCAGCTTTCCCATCAGCATAGAGTGCTGCCCCAGCATTGAGGAGCACCATATCACGCTTTGCTCCATGGAGTTTGCCCTCAATAATGTCGCATGTTATCTTTGCATTGTGGGTGGCATCTGCACCTTTAATCTCTTCAAAAGATGCTCTTGTAAGTCCAAAATCCTCCGGAACTATCTCAAAGTAGCGAATATCTTTGTTGATAATTTCTGCTATATAGGTTTTACCGCTGATACTTATCTCATCCATACCCTCTTCGCTTGCCACCACCAAAGCTCGCTTCGCACCAAGCTCCACAAGTGCTTGTGCCATTTTTGGAACATACTCTTTATCAAATACCCCCAAAAGATACTTCTTTGCCCCTGCAGGGTTGGTCAAAGGTCCTAAAATATTAAAAATGGTTCTGTGGGGAATGGATCTTCGAATTGGCATGATATGTTTCATTACTGGATGGTGATTTTTTGCAAATATAAAGCAAAAACCTGTGCGCTTAAGCATTTCCACCTGCTTATTGACATCAAGATCAAGATTGATTCCAAGCGCTTCAAGCATATCTGCACTGCCACTTTTACTGGTGATGCTTCTATTGCCATGTTTGGCAACATAACTGCCAAGTGACGGCAACAGCAAAGCCACAGTGCTTGAAACATTGAAACTGCCACTCTTATCGCCACCTGTCCCAACTACATCGATAAGCTTTTCTTGCAAAGTTTTAGGAATCGGAAGTTTGATCGAGTGCTCTCGCATAATTTTTGCAGCCTCTGCAATATCTTCGGCACTCTCACCTTTTTTATAGAGTTCAATTAAAAATGCTCTTGCTTCTTGCTCACTGAGTTCATTGTTAAACAGTTTTTCAAACATTAAAGCTCCTCTACATATTCATGCATTCTTGCTTTTGGAACATTTTTTGTGGTAGGAATCGCTAAAACTTTGTAGCTTTTATCTCCTTTAAGATACTTAATGGTAATGATATCTCCTATTTTGACATCTTTGCTCGCTTTTGCCACCAGGCCATTGAGCAAAACAACCTCATTTTTGATCATATCCTGTGCAACGCTTCTTCTTTTTACTATATTGACTGCATTCATAAACTTATCGATTCGCACCCTTCAAACTCCAATAATGCTTTTTTGATTTCAATGCCACCATTATAGCCACCCATACCTTGTTTTGAAATAACTCTATGACAAGGCACGATAATGGCAAAAGGATTATGCTTCATAATCTGACCTACAGCCTGGGAAGCTTTTGCATTTCCACTTCGTCTTGCCACTTCTTGATATGTCAAACAAGAACCAAATGGAATATCTTGTACGACTTCTCTCACTCTTTGTGAAAAATCGCGTTTTGCTTCTGCCAGTGGCACAGGAAAGGGAACTATTTTTTTCGAAAAATAGTTCCTAAGCCACTCTTTCGATTCCAGAATAAATTCATTCATCTTTTCTTCACTTTGCTCCTGCACAAAATGAATCTGCATAAGATTTTGATCATTCGCTACAATTTCAATGATACCTATTGGTGAAACATAATAACCTTTATACAATTCCATATTTTTTAATGAATGCTTCATCTATATCCAAAATCCCTCTTTCTCTTAAACTCTTAATAACCTCTTTGTCACACACAACATCAGGAGGCCATTCTCTGTCAAACGTATCGATCTTAGGATCTTTATTTGTCCCATCAACCATGATAAACGGTTCCAAAACCACATCTCTTTGTGCGTCGATATTATTCACAACTCGCCACACAAGCATATAAGGGTTATCAAGATCATCACAATCATTTACAACAATCAATACTTTACAATGCTTTTGCAAAGCACCAAATTTTTCAAAAAGAGTTTGAAGACTTTTTTCTTTTTTATACGCCGCAACGACAAGAGGATTTTTGGTATTTGTCATATACTGTTTTACATCCAAGAAGTTGCCATCAATGCTTTGCAATTTCTCAAGAAGTTCTTCATCGCTTAAAAGCTCTTCCACTCCCTCTTTTACCTCTTCACCAGTTGCATCAATCCCAAGTTTTCCACCCTCAAACTGTCTTGGGCTGGAGTGATCAAGATGATCCACTACCCCTTCACTGATTAAAATATTTTTTGGTGAAAGACGATTGCAGATATGGTGGGTAACTGCTTCATAGTCTGTCAAATCTGGAGCATCTTTATCCATAAAAATTGCGTGTTTTACAAAACTCATCTGCCCCACTCCCCAAAAAGCGTGCATAAACTGCTTCGCATGGGCTGGATAACGTACATCCATTTTTGCTAAGATGAGATTGTGAAATACCCCATTTTCTGGCATATGATAATCTATTAAGTCGCTAGCAGTGGTTTTGAGAAGCGGTAGAAAAATCCGCTCTGTTCCCCATCCCATATATTTATCTTCCAAAGGCGGTTTTCCAACGACGGTTGCAGTAAAGACTGGATTTTTCTTGGCTGTAATTTTTGTTACTTCCATAACCGGAAATGGTTCAGGCAATGTATAGTAACCTGTATGGTCTCCAAAGGGGCCTTCAATCTCAAAATTATTTGGATCTACATATCCTTCAATTACGAAATCTACATCTTTTGGAATCCATATATCATTTGTTAAAGATTTTATAAGCTCAGGATTTTGATTGCGAATGAAACCATAAAGTAATAGTTCAAAAACCTTTGGAGGCATCGGTGCTTGTCCACACCATATATAGAGAGGATCTCCACCAATTGCTATAGTCACTGGCATCTTCTTACCAGCCTTTTTATACTCATGGAAAAAATGTGCACCATCTTTATGAATTTGCCAATGCATTCCAAGGCGCATGTCATCATAGACTTGCAGTCGATACATCCCTACATTTTGCACATTTGAGTGCAAATCTTTGGTATAAACTTGGCCAGTAGTTATAAATTTTCCACCATCTTCAGGCCATGTTTTTAAAATCGGTAGTTCATGGAGTGAATCGATTTCAATTTCTTGGCAATCCCCCTTTTGATCAAGCCTTTTTGGAAAAACATTTTTCATTCTAAAAAGAGTTGAGAGAAGATCCAGTTTTTCTTTCCATGTTGAGGGAGGTTTAAGGTGTAAAAGCTCTTCTATCTCTTTGGCAATTTTATCAGGGTGCTTTCCAAGAATTTTTGTAGTAAGCTCAAAATTAGCAAAAATATTCATCAATACCGGAAAATCATATTTTTTGTCCAGTTTTCGATCTACAGGATTTGTAAAAAGAATCGGTCTTGAATCTTCTTTTTTCACTTCTATATAGGCGATATGAGGAATTTCGAGATTGACATCGAGTTCATCTTCAATAATTTTGAGATTGCTATGCTGCTTGAGAAAATCGATTACATCCATAAAAGCGGCCTTTTTTGCAAAAAATTTTAACATAATTTAAATAGGATATATTTTGTCTTATTTTAAATAGGCTAAATAAGACTTTTTTTATCTTATTTGTGATACATTAGCAATAAGTAAAAGCCAAAAGGACGCAACCATGGGAATGGAAAAAGTAGATAAAATTATCAACTCCGATTATGATATCGGATTTGAGGTGGATGTAGAAGAGGAGAAAGCTCCTCCGGGGCTCAATGAAGATACAATACGCTTCATCTCGGCAAAGAAGAATGAGCCTGAGTGGATGCTCGAACTTCGCCTCAAGGCATTCCATGCATGGCAAAAAATGGAAGAGCCTCGCTGGGCAAAAGTAACATATCCACCGATTGACTATCAGGCTATTAGCTACTGGGCTGCACCCAAAAAAGCCCTTGAGAGTCTGGATGAAGTAGATCCAGAGATTCTTAAAGCATATGAAAAACTTGGTATTCCACTCGAAGAGCAAAAAGCCCTTGCAGGTGTTGCAGTTGATGCAGTTTTTGATTCAGTCTCGGTCAAAACTACATTCGTAGAGGAGCTCAATAAGCTTGGTATTATCTTTTGCTCAATATCAGAAGCGATTCGCGACTATCCAGATTTGGTCAAAAAATATATGTTTAGCGTTGTTCCTATGACAGACAACTTCTTTGCAGCACTCAACTCTGCTGTATTTAGTGATGGAACTTTTGTCTATATCCCTAAAGGCGTCAAGTGTCCTATGGAGCTTAGCACATATTTTCGTATCAACGCACAAAATACAGGGCAGTTTGAGAGAACACTCATCATTGCTGATGAGGGAAGTTATGTAAGTTACAATGAGGGGTGCTCTGCACCAAGTCGTGATGAAAACCAGCTCCACGCTGCAGTAGTTGAACTAATAGCCCATAAAGATGCCCATATCAATTACTCCACTATCCAAAACTGGTATCCAGGGGACGCTGAAGGAAAAGGTGGCATCTACAATTTCGTTACTAAAAGAGGTCTATGTGAAGGCGAAAACTCCAAAATTACATGGACACAGGTAGAAACCGGCTCAGTCATAACGTGGAAATATCCCAGTTGTATCCTCAAAGGAGACAACTCAGTAGGAGAGTTTTATTCGGTTGCTATTACACGCCTTGCGCAGCAAGCAGATACCGGAACAAAAATGATCCACCTTGGTAAAAATACAAAGAGTGTCATTATCTCAAAAGGTATCAGCGCACAAAAGGGACAAAATAGCTATAGAGGGCTTGTAAAAGTTGCTGAAAAGGCAAAAGGAGCCAAAAACTATAGTGAGTGTGACTCACTCCTCATCGGAGATAACTGTGGAGCACACACATTCCCATACCTTGAGAGCAAGTGCGAATCAGCTCAAATAGAGCATGAAGCAACAACAAGTAAAATTAGCGAAGAGCAACTTTTTTATCTTCGCCAAAGAGGGATTAGTGAAGAAGATGCTGTCAGTATGATAGTTCATGGATTTTGTAAAGATGTACTCAGCAAACTTCCTATGGAGTTTGCAGTAGAAGCAAAAGCATTATTAGATTTAACATTGGAAGGAAGTGTAGGATGAGTAAAATGATGGAAATAAAAAATCTCCATGCAAAAATTGGTGAAAAAGAGATTCTCAAAGGTATTAATCTCGATCTTTTTAAAGGAAAAGTTCATGCAATTATGGGACCGAACGGTGCAGGTAAATCAACGCTCTCAAAGACTATAGTAGGTCACCCAGATGTTGAAGTTACAAAGGGTGAAATTATCTATAAAGGTAAAAATATAGTAGATATGGAGCCTGAAGAGAGAGCATTGGAAGGGATCTTCATGAGTTTTCAGCATCCTGTAGAGATTCCAGGTGTAAACAATGCATACTTTTTGCGTACAGCTCTCAATGCAAAGAGAAAGCACCTTGGGCTCAAACCTCTCAATGCGGCTGAGTTTTTAAAACTTTTAAAAGCAAAAATCAAAGAGCTCGGTATGCGAGAAGAGATGATCCACAGAAGTCTCAATGAGGGTTTTAGTGGCGGTGAGAAGAAGCTCAACGAGATATTGCAGATGGAGATTTTAGAGCCGGAGTTTGTTATCCTTGATGAGATCGACTCTGGTCTTGATATAGATGCACTTAAAAAAGTGAGTGAAGCGATCAATAAGATGCGCTCACCTGATCGTACATTTATGATCATTACGCATTATCGTAAAATTCTAGACTATATAGAGCCAGATTTTGTTCATGTTCTTAAAAATGGAAAAGTCCTTAAAACTGGTGGTATCGAAATCGTCGACGCTCTTGAAAAAGAGGGATACAAAATATTTGGGGAAGAGTGATGAAAGTATTAGATATCAATCTCGAACAGTTTAGCGAGAAAAAAGCACTCATTCAAAAACTTAAATCCATGGGGCTTCCTACACCAAAGACTGAGCACTACCGCTACTTCGGTATTCGCCCTCTATTAGAAAAAGATTACACACGCTACACACCAAAACCTTTACGTGCTGAAGAAGGTGATGTAGTGGAAATCGTCGATGGAGTTTTGACAAAAGCTCCTAAAGATATCTATGTACATATACAAAAAAATATCAAAGTAGATGACAGTCACTACGATCAGGTCTACTACATCTCACACCTTTTGAGTGAACATGTAATTAACATTGAGATCGAGAGTGACACAGATCTCAAAATCGTACAAAAATTTACTAAAGATGGCTGTTTTGTACCATATCGCGTCAAACTCACAATCGCACCAAATACACAAGTCAATATCGAAGAGGAGATCGTAGCAATTGCACAAGATGCCCTCTACTTCTACGGTTATGATATTGAGATAGCACAGGATGCAAGAGTCAAGTTAGTGCAAAAGCGTAATACTAACATTGAGAACTTTAGCACTATTGGCTCACACAGTATTATCTGCCAAAGAAATGCTGCGTTCGATCTTTTTACATTTGATTTTGGTAATGCGAAGACGCTCCATAACTACCATGTAGTTCTTGAAGAGCATGCATCAACTGATCAAAACCATGTGATATTTGCTCGCCAACAGGCAAAACTTGGCAATACTTTCCACATAGAAAATCGTGGGAAAGAGAGCAAGACGACACAGCTATCACGCAACATTCTCAAAGACCATGCAAGAGGAATTTTTGATGGTCTTTTGATAGTTAAAAATCCGGCAAAGTATAGCTCTATCTATCAAGATTCAAAAACTATTTTGCTCAATGATGGCGCTTATATGGTGAGCAAACCGCAAATGGAGATCTATACAGAATATATTCTCGAAGCAACTCATGGATCTACCACAGGGCATCTCGATGAAGAGGCTCTGTTTTACCTGCGACAACGTGGTATAGAAAAATCTCTTGCCAAAGAGATGCTCGTGCTTAGTTTCCTCAATGAAGTATTTGAGAAATTGGGCAGCGAGGAGATAAAAGAGGAGTTTGTCAAACTCTATGAGGAGGCTCAATGAGCGATAAAAAAGAGCTCTACAACATTCCGCTTGAAGAACGAGATATCGAAGTAGACAATGATGGAATCAAAGATATCGAAGATCATAACAAAAAATATGGTACTCCTGAAGAGATTAAACAAGAGATCATCAAATATCTCAAAACGATCTACGACCCTGAGATACCTGTGAATATCTATGATCTTGGGCTCATTTATGATCTCAAGCTCATACGCCGTGAGGATGGGTATAAAGCCATTATCACAATGACCCTTACAAGCGTAGTCTGTCCTGTTGGAGAAAGCATTGTCGATATGGTCAAAAATATTGCCAACAAAATCGATGGTCTAGCAGAGGTTGAAGTGGATCTTGTTTTTGATCCACCATGGGATAAGAGCAAAATGAGCGATGAAGCAAAACTTGTTCTTGGCATGATGTAGCTTCATGCTACTCTTGCCAGAGTTATCTATTGCACTCCACTTCTATAGTATAGCCCTTATCTGTTTTTGTCTGGTGCTTGATTTTATATCCTCTAAAACCGCAGTGATATGAAGCCTTTTCGGTACACATATCAAAATTTTTCCCACAAGTAATCGTTTTGTATGTAGGCTTTGTAGGGAAAATATTTGGATTGAGGCGCCCCAAACAACCACTCAAGAGAAAAACCGCACCAATGAAGAGTATCCACTTTACCATATTCAATCCTTAAATGCTATGCGCTCAGCTTCTGCTAGAAGCTCTCTTGCTCCATTTTCAATCATACTTTGGGCAAGTTCTTGGCCTAACTCCTGGTAGTTCTCCACACTGCCAAAGACTTTGTCTTTGAGGAGCTCTTTGCCGTTTGGAAGACCCACTACTGCACGAGCAACGATATCACCATTTTCCAAAACCTTCGCATTGACTCCTATTGGAACCTGACACCCACCCTCAAGTACCTCAATAAAATCTCTCTCCACAATGGTCTCTATCTGGCTCCTCTCATCATTGAGCTTCTTTACAATATCCAAAACTTCTGGCACACACTCTATTCCCAAAGCCGCCTGACCCATTGCCGGTATCATGAGATTATCATCAATCTTTTGAACATATTGGACACTCTTCAAAAGTCCTAAACGCTTAAGACCTGCATAGGCTAGAATAATAGCATCAAACTCACCATTTTTAAGTTTATTAATTCTTGTATCTACATTACCGCGTAAATCCTTGATCTGCAAATCTGGGCGGTAATGCAGTAGCTGCATCCGTCTTCTAAGACTTGTCGTACCAACGACTGCATTTGGAGGAAGATCTTCAATGCTTTCATATTTTTCACTCAAAAAAGCATCATTGACAACTTCTCTTTTTGTAATCGCTCCAAGCACAAGACCTTCAGGTAGCTCTGTTGGCACATCTTTGAGACTGTGTACTGCAATGTGTGCATCGCCTCGTAGCATGGCTTCTTCGAGCTCTTTTGTAAAAAGTCCCTTACCTCCAATGAGTGCTAGAGGCGTATCGAGGATCTTGTCCCCTTTTGTTTTAAAAATTTGTAGCTCAACCTCATGCCCCATCTGCTCTAAAAGACTTTTGATATGGTTCGACTGCCAAAGGGCAAGCTTACTTCCTCGTGTAGCAATAATTAGTCGCATTATTTACTCTTTTTTGGGATAAACTTTTTGTATTTTTCACGTCTTGGATCATACTTATTATCTATAAACACTGTAGGAGTGCCCTTAATCATAAGTTCCCTTGCGATATCGGCATCATGCTGTAGCTCTGTAATCACCTCTGGAGAGTTAATCTGCTGTGGAGTTAGTTTAATTCCAAGCTTTTTATCCAACTCTTGGAGTGTCTTTTTCTCATCTTTTTGCGCGTAATCAAACTCAGTTTTATAGATCTTTTCAATCGCCTCTTTGTTTCCGTGTTCTTTGAGATAAATAATAGCTTTTGCTAGCGCTACGCTTGCAGGATGAAGTGTTTGGATCGGAAGATGGTAGTAATACAATACAAAAGTGTCAGGATATTTTTTGGTCAGCTCTATTAATTCAGGTACAACTTCACGACAAAACGGACAGAGAGGATCACTAAAAACTACAATTTTATGTTTTGCATTTTTGTGCCCATAGAGAAGATGTTTATCATCGTAGAACCTATCTTTAAAATCGAGCACTACCCTTTGTTTGAGACTCGTATTTGTTTTGATATCTACAAGATCTGGAGCCACATATCTCTCATTGACAAAGATTATATCCCTATCAGTAATATTTTGCTCTTTGTTGCCCCTTTTGATACCTATATCAAACTGCACAACATACGCAGTCCAGCCTTGTGGCTTTTCCATCTCCTTTTTATCCAAAACCTTCGCATTATAAACTTTGATTTGTGGATTTGATGAGAGGCCTCTTTTGACAAATTTTTCAACATCTTTATCAGTAGTTTTTGCAGCACTCAAAGCAAGAGCAGAAACTAAACTAACGCTCAATAATCTCAACATCAATGACATCACTATCCTCCATATCTCTTTTGGATTTCAATTTAAATATTTTCCTTGCAATAAAACGCGAAAAGACACCAAATTGCAACAAGATTCCCAAAATATCAGTAAAAAAGCCAGGAATTATAAGCAAAATGGCTCCAAGGAGTATGTAGAGATTCATACTCTCAAACTCTTCAACACTTATCTCACCATTTGCAAGAGCCTGCATAGTAGCCATCATCTGGATATGCATATTTTTGATTATCCAAATTCCATAGATAGCTGTTGCTATGATCTCTACAAAAGTCCAAAAAGGACCTATAAGCGAAGCTATCTTGACTGAAACAAATGTCTCAATAAAAAGGTAGAGAATAAAATAGATCAAAGGCTTCCTTTTGGACTTTTTGTAAGTATAATAAATTTCTCTTAATAACCTAAAATCTCTAAGATTTTTTCAAATACCTGCTCTTTTTCACTATCTGTTTTTTCGAGTGTTTTGCGATCGATTATTTGTACTTTTCCCTCTTTGAGCCCTTTTCCCACTATTATGCCATATGGGTATCCAATGAGTTCAAAATCTTTGATCTTAGGCCCGAAACGATCAGCTCTATCATCTAGCACTACTTCTACTCCCTTTTGTGCTAACTTCTCATAGAGCTCTTCGCCAAATGCCAACTGCTCTTCATCTTTGATATTTGATATGATAATACATACTTCATATGGAGCGATTTCTCTAGGCCAGATACATCCTCGCTCATCATGATTTTGTTCAATTGCTGCTGCTACAAGCCTACTGACACCGATACCATATGTCCCCATGACAAACGGCTTTGCTTTGCCATCTTTATCGAGGAATGTTGCTTGCATTGCTGCACTGTAGCGCGTGCCAAGCTGAAAGATATGACCAACTTCTATACCCTTTTTGAGCTGTATCGCTGCACCACATTCTGGGCACAAATCATCCTCTTTTACCTGGACAATATCGGCAAATAGTGCATCATCAAAATGGGAAAGATCAGCATTTATAAGATGGTAATCTTTGCGGTTACCTCCACATATGAGCCCTTTTGCACCTTTGAGATCTTCATCTAAAACTATGCGACACTGCTGCTCATATGGAGCAATGAAGCCTGGCACTATTCCAGCGGCCTCGAGTTCTTCTTCGCTTACATCTGCTAACTCGTTTGCTCCTACTGCATTTTGCGCTTTGACCTCTTGGAGTTCATCGCTGCCACGCAAGAAGAAGAGTACAATCTCTTCATGCTCATCATAGATAGCTTTCTTTGCAACAGCTTTGACGAAATAGTAGGGATGTACTTTGAAAAACTCGCTGAGCTCATCAATAGTAGTAAGTCCTGGAGTATAAAATGGTTCAAAATTGCTAAACTCCGGTGCCTCTACTGGAGGTGCGGGCTTTTTGCGTTTGGCAGTTTCTACATTTGCTGCATATTCACAGGATGTGCATATTGCAATTGTATCTTCCCCACTCTTAGCTATTACCATAAACTCTTTACTAGCACTCCCTCCAATTGCTCCCACATCAGCATCTACTGCACGAAACTCCAATCCCATGCGAGAAAAGATCTTTCTGTAAGTCTGCTCCATAAGAGCATATTCTCTTTTCATATCCTCCTCATCTGCATGGAAAGAGTATCCATCTTTCATCACAAACTCGCGCCCTCGCAAGAGTCCAAAGCGTGGTCTTGCCTCATCGCGAAACTTGAGGTTTATCTGATAGAGATTGAGTGGAAGCTGCTTATAGCTTGTAACGCGATTGCGCACAAGATCAACCATCATCTCTTCATGGGTAGGTCCAAGGATGAAGCAGTTATCTTTGCGATCACGAAAACGTAAAAGCTCTTTACCATATTTTTGAAATCTCCCACTCTCTTGCCATAGCTCGCATGGAGTTACAAAACCAAGCTGTACCTCCTGACATCCAGCTTTATCAAGCTCCTCCTTGATAATTGTGCGAATCTTGTCAAGGACTCTCTTGCCATATGGCAAAAAGTTATATATCCCGCTGGCAACTTGAGTGATAAACCCACCTCTTACAAGATAGATATGGCTTGGCAAAACTGCATCTTTCGGTGCCTCTTTTACTGTTGGCAAAAAGGCTTTTTGTAGTCGCACATTAGCTCCTTAAATTCATAAAATATTCGCATTTATAGCGGTTGAGACCCACATCATCTTCGATATCAAAGAAATATTTGATTGATTCGACAATAGTATCTGCACTTGGTTCATCTGCAATTGATTTGAGCTTTTTGGTTGGATCGTGCAAAAATTTATTAAAAGCATTATGCAAAAGCTTCTCTACGCTCTTTGCACTCTTTTGATCTATATAGCCCTTTTTAATGGCTTTTTCCAATTCGCTCAAAGCTGCCTCTTTGGCACGAGCTCGAATCTCTTTGATAATTGGATCAATTTCTAGAGTCTGGAGCCATTTGAAAAACTCCTTCACATAATGGCCAACTATTTTATATGCCACTTTTGCCTGTTCTTCACGAAATGCTAAATTTTTATCTACAATCTCTTTGAGATCATCCACTGCATAGATCCTAATAGAGCTACTCTCAATTGGCTCAATATCGCGAGGTATTGCCATATCAAACCAGATGCGTTCAAACTCTTTTGGCTCTACCATGTTTGCTGTTATTATTGGCTCTTGTGAAGATGTGGCACTAAAGAGAAGACGATAGCTGTTGATGAGACGTGCAAGATTTGAGATATGCTCTACTTGAATGTTTGGATCTATCTCTTGGGCAATCTCTTTTGTTTTATCAAGATTACGACCAACCAAAATCACGTTGCAGCTTTGCGCTCTTAAATGTTTTGCTGCCAAACGACCCATCTCGCCTGCACCTACAACGACTGCACTATATCCTCCTAGATTGCCAAGCTTCTCTCTTGCCATGGCAACGGCTGCACTTGCAACCGAGACCGGACTTTTGGTCACTTGCGTAGATGTACGCACCTCTTTGGCACATTTGAAAGCATAGTGCATCACACGGCCAAGTTTTTGTGCACTCCACCCCTTTTCAAAAGACTCTTTGTAAGCATCTTTGAGCTGACCCGTGATCTGCGTCTCACCAATGACGAGACTATCAAGACCACTTGCTACGCTAAAGATGTGGTGTACCGCGCCATTATCCTCATATACATCAGCTCTTCCTTCTAACTCTTCTTCATCCACTCCCGAGACTTGATGGAGCACTGTAAAAATTTCGTTAGAAGCTCTAAATGGATCACTAGTGCTCAAGATTATCTCTACACGATTGCAGGTAGATAGAAGAATGAGCTCATGTATAAATTCTGTGTCAAGGAGCTTTTTGGCAACCTCTTCTCTCTTTTCTTCTTGTGCAAGAGCCAATTGTTCACGAAGAGCCACATCGCAGTTTTTGTATGAAAAACTTACTACTACATAGTGCATCAGTAAGTCCTCTCAATGAGCTCTTCCATGATTTGGCGCAGCTTCTCATCACTCTTATGTAACTGTTCTAAAGCCTCGTGCCCAAGTGCTCGTGCTTGCTCTTTTGCTCTTTGTATAGCACCCGTCTCTTCAAATTTATCAAAAAGCCACGCTTTTTGCTCTGGGTTAAGCTCTTTTTTGAATAAATATAGTAGCTTTTGGCGATCATCTTCGCCCAATGATTGGTAGAGATAGATATACGGCAAAGTTGTTTTACCCTCTGCGAAATCTGCAAGAGCCGGTTTGCCAAGAGTCTGCTCATTTTGCGTGATATCTAAAATATCATCGACTATTTGAAATGCAAGACCGAGGTTTTTTCCATAGAGTCCATATGCCTCACTATCGAGTCCAGCTAAAATGGCAGCACTCTTTGCACTTGCTTCAATCAATGAAGCAGTCTTTTTGTAGATCATGTCGAAGTAGCTCTCTTCATTACTATTGAAACTATTGGAAAGTTCCACATCTTTTAGTTCACCAAGACTTAGAAGTGCAACAGCATGTGAAATAGTTTGTGCGATTTGGGAAGAAAATTTTGTCAGTTCATAAAAGGCTTTGGAGTATAAAATATCTCCTAGCATGATGGCACTTTTGTTACCAAAAATTGCATTGATTGAGTCTACACCTCTGCGCTTAGTAGCTTCATCAATCACATCATCGTGCAAAAGACTTGCTGCATGGATCATCTCCACTATTGCAGCAAGCCTGACAGCTTCTGGAGTTTTTGCAATTTGTAGAATGAGCTTGGTGCGCAGCATCTTACCGCTTGGCACCTTTGTAAAAAGCTCGTAGGATCTTTCATCTCCTAATTCTTGAACAAATTGCTCTATCTGTTTTGTTACTGCAGCTACCAATCTCTCCCTTTATTCGCTTTGACTCAATATCTTACCCATGTATTCGATATAGAGTGAATTTTTCTTCTGTTCAAGGGCTGCTTTTTTAGATTCATCATAGATAATCTGTTTCACTTCCCTCTCCACATCAAGGCCGCATTTCTCCTCGATGATGAGCTCCATAGCAGCCATCCACTCTATAATGTTTTCAAGTTCACCTTCCACTACATTGCGATTGGCATGAAATACGATATCTATAAATCTGCTCTTTGGTGTTCCACCCAATACATCATCATCTTCAAAATACATTTCCCCTCCTTTTAAAGAGATTTAGTATAGCAAATTTTGGCTTGGAGAAGGTAATTGTATAAAACATCAAAGGAACTATTAAGAGATTTATTACCGTTGCCCACGCAATACCATAACCAAGAGTTACTGCCATTGGTTGGAGAATGAGACTCTGCCCGCTTGCAAAGAAGATGAGTGTTGATAGACCTAGTACGGTCGTTACAGATGTGAGAATAATAGGTCTTAAGCGAAGACTCGCTCTACGAATAACACATTCACTATCCTTGCACTCTCGTATGAAATCAAGCATAATGAGCCCATCATTAACCACAACACCGGCAAGACCAACAAGCCCCAAAAGTCCTGGCATTGTGAGGTTGAGTCCCATAATCTGATTGCCGATGAGAACCCCTAGGAGTGAAAGAGGTATGACACTGAGGACTATGAGGGTGTGGATAACGGAGTTAAACATCAATAGTAGCGCAGCAAAAATCAAGAAAATTGCTATGATAAAGGCTCGTGTGATCTCTCGCATGAGCTTTTCATTCTCTTTTTGCTCCCCTTTGATTTTAATACCAACTCCTAGCTTTTTAATTTTCTCTAATACTGGAGCAATCTTGTCATAGAACTCAGCTGAAGTGATTTTGTGTTTGTCCAAAGATGCATAGACAGTACGGATCTTCTCACCATTCTCTTTGATAATATCATAGAAGTGATCGATTTTGACAAATTTTACAATTGAGGTGAGAAGCACTTTTTGATTGGTATTTGGTACATCGATGCGCAAATCTTGCAGTTTATCGATACTGTCTTTACCCAGGCGTTTGAGTTTGATATAGATGAGTTTATTATTGCGAAACATTTTTGCCACTTCTGCATCAAGATAGAGAGAGCGTAGATAAGATGCCAAATATCCTTCAGTGATTCCTAGTTTTTGTCCATAGTCATTGAGCACAAGTTTGAGCTCCTTTTCACCCTCTTTGGCATCATCAGTGATGTTGTAGACTCCATCAATCTTTTGCATCGCATCTTCTAAAATTTTAATAGCCTGCAAAACTTGGCTATCTTTTTCATAAACCAATGATATCTCCACATCACTTTTGACAATTCCAGCTTGCGGTACAATTACATTTATCTCCTCAAAGGGTTCATGCTGAAACTTTTGCACAATCTTTTTCAAATCCTTAGCAATTGCAGAAGCACTGCGATCTCTTTTCATATCGCTATCATCATACTCGACTGAAAAGAGTGGCGTAATATAGCGATCTACAAAGTTTTGGGGCTTAAGTTCATGGAGGTTGATAAAGATATGAAAGAGATTGTCTCCTAGTTGTGCATTATTTTTGGCATCAAGTTTCATCCCCACAATTGTTGTAACAGATTTGACCTCATCTTTATTGATATGATGGATAATCTCTTTTTCTACTGCAGCAACGATCTTTTCTGTATCTTTGATATCGTTATTGACGCTCACTCGCCCTGTAATATAGATTTGTGTTGTATCAAAACTTGGAAAGAGCTGGAATTTCGCTTTTTTCATAAGCATTCCGGTTGCAAAAAGAATGGAGATGATTATAAGCATCAACCACAAAATATTGTGTCGCAAGAGAACACGGAGCAGTTTTGTATATTGTTTACCAAGCCTCTCCCAGAGCCTGCTTCTCTTTTCCTTTGAAACTTTTAAAATATCTTTAGCGTGCAGAGGAAGAAAATAGAAAGCCTCAAAAAGAGAACTAAGCAACAAGATAGAGATAATAATTGGCAAAATGCGGATAAATTTGCCCATCTCACCACTAAGAATTATAAGCGGCAAAAAGGCAAAAATAGTCGTTGCAGTTGCGGTTAGGACCGCAGGAAACATCTCTAGTGCACCATTAATTGCTGCAGTTTTAGGATCATCACCATTTTCAAGGTGCCTATAGATATTCTCAGCTACGACAATCGCTTCATCCACTAGCATCCCAAGTGCAATCAATGCTCCAAAGAGTGAGAGCATATTGAGGCTGTATCCCAACATCTCCAAAGCTATAAGCCCGATCATGAAGCTCACTGGTATTCCCATAGCCACTACAAGAGCTATGCGCCAGTTGACACTGAGTAAAAGAGCAAGAGTGACAAGTATGAGACCAAAGAAGAGATTGGAAGTTACTGTGTTGAGTCTGTTTCTAATCCAAACAGATGTATCAGTATAGACTTTAAGCTCAAAGCTAGGATATTTTTTATTAAACTCCTCTAAGACCCTCTTGATTTTCCTTACCAACTCTATAGCATTGCCGTTTTGTGTCTTTGTGATGTTGATCGAGAGGTTTGGTTTGCCATTAAAATGTGAAAGCATCGCAGGATCACTAAGTCCAAATTTGATCTGTGCAATCTGTCCGAGCAAAACCCTCTTGCCACCAACCTCTATGATCGTATTTCGCAGCTCTTCAACTTTTTTCTTGCCATTTTCTGTAGTGAGAAAGAAGTGGTTACCTCTTTGCTTGATCGCTCCAATAGGAAAAATTGTAGAGAGATTTTGAATCTGAGAAGCTAGTAGAGAAAAAGAAATACCCAGCGCATCTATCGCATCTTTATCGATAGCAATCTTGAGCTCATCCTCTCTCCATCCTCTAATATCTATATCGCTCAAATCTTTGATAGAACTGAGCCTATCTTTGAGATCGTTGGCTACATCGAGGAGTTTGTGTTGGTCATTTTGCGACGTAGCAATTGCAATGAGCACAAGAGGAAAACTCTTTTTCATTACTGTTGCAACAGGCTCATCCATATCTGGAGGGAGATCTTTTTTGATTTTGGCGATTTTGTCTTTGACATCATTGAGAACTATGAGATTATTTTCCCCCTCTTTGATATCAGAGACTATTGTAAACCGGCCATTTTTAACAATTGCATCGATATCTCCAAGTCCTTGTACGTTTTTGAGCTCATCTTCGATATTTTGCACCACCATCTTATCAAGGGTCTGCGCACTCGCTCCTGCATAAGAGCCAGTAATGAGAATCTTGTCTAAAACAACAGGAGGAAAGATCTCTTTTGGAACATTTTTGTATGCAAAATAGGAAAGAATTACTATGAGAAGAAGAAGTGTATGATTGAGCGCACTTTTGTTAATCGCAAATTCTATAAATCGTCTCATTAAAAAATAGCATCCATTACTTGATTTTTATATCTTTCATACTCGAGTTTTTGGCGCAAAAGCCTATTCTCCTCTTTTAAAATCTCATAATCATCAAGAAGTTTATTGATGTTGCGGCTTTTATAATATATCTGATTGCTCAGCCAAATTTTTGGAAAAAAGAGCGCAAGAGCCAAAATGAGGGCAAAGAGAACATAAATGAGCTCGCTAATCCCTACTCCTTTTTGCCTCTTTAGATCGATCGACTCTAAAAGCTGCTCTTTATCGCTGCGTTCCATTATCATCCCTAAACTGAAAAATTCTTAGCTTCGCGCTTCTACTACGAGGATTTTGCGCAATCTCTTCTTGCGTTGCGACTATCGGCTTTTTTGTTAAAATCATTCCCAATTGATGATCACCTTCACACTCACACCGCATGCTTTGTGGCGGACAGATACACTTTTTCGCCCACTCTTTGAATCTTTGTTTGACTATTCTATCTTCAAGCGAGTGAAAAGTAATAATGCCTATTTTAGCACCTTTTGGTTTATAAAGTTCAAGTGCATCGAGTAGTTTTTCAAGCTCTATTAGTTCTTGATTGACCTCTATACGTATGGCTTGGAAGAGTGTTGTGGCTGGATGAATTTTGCCTTTTTTGGGTAAGACTCTGCTTGCAATTGCAGCCAACTCTTTCGCACTTTTTATCGGTCTATTTTTAATAATC
Organism: Nitratiruptor sp. YY09-18; assembly: GCF_016593235.1. NCBI lineage: Bacteria > Pseudomonadati > Campylobacterota > Epsilonproteobacteria > Nautiliales > Nitratiruptoraceae > Nitratiruptor > Nitratiruptor sp. YY09-18. The sequence goes on from NZ_AP023065.1 coordinate 1,059,671, forward strand.
TCTTGCGCTATTTTGGCAGCATTTCTAATCTCACCATATTTATAGAAGATCTCTTTGAGCTGCTCTTGAGAGTAGTTGTTAACTACATCATACGCAGTGAACGGATTTGTTCTATCCATGCGCATATCAAGTACATCACTGTCGAAGCGAAAACCCCTCTCAGCCTTATCAAGCTGCAGTGATGATACGCCAATATCAGCCAAAAGCCCTTTGATAGGGAATTTTTCCAAAAGCTTTGGAACTACTTCAGAATAGCGTCCTCTATAGATTTTGATACGATCACCAAACTCTTCGAGTCTTTTACGAGAAAACTCTCTCGCCTCTTCATCCTGATCGATTCCAAGGATTTTGATATTTTTGTTTGCTTCTAGCAGTGCCTCAGAGTGTCCACCATAGCCCAATGTAGCATCTATAAAGTAACCATCGATCTCTTTAAAATTTTCAACAACTTCATCTAGGAGCACAGGAATATGAGGTATCTGCATTATAGCCCTTTGATCACATCATAGACTGTATCTATCATCGTATCTACCTCCTCATATGAAATAATATAAGGTGGCATGAAATAGACTACCGAACCCAAAGGTCTAATAAAGACACCCCTTTTGAGAGACTCTTGATTTATTTGTAGTCCGATGCGTTTTGCTGGATCATACCCTTTTATCTCAACTGCTGCGATCATCCCTGTTTGTCTCACATCTGCAATATTTGGAAGCTCTTTAAATTTTTCTAGCTTTTGCGCAATATATGTAACCTTTTTAGCATTTTTGGCTACAACATCTTCTTTTTCAAAGATATCAAGTGTCGCATTTGCTGCTGCACACGCTAGAGCATTGCCGGTATAACTGTGAGAGTGTAAGAATGCTTTAAATTCATTATAGTCGCAGTAAAACATCTCATAGACTTCATCTGTGGTAAGTACTACTGCAAGAGGCAGATACCCCCCAGTCAAACCTTTCGAGAGGCACATGAAGTCTGGCTTGATCCCGGCTTGCTCACAAGCAAACATCGTCCCAGTGCGCCCAAATCCGACAGCAATCTCATCTGCGATAAAAAAGATCCCATACTTCTCACATAGCTCTTTTGCGAGTTTGAGAAAATTGGGATGATACATATGCATATAACCGGCACACTGTACAAGCGGCTCTACGATGAATGCGCTGATATTTTTATGCTCTTTTTCTAAGAGCTTTTCAAACTCTTTGGCTGCATCTTTGGCAGCTTCTAAAGATCTATCTTTTGGAACAGGAGTTTGCAATGTTTTTATCATAATCTCTTTGTAAGTATCTTTGTAAAGCTCTACATCACCCACTGCCAAAGCTCCCAAAGTCTCACCATGATAACTATTTGTAAGGGATACGAAGTATGGTCTTGTTTCGCCTCTATTTTTGAAGTAGTGGAAACTCATCTTCAAAGCCACCTCTATCGCACTACTTCCGTTATCAGCATAGAAGCACTTATCAAATCCAGTAAGTGCACAGAGTCGCTCTGAGAGTTTTACTATCTGCTCATGGGTAAAGCCTGCAAAGATAACATGCTCGAGCTTTTGCAGCTGCTCATTGATTTTGGAGTTGATATATTCATTGCTATGACCAAAGAGGTTGACCCACCAGCTACTTATGCTATCGATGTATCTGTTGCCATCAAAATCGTAGAGATAGACCCCCTTCGCTCTTTTTATAGGTATGAGAGGAATTTGCTCATGATCTTTCATCTGCGTGCAAGGATGCCATATGTATGCAAGGTCTCTGGCCATCAACTCCGCATTGGTCATACCGATCCTTTTAGTAAGAATTAATTACTCTTTGAGTAAAATGTTTTCCAAAATTATACAAAGGTTCTCTTATGATAAGCTGGATGCAAAAACATAGAAAATATTTAGTTATTACAATTTGGATAAGTACCATTGCATTCGTTGGTGCTGGATTTGTAGGCTGGGGAGCATATAAGTTTGGCTCTCATGGAGATAGTGTGGCAAAAGTAGGTGATACAGACATCTCCATCAAAGCCTTTGCCCAGAAACAAAATGAGATCTATAACTACTACAACAAGATGTATGGTGGACAGCTTGATCAAGAAAAAGCTAAGCAGCTTGGAATTAACAAGATCGCTTTGCAATCACTCATCCAACAGACGCTCTTGCTCAACTACGCAAAGGATCTTGGACTTCGTGTAAGTGATGATGAAGTGGCAGCATATATCCAGCAAATGGATGTTTTCCAAAATTCGGGTCAATTTGATAAAGAGCTCTACCTTAAAATTCTCAAACAAAACCGTCTTCGCCCAAAAGATTTTGAAGAGAGCATCAAGACAACACTTCTACTCAAAAAACTGCAAAACGCCCTCAAACCCACTCTCTACCCAATTGAATACAACACAACCGCTTCAGCACTCTATATCGGTGATAAGATCGAGTATAAACTTCTTGATGCCAACGATATCAACATCTCTGTCACACCGCAAATGGTGCAAAAATATTATGAGGAGCATAAGCGTGATTACCTCTCACCAAAAATCTATAGATTCAACAAGCAGGTAGTATTTCCGAAAAAAGAGGGGATTTCTGAAAAAGAGCTACAAGAATACTATAATTCTCACAAACTCCGTTATGTTGGAAAAAATGGCAAGATTTTGCCATTTGAAAAAATTAAAGAGAGAGTCTTGGCCGATGTGGCCTTGAAAAAGAGTAAAAAAGAGGCTTTTCAAACATACCTAGCGATCAAAAAAGGCAAACTCCAACCACAAAGTGAAGTCAATCTCACCCAAGAGAATCTTCCAGCAAAAATTGAAAGAGCAAAACTAGAAAAAAATAAAACATTTAAGCCATTCATTGAAGGTGATCACTACGCTATTTATAAATTATTACAAATCGTTCCCCCAAAACCGCTCCCTTTAGAAAAAGTCCAGTCAAGAGTTAAAAAGGATCTACTATATTCACTCAAAACCAAAAAACTCTTCGCTCTTGCCAAAAAAGAGGTAAAAAATTTCCAGGGCATAAAGACTTCTGATTATATCTGTCGTGATGATGCTGAAAAACTCCAGCTTGATAAAATCGTAGCGATGGAATTTCTCAAAAATCTCTTTCTCTCAACGAAGCCTCAAGGATACATCCAAGTCTCACCAACACAAGTAGTACTCTATCGCATTTTAGATCAAAAACTACAAATGCCGCATAAATGGGATAAAAATAAAGCCTATATTTCCGATAATGGTTTACAACTCAAGAGTTATCTCATAAATGCAAACATTTTAAGAAAGTTAGAGAAGCTTTATCCAATTACTGTTTATAAAGGATTATAATTGTCCAAAGCAATTTTGGCCATTGATATTGGATCTACAAAAGTTTGCGCAGTTATCGCCCAAAAAAATGGTGAAAAGCTTGCAGTTGCAGGCACGGGTGTTGCAAAAGCGCAAGGCCTGAAAAAGGGTGTAATAACTAATATCGATATGGCATCACGTGCTATCAAAGAGGCCTACGAAAATGCCAAGCGTGTTGCAGGCACGACCCCTGGCAAAGCTATTGTCTCAATCTCTGGGGCATATGTCAAAAGTACCAACAGCAACGGTATTGTTAATATCCCTAACAAAGAGATCTCGCTTGATGAGATCAACCGCGTTATGCAAACAGCAATCTACAATGCCAATATTCCTCACGAATATGAGATAATCCATGCACTCCCCTATAAATTTAAAGTAGATGATCAAGACTTTATCGAAGATCCACTTGGCATGAACGCTTCTAGACTAGAAGCAGATGTACATATCATCGCAGCTCCAAAATCGAGCCTCTTTAATATTCGCAAAGCTGTCAGACAAGCAGGTATTGATATAGCTAATGTCGTCCTCACGGGCTACGCTTCAGCAATCGCTACCCTTACGCCAGAAGATAAAGAACTTGGTGCTTGTGTTATTGATCTAGGTGGTAGCACATGCAATCTTGTCATCCATGAAGGCAACTCTATTGTCTATAACGATTTCTTGGCAGTTGGTTCTATGCATATTACAAATGACCTCTCCATGGCATTGCATACACCACTCTCCACTGCCGAGGAGATAAAGATCTTTTATGGTGATCTCAAAGAGCCTCGAAGTGATTATATTGAGATTCCAATAATTGGAGATGACGAGGAGACTCACCAGGTCTCACTTGAGATTGTTTATAATGTCATTCATGCGCGTGTAGAAGAAACACTCATGATTTTGGCTCAATCTATTGAAAAGAGTGGTCTCAAAGATCAAATAGGTGCAGGAGTAATTCTCACTGGGGGTATGACAAAACTTGGTGGCATTAGAGAGCTAGCAAGTGTTATATTTGATAACTCTCCAGTACGCATAGCCAAACCAAAACCCCTTGCAGGAATCGAAAATGATCTAAGTGATCCAAGTTTTTCTACAGTGGTAGGACTCTTGCTCTATGGGGCTGGTGAGCATACAATGTATGAAATTGATTCAAATAAGAACCTTCGCTATAAAAGTGAGGAGTTTTTTTCCGATACTATGCCAAAGCATGAAGAGAGCGTCGCAGAAGAAGCTACTTCAAATAATGCTTTTGAGCTAGAAGAAAACTCTTTGGATGAACTCTCAAACACTTTGCAGTTTGAAGAAAAGAAGAGCTCATTCAAAGAATCATTAACCAAATTTACACGCTGGCTCACACAGCTATTTTAGTGAACACTCTAGGAAGGATGGAAGATGGAGGCTTTTAATATCGAAGAGAGAAAGAGAGTAACTGGCGCAAATATCAAAGCCGTAGGTGTAGGCGGTGGTGGTGGCAATATGATAGGCCATATGATTGAACAAGGGATAGATGGTATTGAACTATTGGTAGCCAATACCGACTCTCAAGCTCTTGCTACATCCCAGGCACATGTAAAAATTCAACTAGGCGAGAAGACTACACGTGGACTAGGTGCTGGAATGAAGCCTGAGATTGGACGAGAAGCTGCACTTGAAAGCTATGAATCTATCAAAGAAAATCTTGACGGAGCAGATATCGTCTTTATCTCTGCAGGAATGGGTGGAGGCACAGGAACGGGTGCTGCACCAATCATTGCTCAAGCTGCAAAAGAGGTAGGTGCTCTGACAATCTCAGTTGTGACAAAACCTTTCAAATTTGAAGGAAGACGCAGAGCAAGACTTGCTGAAGAGGGAATCAATGAACTCAAAAAAGAGAGCGACTCAATCGTAGTAATTCCAAATGACAAACTCCTTGCAATTGTTGACAAAAAACTAGGAATCAAAGATAGCTTCAAAATCGTTGATGATGTCTTGGCTAGGGCTGTAAGTGGGATCAGTGGTGTAATCCTCTCTTATGGTCAAAATGATATCAATCTCGACTTTGCAGACGTACAAACTGTCATGAGTCACAGAGGCCTTGCACTTATGGGTGTCGGCGAAGCTGAAGGTGAAAATAGCGCCTATGAAGCGATCAAAAGTGCGATCGAATCACCTCTGCTTGACAATGTGTCAATCAATGGTGCTATGGGCGTACTTGTCCACTTCACTATCCATCCAGACTATCCGCTTGTAGATATCGGTGAAGCTATGGATATCGTCTATGAGAGCGCTGATGAAGATGCACATGTTATCTTTGGTACTACAACAAATGAAAACATGGCACCAGACCAAGTTAAAATCACACTCATCGCTACAGGATTTGAGCAAAAGATCCAAGAGGAGGAACCGTTAAAAGTTGTAGAACCTCTCCAAAACAGCATGAGAATCAGTAAAAGAAAAGTGAGTGGTGGGATAGATGAGAGCGAAGATGTTCTCGATATTCCTACATGGATGCGTAACCAAAGAGACTAATTACTCTACCACTTTTATAGGCCCCTGGGCCTTTCCTTCCAAAAATTGCTGCACATACGGATTTGAAGAGTTTTTAAAACTCACTTCATCTCCATACTCGATTATCTTTCCATCATAAAGCATCGCAAAGTAGTCTCCCGCTTTAAAGCTCTCTTTGATATCATGACTGATAAGCACTGAAGTGACATGGAGTTCTTCTTGCATACGGCGAATTAGCTGCGTGATAAGATCGCTTGTAATGGGATCCAGCCCACTTGTAGGCTCATCATAAAGAATTATCTGGGGATCGAGAACGATACTGCGAGCAAGTCCAACTCTTTTGCGCATACCACCGCTTAGTTCATCTGGATAGAGATCGAGCACCTCTTGCGGTTTGAGGCCAACCATCAAAAGACGCTCTTCAACCTTTTTACGAATCTCTTGCTCACTCATATCTGTATGCTCACGCAGTGGGAAAGAAACATTTTCATATACATTCATACTGTCAAAGAGCGCTCCACTTTGAAAGAGATAGCCGATTTTTTTGCGCATGCGAAAAACTGTCTCCTCATCAGCCCTTGCCATATCCACATCTTCTACCCACACTTCCCCTTTATCAGGTATGAGAAGCCTTACAATATGTTTGATGATTGTCGATTTTCCACCACCAGAGAGTCCCAATATAACTGTAGTTTTACCTCTTACAACATTGAGATTGACACCTTTGAGCACCTGCTTGTGACCAAAACTTTTATAAAGATCTTTGATTTTTATAATATGATCCACCACTATCCCTTACAGCAAAGATAGAGTCTCCTTGCAAGCAGAAGTAAAAGCGAGAGGGCTAGAAGCTGGAAATCTAGCTCACTTGCTTTATGTGCATTTTGAAAAACTGGATCGTTGACTATACTCTCACCAAGTGCTTGCATCGAAACTATCTGCTTAGTATAGTACAAAGTAAATAAAAATATCATCAATACAGCCGTTCCAGCTGCTGGAACTACAATTTTATCTCTATCAAAAATTTTATATGCATACGCTTCACGAAGAATTATGATGATAGCCAGAGTATTGAGAAAGTAGTTTCCTTTAAGAAATATTGCAGTCATGATAAGACCCATCTGGTAGTGATTGAGCAAATTTGTGCCTATATAATCATTTGCATGAAATACGACAGGAGCCACAAAAACTCCAACTGTTAGCACATATCCCAAACCGACTCCAAGAAGTATGAGATACACAATATCTATCCATTTTTTAACCATTTTTTTTCCTTATAATAAATCCTCTATCAAGATTTGCATAATCTTTATAAAAAGTTAGCGCTACATCTGCCTCTTTCGCTGTGACATACTCCTCAATATACTCTCTTTGATCATATCCCATCTCACATGCCAAGATTTTTGCATCTTTAAAGAAAAATGTATCTATAATTCTTTGCAGTATCTCATCACCTCTCTCTCCACCAAAAAGAGCACTCTGCGGCTCAAAATCACGTACACTCTCTTGCAAAGGATAATCATTGGCGATATAGGGTGGATTGCTCACAATAACATCGATTGGACTGTTTATACCATCTAGAAAAGATGTATGCACAAACTCTATAGCTACATCATGGAGTGCTGCATTTTTTTGAGCAATTGCTAGAGCTTCTTTGCTAATATCTGTTGCGATAATTTCGATATGTGGAAAGAGCTTTTTGAGCATGATGACAATCACACCACTACCTGTCCCAATCTCAGCGATTTTCTCATCTCCTTGCAAAAGAGGCTGGAGATTTTCTATAAGTAACTCCGTTTCTGGTCTGGGTATGAGAGCTCCATAATCGATGAAGAACTCTTCACCATAAAAGCTCACTCTCTTTGTAATATACTCAACCGGCTCCCCGTGGCTTCTACGCTCTATAAACTCCCAATACTTCTTACTCTGTACAATCTCTTCAGGATGAGCATGGAGGTAGATGCGATCTTTGCCAAGGCTATGTGCAAGAAGCAGTTCAGACTCAAAAAGAGGCCTCCGTGCTACCTCTTTTAATCTTTTTGCACCTAACTTCAAAGCCTCATCTATCTTCATCGATTGCTGCACACTCACCTTTGAGGGCTTCATCTGCTTCGCTCTCCTCTTCAAATCCAAGCGCTTTGAGTCGCTCTAGAATTGGCGGGTGAGAGTAGTAAAAGAAGATATAGAGTGGATGCGAGAGTGGAAAATGGGCATTCTCTTCTACTAGTTTCAACAAAGCGTTGCGCAAATTTGCTCTACCGCCAAGCTCACTCCCATAACGATCTGCTGCATACTCATTGCGACGACTCACGAAATTGATAAGGGGCATAAAGAAAAAGAAGAAAACCGGGCTAAGAAGCAAAAACATAGCTATAATGCTATAGGGAGCATCTGCTGGAATACCCACCTTTTCATAGAGCGATGCAGGCAGATTGGCAAAGATGTAAAAGAGTGCAAAAAACATCACGCCCATCATGAAGATATTTTTGAGAATATCTTTATGCTTAAAGTGTCCTAACTCATGACCCAAGACCGCTAGAAGTTCGCTGCGTGAGAGCTTTTGTAAAAGTGTATCAAAAAGCACTACTCTCTTGCTTTTTCCTAAGCCCCCAAAATATGCATTGAGCCTTGTATCTCTTTTGCTTGAATCAACCACATAGACACCATTGGCTTTAAATCCACTTCGTTCTAAGAGTTCATTGATATCTTTCTCAAGCTCTTTATCTTGCAAGGGAGTAAACTTATTGAAAATTGGAGCAATGAGTATAGGATAGATTGCATTGATAAGAATTATAAGCCCAAATACTACTGCAAATCCCCATATCCACCAGTTTTGGACATTGACAATGATCCAGCTTACTATATAGACAATGAGAGATCCAAAAATCAAAAAGAGCGCTGCAATTTTGAGCTGATCAGCTATGAAAAGCTTCCATGTCGATTTGTTAAATCCAAACTCTTCATCGATAACAAACTTCTGATAAATATCAAATGGAAGAGTGACAAGATAATTAATAGCAAAGAAAAGATCGATATAGACCACACTTTTAAGCACCACATCATCAATCTGGATCATCTGATCAAGCATGCGCAGACCAAATCCCATCCAAAAGATAAAGAGAATATATTCGATAAAAGCCTCTGCGATGACTACTCGCTCTTTTTTTATAGCATAGCGTCCAGCTTTGAAAAATTTACTCGGCATCATAAGCACAGGCTTGCCATCTTTTGCCTTGGCAACGAAGCCTGCTTGCATAGTTGCTATGTAGATTTTGATGAGGATATACAATCCATAAAAAATGCTTACACCAAGCATTATTGTCCTTTTTGAAAATTTAGACTATTATACACAAACCATATTAGTTAGGCTTTACTAATTTTTTTATCAATTTAATTTAAAAAGGTCATCAATGACTCTCATAGATCTCATTGGAATAAAGAAAAACTACGAGGCACAAAAGATATTGTGCAGTGTGGATATAACTATTGATGAGGGTGAGAGGATTGCAATCGTTGGGAAAAATGGCAGCGGCAAATCAACCCTCATGAAGATCATTGCTGGAATCGAACAGCCCGACGAAGGAGAGCGTCTTGTGCGCCAAGGTATTACTATCAAGATGCTGCCACAAGTCCCTCAATTTGAAGCGCATCTGAGTGTCAAAGAAGCGATTTTAGAACAGCTCAAAGAGATAAATGAAGCCAAAAAGCGTTATGAAGAGCTCACCGAAAAAATAGCACAAGATCCACAAAACCAAGAGTTCCTTGCGCAACTCAACGAACTCAATAACTATCTTGACTATCACGATGCGTGGAATATCGAAGAGAAAATTGAGCGTATTTTGCAAGAGTTTCGCCTCAAAGAGTATGAAGAGAGGCTGGTTAGTTCGCTGAGTGGTGGCGAGCAAAGAAGAGTGGCTCTGGCTGGACTTTTGCTCCAAAAACCGGATGTCTTGCTTCTTGATGAGCCTACGAACCATCTCGATGTCTATATGGTGGAGTTTTTGGAAGAGCTCATTCTCAAAGAGCACTATACCCTAATTTTTGTGAGTCATGATCGCTACTTCATCGACCATATCGCTACAAGAGTAGTAGAAGTAGAAGATTGCAAACTTAGAAGCTTCAAAGGTGGATATAGTGACTATCTGCACCAAAAAGAGGAGCTCTTGCAAAATCTACAAAAACAGCACGAAAACCTCCTGCGCCTACTCAAGCAAGAAGAGGAGTGGCTAAGACGCGGAGTGAAAGCGAGAATGAAAAGAAATGAAGGACGTAAAAAGAGAGTTTTGGAGCTCCGAGAACAGGCGAAAAAAAATCCTGCCATGATCAAAAAGATCCAGCTCCAGCTCCAAAGAGAAAAGAAGCACTTCAATCGTGAAGATGGAGTAAGCAAGAAAAAAGTCCTCTTTGAGATTGAGAATATCTCCAAAACCTTGGGTGGCAAAACACTCATAAAAGATTTTACCACACGCATACTCCAGCGCGATACCATCGCAATAGTTGGGAAAAATGGTGCTGGGAAGTCTACACTTCTTAAGATTTTGCTAGGCCAAATGGAGCCAGATAGCGGAGTGATAAAAAGAGGCGATATCAAAATAGGCTATTTTGATCAAAACCGCTCCATGCTCGATGATGATAAAAATCTCATCGAAACCTTCTGCCCCAATGGAGGTGACAGAGTCCAAGTGGGTGGCAAGAGTATGCATGTCTATGGTTATCTCAAAAATTTTCTTTTTCCTAAAGAGTTTTTGGATAAAAAGATTGGCTCATTGAGTGGTGGCGAGAAAAACCGCGTAGCTTTGGCACTTCTCTTTACCAAAGATGTGGATTGTCTCATACTCGATGAGCCTACCAATGATCTCGATATTCCAACTATCAATATCCTCGAAGAGTATCTGCAAAATTTCCAAGGGTCAGTCATATTTGTGAGTCATGACCGCTACTTTGTAGACAAAATTGCTAAAAAGCTCTTCATATTCAAAGGAGACGGCCAGATAGAGGAGACATACCAAAGCTACAGTGAATATCTTGCAATCGAAAAGGAGCTAGAAGATATTCAAAACCTCATAACCGCTTCTCAAAAAGAGCCTCCCAAAGAGCGTATCAAAAAGAGAAAACCAAAACTCTCATACAAAGAGCAAAAAAGATTAGAAGAGCTTCCTACTCTCATAGAAGAGCTTGAAGAAAAACTTGCCCAGCTCAATGAGTGTCTGAGCGACCCTTCATGCTACGAAGAGCAAGGTCTTCTCAAACTCTCTGAAGAGTTTGAGGCTTTGCAGCAAGAGCATGAGAAACTTATGGAAGAGTATATTAATCTCGAAGAAAAAAAGGAAAAAATAGAGAATGAAATTTCAGATCAATAAATATCTCATCGATGATATTATCAATTCGGAGCATCCGAGCGACTTTGAAGTTACAAAAGAGTATGCGATATTTATCTTGCGCCTTCCCTACATCAAAGATGATAAAGTAAAGATTATTAGCTATGCATTCTTGATAAAAGAAGGGAATGTGTATGAGTATTGTCGCAGTGCCAAAGATTTTGTGCAACTAGGTGACTTTGCAACATTGCACAACTTTTTAGATGTGAGAGTTGATAAGATATTGGCAAAGATCTCACGACTTCACACAAAAATAGAGAAAATGGAAGATATGCTCTATGAAGATACGTATGAAGGAGATTTTGCAAAAGATTGGATAGAGATCAAGAAAGAGCTCTCACTCATTGAACGCCTCATGGCTCATGCGATGATAGCTTTTAGCCGCTTTATCAAACACTACAAAGATCGTATTGATGAGCTTGCCTATAAAGATCTCGAAGAGCATATTGAGCGCTCTTTGCGCTTTTGTCGCAGTGGTATGGAAAAACTTGATAATCTCTACAGTTTCTATCGCACAAGAATAGATGAGCGGATGAATATGATAATGTTCATTCTCACAATAATCTCAGCGATCTTTTTGCCTATGACACTGGTCACCGGATTTTTTGGTATGAATACGGGAGGGCTTCCCTATACCCAAGATCCGCTGGGTACATGGAAAGTGACTCTCTTTCTTGTAATTTTTGAGATACCTTTTGTTTACTTTATCTGGCGCCTCATGAAAAAGAGCTAGAGGAAGCGGAGAATCTCCTCTTCGATCTGCTCTTTTGGGACGACCAAATCGTGCACAATAGGCTTATGAAAAAGCGCAGCTATAGGCTCTGGGATTTTGACACCAAGCTTTTTAGAGATTCGCTCGAGAGCTTCTTGATCGCGCACCCCCCTCTCACCCTCAATCGCTACGAGAACAGTTGGAGCAAACTTTGTCCACTCTGCAGTAGAGTAAGCTACATTTTTATCACTGCTATATTTTTTATACAGCTTAATAGTCGTTGCAGTGTGAGGATCCATGAGATAGTTTTTTTGTAGAGCGTACTCTTTGATGATCTCTTTGACTTCACTATCGAGTGTAAAATCAGCGTCAAAATCTTCGCGAAGACTCTGCAGCTCATCCACGCTTAGTTCATAAAAGCCTTGTTCTTGGAGACTCTCCATCAGCTCTTTTGTTCGCTCTGGCCCAAATTTGTCATAGAGCACTCGCTCAATATTTGAGGATTTGAGGATATCCATAGCCGGTGAGCTTGTCTTGATGAGCTCTTTGTTGCGCAGATCGTAGCGCCCCTCATTGATGAGTTGAGTAAGGACATTATTGGCATTGGAGGCTATGAGAATCTTTGCTAGAGGTGTGCCCATCTTCTTGGCATAGTATCCACCCAACGCATTACCAAAATTTCCACTTGGCACAATGATATTAGTGGCATCGCCCATACCAATTTCTCCGCGCCTCACAAGCTCAAGATAGCTATGGATGTGATAGATAATCTGAAAAATAATACGACCAAAATTGACTGAGTTTGCAGCTGAGAGTTTGATATCTTTTTGGGCAAGAGTCTCTTTGAAACGCTGGGATGCAAGGAGGTTTTTGAGTGCTGTCTGCGCATCATCAAAGTTACCTATAATTCCGATGACTTTGAGATTTTTCCCATCTTCAGTCACCATCTGCAAGCGCTGTACATCACTCGTTCCACCAGCTGGATACATGCAAGCAACTTTTACATTGTCCCTATTTTTGAATGTCTCGAGAGTTGCAGGACCTGTATCACCACTCGTTGCTGCCAGGATGAGATAGTTCTCTCCTCTTCTTTGCGCAAGTTTTGCCAAAATGTACCCAAAAGGCTGCAAAGCCATATCTTTAAAAGCTCGCGTAGGTCCATGGTAGAGCTCACTGACAAAGAGGTTCTCTTCCACTTTGACTACAGGCACAGGATTACTTGGATCATCAAACTTATCATACAGATCCAACGCCTCTTTTAAAAGTGCATTCTCTATATCGATTTGAAAGAGTTTCAATATAGCAAATGCTAGCTCTTTATAGCTGCTATTGAGATGATTTTGTAAAAAAACTTCATCTATTGTTGGCAAACTCTTTGGGACATAGAGTCCACCAAAGCTTGCACTAGGATTTAAAATCGCTTCCGAAAATGAAACAGTTTTGGGATGATTACCGTCATTGCCTCGCGTCTCAACAAATTCCATCGATACCCTTTGAATTTTTTATGCAATTATACTCAATTTATACTCTCTTCAAGCCACTTCAAGTAATCACTACTTCCATGCGAAACCTCTAGCACTACAAGTTCTGGAACTTCATAGGAGTGAAGTTCTTTGATACGATTTTCGACTTTATCAAGTGAAGTTGTTTTGATAACCATTTGCACTTCACTATCTTCGACAATCTCACCTTGCCAAGAGTAGATGGATGTAAGATGGGGGATGATACTCACACATGCTGCCCTCTTCTCTTCTACCAAAATCTTGGCTATTGTCTTGGCTTCATCCATATTTGGCGCAGTGCATAAAACTACTACCATCCTATCCTCCTAGCACCTGTGTGCCTATACCCTCGCTTGTAAAGATCTCAAGAAGTAGCGAATGCTCAACTCTTCCATCAATGATATGGGCTTTTTCAACTCCTCCTTCAATCGCTTCAAGGCAAGCATCTACTTTTGGAATCATTCCACCGCTGATTGTTCCATCAGCTTTGAGGAGTTTGATCTTCTCTTCGGTGAGTGTTGATATGAGCTTTCCTTCTTTATCCAATACTCCAGGAGTATCGGTGAGGAAAATGATCTTTTTGGCTTTCAAAGCTGCTGCTACTTTGCTCGCACAAAGATCTGCATTGATATTGTATCCTGGATGACTCATCTTATTGCTAGCAGCAATGGGTGCAATAACTGGAATAAACTGCTCTTGCAATAGATTGTGCACCACTGCTGGATCTATATGATCAATAATACCGGTATAGCCAAACTTCTCAAAGTCTTTAGGACGTGCTGTGATAAAATGCGCATCCTTTCCACTGATTCCTATAGCCTTCGCGCCGTGGTTATTAAGCAGACTTACAATCTCCTTGTTGATATCACCACTGAGCACCATCTCCACAATCTCCATCACCTCTTCAGTAGTAACTCGCTGCCCATCAATAAAGTGAGTATCGATATGGAGACGATTGAGAATCTCGGTGATACGTTTGCCGCCCCCATGGACGATTACAGGTTTGATCCCCACTGTGTAGAGGAGAAGTATATCTTGCGCAAACTGCTCTTTGAGCTTTTGGTCAGTCTGCGCACTTCCGCCATATTTGATCACAAATACTTGATCGCGAAACTTCTTGATAAAAGGGAGAGCATCAAGGAGTGTTTGAACTATTTGTATCTTTTTTTGCATCGACGCTATCCTTTATATACTTTTCTACTTTTTTTCGTAACTCTTGTGAAACCTCTATCTCTAGATCCAAAAGGGAGAGCGGATAGTTAAATTTTTCTAATTTTACCAAGTCTTTGCTTGTAACCAAGAATGATGTAGGCTGCTCTTTTTGCCAAATCTGCTCCAGCTCTTGAGCGCTAAAGTAGTGGTGATCCTCAAAGTGGTATTTCTTAATATTTTTGGGCAAATAGAGATCAAGCCTTTGGGGGTTTGCAATTGCTGTGAGGAGTACCATCTTTTGTGTGGGATTTTTGATTGTAACTTTTCGCCAAAAATCTCTCCCTTCTTGAACTAAAGCGTCTGCAAATTTTATAAAAAACCTTGGTAGTCTATAGGGACCTGCAGGAAGGCAAAGAGGGTTTGGCGGATTTGTATCAATAACAATATCAAACTTTTTTATGCAGTGGTGAAATGCATCATCTAAAAAGATAGTCTTCGCTCCATCTGCTATTGCTGTTTTTATTGCTTTTACTCTATCCTCACAAACATAGACACTTGCATGTGGCAAAGACTTTGCCAAAAGCATCGCTTCATCACCGCTTGTTGCTATATCAGTGAGAATCTGCCCATATTTACTCACTTGCACGAGGCCTTTTGAATGACGCTTATAGCCTCGAAGAATGACTGCCACATCTTCATACTCTTTTGCTAAAGCTATGAGGAGTGGAGTCTTTCCGCTTCCACCAACTGTGAGATTTCCAATACTTATGACAGGGATCTGCGGATTATACTTTTTGCATAGTTTCTTAGAAATTGATGTAGCACAATAAAGAAGAGAAAGAGGAGATGCAAGTATGCTCACCATCCAATGGTACCATGAGGGAGCATAAAAGCTCTCCTCAAAGAAAGCTACTATACTCTTGATTGAGCCACCTCTTTGATCTGTTCAATGACATATCCTACATCATCATCACTCATGTCTGCATGAATTGGAATCGACATGATCTGCTGAAAATTGCGCAATGCTTTTGGATAGTCATTGACTCTGAGCGAATACTTTTGCTTGTAGTAGCTAAGTAGGTGCAATGGAATGTAGTGCAGGCCTACCTCGATGCCTCTTTTGTAGAGCTCTCTTGCAAAGGAGTCTCTGTTTTTGTCAATTTTGATGATAAAGAGCGAATAGGTATGGTCTCTTAACTCTTTTGGCAGTGTAATATGCGGTGTATTGGCAAGCTCTTTGTGATATATTGCAGCAATTTCTTTACGTCTTGCAATACGCTCATCATTTTTTTGCAACTGCGCTATGTTAAATCCTGCATCAATGCCGCTTTGTTCATACTCTAGACCGATATCTACTACATCGTATACATACCCTAAAGTTCCCTGATCATCCCACTCTTTTTTTATCATAGCATTTTGGCGCAGAAGTCTCGATCTGTAATCAAGTTCTTCATTGAAAGTTGTGAGCATTCCACCATTAGCAATGTTGTGATATCTATGTGGATTAAAACTAAATGCTGTCATATCTGCTTTGAGTGAACCAATCTTTTCGCCATTATATGTCGCTCCCATCGCGTGGGCAGCGTTTTCGATGATCAAAATACCAAAGTGATTTGCAATGTCGTAGAGTCTATCAAGATCTGTTGGCTGTCCTGCCACATGATTGATAATTGCACCTTTGAGTTTTTTACTCTTGTTTTTACTCAAAATCGCTTCCATTGTATCAAGATCGATATTGAAATCATCTTCATTAATATCGACAAAAATAGGTTCAGCATCAAAGTGGCGCACCACCTCTGGAACATTTGGATAATCATTGACACTACATATGATCTTATCGCCACGCTTGAGGTCTATTGCAGTCATTGCTAGGTGGAGTGCAGCAGTCTCATTGCTAGTAGCAATTGCATAGTCTGTGCCGATATATTCTGCAAATGCATCTTCGAGTTCGGCCTCTTTATCGGCACCCTGTATGGCTTCGTCTATCTGTTTTTGCTCTTCCTCACCAATTTGTGCAGAAAATAGTGGTATGTGCTTCATTGCTATCTCCGGTTAGTTATTTTCGTAAATCTATTTTATTAAATTTTTGCTTAAATGATTCTTTTATATATAACTCTGGCTCTTAATAATAATATTTTTTTACAGTAGATAATAATTATTTACAAGAAATTTTATCCTTTGCAAGGAGCTCTATCTCTTCACAGACAAAGCCTGCAGCCTTCCTCGCAGCAATATTGAGATCCTTTTTTGAGTGAAGCGTTCCTGGATAGACTCGCTCCACCTGCTTCATATATTCAGCTATCAAGTCATCAATTCCATCAACTTTACAAGCCCAACGAAACCAGTAATCCCCTCGTTTGACATGATCGATCTCTTCTTGCAAAATGATATTGAGTGCTTCACGGATCTTTTGTGCAAAAGGATCTTTGAAAGGAGCCAGTTTTTGGATGATTTTTGGATTTGCATCCAATCCATTTGCCTCCAGATATCTCGGAACCACACTCATGCGGCCAATGAGCGTTGGCGTAGCTTTTGCTGCATCATAGAGCCCGCTATGGACTGGAAAATCTCCATATCTGTATCCAAGCTCATGCAAAAGCCTCTCAATCATGAGAAAATGCCGGCACTCATCATAGGCTACTTTGATCCAGTCACTATAGAACTTTTGAGGAAGATTGCGAAATCTTTGTGCTGCATCAAGAGCCAAATCGATAGCACTATACTCAATATGAGCAATTGCATGCAGCAGTATTGCTCTACCCTCTTTCGTATCAAATCGCTTGCGCCTTGGAACCTTCTGCGGATCTACTACTGTGCAAAAGGCTGTAAATGAAGGCTCCTTCCATGCATACACAGGAGCATTCATTGCAAAATCATATCTTGCGAAATTTTTATAAATTTTGCTACACTGCTCTATCTTTTGATGCGGATCAACACACTGAAGTGCCGTGATAACTGATTGAAAAAATTCCATTACTATCCTTAAGGAGCTATTTTGCAAATACAATACCAACCAATGGGACAGTATCAAACTAATTGCTATATTGTATCAATTGATGGCAAGGATTTCATAGTAGACCCCGGAGTCGGGGCTACCCAATGGGTACTTTCTCACGTCAAAAATCCTGTGGCAATTCTCAATACACATGGTCATTTTGATCATGTCTGGAGCAATGCCGAGCTCAAAGAGCAGCTCGATATTCCCATCGTCATCAACAAAGAGGATAGCTTCATGCTTCAAAGTGACCAATTTGGCATACAGGTGCCAAAATGCACTCCTGATATTAAAGTGAGTGGTGATGAGGAGATTGAAATAGATGGAGTCAAGCTAAAGTTTTTGCATTTTCCAGGTCACACTCCAGGATGTAGCGTGATCGATTTTGGGGATTTTTGGTGTAGTGGAGACTTTATTTTTCGTGGAAGCATCGGGAGGGTAGATTTTCCGTACTCCGATCCAGAAGCAATGCGCAAAAGTCTTGAAAGATTTAAATCACTTCCCTATGATAAACCGGTCTATCCAGGGCATGGAGAGCCCACAACTATTGCAGATGAGCAAAGGTTTGTCGATTACTGGCTACGCGCTATCTGACTGCAAATACATGTTTTAGGGTTACATAGGTTTTAAAAACCCCTTGCATCACCTCAACTTCACCTACAAAAGCGCGTACTTCCACTTGCGCTTTTGGATATTCACTCTCGAGCACTTTTGCTTCATAGACTACCTCATCTCCCACTTTTACAGGAGCTTTGAACTTCACCTCAGCTGCAATGAGCACTACATTTGGCTCATTCACAGCTACCATAGCTACAAAATCTGCAGCTCCGAAAGTAAAGCCTCCATGCACGAGGCCCTCCTCATCAGCTGCCATTTTGGGGCTTGTTTTTTGCACAACTTTCGCATAGCCGGGCTTGAGCTCCACTATTTCCCCACAAAGCTCTCTATCGATTTTGAGATGGGTTTTAAGCATCGCAAAACTCTTTTTTGTAGAGCTCTTCATCAAATCCTACAATCACTTCACCATTATCTAGCTCTATTACAGGTCTTTTGATAAGAAGATTCTCTTTGCAAAGCCACTCTCGTTTCCCATTCTCATCGAGGTTGAGCTCTTTGAGTTTTAACTGGCGATACTTTGTTCCTTTTGTATTGAAGAGTTTATCAATGGAGACTTTTTTGAGCCAACTATCAATCTTGTCACATCCTACAGGCTCTTTTTTAAAATCGACAAACTCATACTCCACTCCGCACTCATTTAATAGCTTCAACGCCTTTTTGACACTTCCACAAGTTTTGATACCATACACTTTTATCATCTCTTCTCCTTTCTATTTTTTACACGTATATAGACTCGTTTTGGAGCTGGATAGCCCTCAACAGTTTTACTCAGATCTTGGGGATCGAGAAAGTTTTCCAAACTCTCTCCCAAAATCCAATCAGTTTTTCTTTGCTCTTCAAATGTGGTTGGCTTTGTAGCCAAAACTTCAAAATCATATAGTCCTGCCTTTTCGCACCAGTTTTGCAACGCTTTAATTGTTGGGACAAAGTGGACATTTGGAATTTTAGAATAAGTAGTTGCAGGACACAAAGCCACTGGCTCATCTCCTTCGATATAGAAACTATCCAAAAAGAGCTCTCCACCCTCTTTGAGCGCTTTTTTTATACCTTTGAGCATTGCGATAGGATCGCTACGATGATAGATAACACCAAGGCAAAAGATTGTATCAAACTTTTTGCCATAATATGGAAGATGCTCTACTCCCAAAAGTTCATATACTATATCACTTTTTACAAAATGATTGATAAAATCAAATTGCGTCTTAAAAAGAGGCGATGGATCAAAACCTGTTAAAGAACGGGGCTTGTGTGTGAGCATGCGCAGCATATAATAACCGTTATTGCATCCCACGTCTGCGACATCTTTATCTGCTAGATTAAAATAAGGTTCTAAGAGATTGTATTTGATGAAGCTCTTCCATTCACTATCGATAAATGTGCCTATAACCTCAAAAGGCCCCTTACGCCATGGTCGCATCGCCCAGGCAATGTTTTGCACTTTTTTTTGTATATTTTCATCCACATCAGCTTCGATTTTGATAATATCGCCTAAACAAATTTTGGCTTCAACTTCAGGCAACTCATGCAACATTACTCTTAAAGGAGCGATATTTTTCCACTCTAGCCACCTTTTTCGCTCCTCTTTTATCTTTTCTATATCCATCCTCTATCCAGCTTCAATTTTTTTAGCAATTATAATCAATTTTGTTACAATCTTGATTATATTTTTGCAAAGGCCTACTATGCTCTTGCTCTTTGCCACGAAACAGGAGGCTCTGCCATTTATAGATGCTCTTCAGCTCCGACCATTTGAAAAAGAGCCCTTTTTACTCTACCACAATAGCCATTTTCGCCTCATCATTAGTGGCATTGGACGTATTGCAGCTGCGAGTGCTGCTACATATGCTTTAGCAAAAGAGAGAGAACCACTTGTCAATATTGGCTATGCTGCCGGACAAGAGGCGGGAATCTATGAAATAAAAAAGATTATAGATAGTTGTACGCATAAAGTATTTCATATATCGCCAAAGACAAACCTCCACCAAGCTGCCTGCACTACAGTAGATATTCCAGCATCCAAGCCTCTCAAAACCTTAGCTGATATGGAAGCGAGTGCACTTGTGGAGGTAGCCAAAAGATTTGCTGTGCCATTAACTATTATCAAAGTAGTAAGCGATAACTTTGCTCCACAAAAGTGTGAACACTCTCATACATTGATGGAAAAGTATGTAGATAAGATCTTAAGCCAACTTCATATACAATTATCAAAAAATTTCCAAGGATAGATATGACCCTGCAAAAGAAAGCGACGGTAGTAGCAAGTATTGTAGCGACTATTCTTGTCATTATCAAACTTATTGTGGGGATATTGAGTGGATCAGCTGCTGTTCTTGCAAGTGCTATAGACTCAATACTTGATATTGCAGTCTCGATGTTTAACTATTTTGCAATTTCAAAAGCTGAAAAAGCACCAACAGAGAAATTTAACTACGGTCTAGGAAAAATTGAAGCACTTGCTGCAGTAATAGAGGGGACTATTATTACCATTTCTGGTCTTTTTATCCTCTACAAAGGTATCCACAACATCATTACAAAGGAAAAAATTGCATATCTTGATGCATCGATAGTAGTAATGATCATATCGATAGTTCTAACAGGATTTTTGGTAACTTTTCTCAATTATGTAGCGAAAAAGACAAACAATATGGTTGTTAAATCTGATGCACTTCACTATAAAACCGACCTCTTTAGCAATGCTGCTGTACTTCTTTCTTTGGCTGTTATTTATTTTACAAATTGGCACTGGATAGATGGTGTCTTTGGTATAGCTATTGCGATCTACATCATCAAAGAGGCGTATGAGCTAATCAAAGAGGGAACTTTGATGCTTTTGGATGTTTCGCTTGAAGATGAAACTGTAGAAAAAATTAAAAAAGTTATAACTTCACAACCAGAGGTAACCAATTACCACTATCTTAAAACTCGCAGAAGCGGAGACACAAATTTTGTAGATGTGCATGTAGTCTTTACTCCAGAGATTTCGCTTCTCGATGCGCATGCAGTATCAGATAGGATCGAAGATGCTATCAAGAAGTTAGATCCTAACTCAAAATGGCATATCACTATCCATCTTGATCCGTATGATGACTTACCACACGAGGATTAACGCGCAAACTCAATTGCGCGCTGCTCCCTAATAACATTGACTTTGATCTCACCTGGATACTGTACCTGGCCCTCAATATCTTTTGCTATCTCTTTAGCTAAAAGTACTGCTTCATTATCAGTCACAAGCTCAGCGTTGACAATGACACGCACTTCACGTCCAGCATTGATAGCATATGCTTTTTTCACGCCCGGTTTGCTCAGAGCTATCTCTTCGATTGCCTGGACACGCTTGAGGAATGCCTCAAGGACTTCGCGTCTTGCACCAGGTCTCGCAGCGCTGAGAGTATCTGCAGTACACACTGCAGCAGCTTCGATACTTCGTGGCTCCTCATGGCCATGATGTGCATAGATAGCATTGATAACAACATCAGGCTCTTTGTAGCGTCTACACACATCTGCTCCAAGATCCACGTGGCTTCCACTGTACTCATGAGTAAGCGCTTTACCGATATCGTGCAAAAGACCTGCCCGTTTAGCTAGAACCTCATCGCCACCCATCTCAGCAGCCATGATGCCAGCCAAATGTGCAACCTCAAGAGAGTGGCCGAGGGCATTTTGCCCATAACTTGCACGGAATTTGAGACGTCCTATGAGCTTGATGAGCTCAGGGTGCATCTGCCCAATTCCAAGTTCAAGCACAATCTCTTCACCCTCTTCTAAGAGCTGTTGGTCAAACTCCTCCTTGACCTTCTCATAAATCTCTTCTATGCGTGCTGGCTGAATGCGGCCATCCTCTACGAGTCTTTCGATCACTTTTGTGGCAATTGCTCTGCGATAGAGGTTAAAAGAACTCAAAATAATGGCATTTGGAGTATCGTCGATGATGATATCCACGCCCAAAAGCATCTCGAGAGTCTTGATATTGCGACCCTCTTTTCCGATGATGCGCCCTTTTATATCATCACTTGGAATATTGACAGTATTTATGAGGCGCTCAGCTGCAAACTCCCCCGCAAAACGTGTAGTCGCCTGGGCAATGATATAATTAGCTCGTCTTTTTGCTTCTCTCTTGGCCTCCTCTTCATATTTGCGCACAATATTGGCGATCTCTGTGCGAGACTCCTCCTCAACCTTTTGCAAGATAAGCTCTCTTGCTTCTTGGGCTGTGAGGCCAGCTTGTAGTTGCAATGCTTCCATAACTTCGTTGTATTTCTCTTGATATTCAGCCTTGAGGCGCTCATACTCCTCGCGAAGTGCATTGATCTTTTCTCTCTCTTCTTTTAATTCCTGCTTTTCAAGAGTAATGTGCTTGAGTTCGTCTTTGAACATCTGTTTCAAAGACATCTCTTTTTCCATCAATTCACTAAAACGGTCATCATACTCTTTTTTAAGCTCTTCAAGCTTATTTTCGAAGTCTTTTTTGAGAGCTAGTTCACTCTCTTTGACTTTTACTTGAGCATTTTTGAGCACTATTTGTGCTTCATGCTCTATCGCTTTTGCTTTTGCTTTTGCCTGCTCTTCATAGATGCGGAATTTATCTTTTTCTATCTTTTTTGCTGCGAAATACCCTGCAGCGCCACTTATAATGGCGGCAGAGCTTCCTACCAATAATTCTACCCACATCACTATCCCCTCGTATTATTATTTTTTGCGGGGTAATCAACAAATCGCCTAAAACATCGTATCTATCGGTAACCTGTTTGTTTGTTATGCACGCTTTTTGCTGTACAAAAACAGTTAGAGGCCTCTTTGGCACAGTGGCAAAATATCTATCATACATACCTTTACCAAAGCCAACTCTTCTAAAATTCCCGTCTACCCCGATAACGGGAACAATAGCCAAATCTATATTACGTTGAAATCTTGAATTTTTTGGTTCTTTTATACCAAATCTTTTTTGCTGCAACGGTAATCGATATTTTACCACCTTGAAACTTTGCCCTTGCATAAAGGGGACAAATAAGTTTACTTTACGCCGCAGAGTTTTAAAAAGCGCACTTATATCTACTTCATGCTCCATTGGAATATAGAGTAAAATATTACGTGCCTTTGAGAGTGCAATCAACTTCTTTAATATCTGATTTATTTTTGAGCGATCATACGATCTTGCTCCACTTTGCAAGAGCAGTTTTTTGCATTTTTGTCTCAATTGACCCTTCGTCCAACGCACTTTTAAGCCTTCTTTGCATATAATTAAAAGAAAAGGGATAAGACTTGAAAATTTTCATACCCTTTCTTCTTGCCATTTTTATTATAACAGGATGCCAGAAAAAAGAGCACGAAGAGCATACAAAAACGCAACAAGCAAAGCAAGAGAGTGTGCAAAAGCCAAAACCTAAACCTCTACGCTCTACATTTACTCTTCGCGATACAAACAGTACAATTGCACTGAAGATCAAAAACAACGCGATTAAGATACCAAATAGCAAAAAAGTCGTAGCACTTCTTTTCTTTACTACATGGTGTCCATCGTGTAAAGCTGAGATCCCTGAGCTTGAAGCTGCAGCCAAAAAGTTTAAAAATATGCAAATAATCGGAATACTGCTTGATCATACGAACGATATAGATAAGTTTAAAAAGGATGAGAAGATAGACTTTTTTGTCTCTACCAATATCAAAGAAAACCAAGAACTTGCTAAACGGCTCTATCCAATGGTACAAGCTCCTGCAACTATGCCAATTCCCTTGACAATAATCTTTGTTGATGGTAAATATTTCGTACACTATCTAGGAGCAGCTCCTTATGAGATGATAGTTGCAGATATGCAAAGAGTTGAAGGAGAGTGATGTTTGGATTTATAAAAAAAGCGCTTAAAAAAACTGTCCAAAATATAGAAGAGAATGTAGAAAAAAAAGAGTATGCAACACCTGAGGAGATAGAGGATGTCCTTCTTGAAGCTGATGTGGAATATGACCTTGTTGAGAAAATCGTCAACTCTCTCCCATCTAAAGTCAATCGTGTAGCATTAAAAAATGAGCTCCTCTTTCTCTTTAAACCAGCCACAACAAAAGAGATCGATGTCAAGCCTTTTGTAGAGCTCATCATCGGCGTCAATGGAGCAGGCAAGACTACAACTATAGCAAAACTCGCCTATCGCTACTTACAGGAAGGTCGTAGCGTGATTTTAGGTGCAGGAGATACCTTTCGCGCTGCAGCGATCGAGCAGCTCTCACGCTGGGCCCAAAAACTTGGAGTCCCAATAGTAGCTAGCAAACAGGGGCACGATCCAAGTGCAGTAGCATATGATACTATCGCCAAAGCAAGAGCAAAAAATATCGATAATGTCCTCATCGATACTGCAGGACGCCTCCATACCCAGTCAAATCTTGCACAAGAGCTCAAAAAGATCGTGCGTGTATGTGACAAAGCGATGCTAGGAGCACCACATCGCAAACTCCTCGTCATCGATGGAACCCAGGGAAACTCTGCCATCAATCAAGCTGAGGCTTTCAATGAGATGGTGGGAGTAGATGGCATTATTGTGACAAAACTTGATGGGACGGCAAAAGGTGGGGCACTCTTGAGTATCTCAAATAAGCTCCAACTGCCGATCTTGTATGTAGGAGTTGGGGAGAAGATGGAAGATCTTGTTCCCTTTGATCCAAATGAGTATGTGGATACGATTTTAGATGCAATTTTTGCATAGTCATTTAGAGCTACTCTTTTGGCTTGGTGTTTTTGTCATTATATTTTTTTATGTGGGGTTTTTATATATGCGTTTTCGCTATGAAAACTTCGATTTTTCGAAGCACAAATTTATCGCAATTATTTATATTGTTTTGATGGTTTTAACTATTGTTGTATGGCGCTATCTGCTTGGCATAGTTTTCAATGAGAAATTCTTAGAGATGATCATCACAAATATAGAAGTATAATATGGCAAAGAAAAAGACTCTTTTTGAGTGCCAGGCATGTGGCTACCAAAGTAGCAAATGGATGGGAAAATGCACCAACTGTGGTGCATGGGATAGCTTCATAGAACTCACAAAAGAGCAGATCGAAGCTACGAAAGAGTTAGCTAAAGCCTCTCCATCCCAGGTAAAAGCCATCACAGATATTGGTGAGGATAGGGTTGAGCGCGTCTCCACACATATTGATGAGCTTGATCTTGTGCTTGGTGGTGGTCTCGTCACAGGCTCACTAGTACTTGTTGGAGGAAGCCCAGGAGTTGGGAAGTCTACACTACTTCTTAAAGTCTGTGCAAACTTAGCAAAAGATGGAAAAAAAGTGCTCTATGTGAGTGCAGAGGAGTCATCAGGTCAGATCAAACTACGCGCCAATCGCATAGAGGCAAACCATCCAAATCTCTACCTCATGAATGAACTAATATTAGAAAACATCATCGCACATGTGCAAAGCGAGCAGTATGATCTTTTGGTCATAGACTCCATTCAGACAATCTACTCCAATGAAATTCCTTCAGCCCCTGGTTCAGTCAGTCAAGTAAGAGCCGTAACTTTTGAGCTTATGCGTTTAGCAAAAGCTCAAAAACTGCCAATCTTTATCATAGGCCATATCACCAAAGAGGGTGCCATTGCAGGACCTAGGGTACTTGAGCACATGGTAGATACTGTACTCTACTTTGAGGGTGATAGCTCCAAAGAACTACGCCTTTTACGAGGATTTAAAAACCGCTTTGGTAGTATTAGTGAAGTAGGGATCTTTGAGATGACTAAAAAGGGGCTGGTGAGCGCCAAAAACATTGCTAAGCGTTTCTTTGATCGTAAGCATACAACTGCAGGCTCTGCTGCTACTGTTGTGATGGAGGGTTCAAGACCTATAATTTTGGAGGTGCAAGCATTAGTTGCTGAGAGTGGCTACCCTACTCCAAAGCGGAGTGCTACAGGATTTGATGCTTCAAGGCTCACGATGCTTTTGGCACTGTTAGAAAAAAAGTTAGAGCTCCCATTCAATCAGTATGATGTCTTTGTCAATATCGCAGGAGGTATCAAAATAGGTGAAACTGCAGCCGACTTAGCAGTCATTGCAGCAATTCTCAGTAGTTTTCGCAATAGGCCGCTGAGCGCAGAAACGCTCTTTTTGGGTGAAGTGGGACTCACTGGTGATATTCGTGATGTGATGATGCTTGATCAGCGTCTCAAAGAGGCTGCCTCGCAAGGGTTTACAAAAGCAATTGTGCCTTCAAAACCTTTGCAAAAAATTCCTCTCAAAACATTTGTAGTTGATAGCGTCGAAAAAATTATAGACTGGATGTAAGGAGCAGTTATGAAAAATTGTAGAGCACACATGGCTATGGAGGAGCGCTACGCAAGACTTGAGATAGATTATACAAGTATTGAAGAGAAGAAAAAGATCTGCAATCTTGTCAATGATCTCATAGCCAAATACCATATCTCCCCGCAAATTACCGTTGAGCCAGCAACTGTTGAGACTGGAGAGTATGTGATCGAGTTTCATGATGATTATGACAAGAAGGCTGGACCCTTCTTTGAAGAGCTACTAGCCTCTCTTGGTATAAAAAAGTGTGACTAGCTACCAATCAAGAAACAAAAAGAGGCTAGAGAGGAAGTAGTTGGCTGCAAATATTGTCATAGCGGCATAGACGACTGCTTTGGTAGTTGCAATTCCTACTCCTCTTGCACCACCTCGTGTAAAATAACCAATATACGTCCCAATGATACTGATAAGATAGCCAAAAACTACTGCTTTGATCACACCAGTACCAATATCACTAAATTCAAGATAGGTTGTGATTGTGTTTTTGTATTCAGTGGGATTGACTCCAAGTGCTACAGTAGATATGAGGTATGCAGCGATATTTGCCAAAAAAACGAATATGATGACAAGTACCGGCGTAGAGATAGTTGTAGCAATTATACGAGGAATCAAGAGATATTTTCTACTATCAATGGCTAATGTATCTATAGCATCGATTTGCTCTGTTACTCGCATCGTTCCAAGCTCTGCAGTCATAGCACTTATCGCACGCGATACAAGCATCAAAGCGCCAAAAACAGGACCAAGCTCTTTGGATATAGAGACAAAAATCGTATAGCCCATGAAACTCTCTGCACCAAATTTATGGAAACCGTGATAGAGCTGGATCGCTTCTACAAGACCTGTAAAAATAGCTGTGAGTGAAATAACAAAGAGTGATCCAACTCCCACTGAGTCGATCTGCTGTAAAATCTCATGCATACGCAATGGCGGCTTGAAATAGAGAGGCAAGAGCTTTATTTCAAAAATGATAAATGCACCAAATTTTTCTAATGAGCGGAAAAATGAGACAAAAGGAAGCCCCATATAGTACAATATACTCTGCATGCATAGCCCTCTAACTTTTGCGCTATTTTAACAAAAAAAGGCTTTGATTATGTATATTGGAATCGATTTGATCAAAATAGAGCGTATTGAGAAGATGAGAGAGCGTTTTGGTCATAAGGGTTTGCAGCGTTTTATGCTCCCCAGTGAGATAGAGACTTTCAAACGGAGCGAATCTATTGCAGGTGTGTGGGCAGCAAAAGAGGCAATCGCCAAAGCTCTTGGCTGTGGTATAGGCAAAGACCTTGCATTTCATGATATTCTTCTATCTAAAGATGAAAGAGGTGCTCCAAAAGCGATACTTCTTAATAATAAAGACCAAGTTTTTGGGATTAAAAAAATAGCTCTTTCTATCTCTCATGATGGCGAATATGCAGTCTGTGCAGTACTCATTGTCTAAATATGTTACAATCTGTTATACAATAAAAAGGATATAGATGAAAAAATTGATCATTGCCTCATTCATAGCAGCTGTAAGTTTAGTTGCCAGCGAACTTCCAAATGGCCAATACGTATGTGCTACAAGTGCGGTTCTAGATAAAGATTTTAAAGTAATCAAAAAGATTCCACTAACAAAAGAGAATATTAAAAAGTTTGGCTTTGGTTATACAAAAAAGATAACCTGATCGTCGATGTAACCGGAGAGAAATTTACAAAAACTGGTACAAAAAATAGTCTCTATTTTTATGAAAATAGTGCAAAAGGTATGAAGCACATCGCTTTGGTATTCAAAGATGGCAAGTATACTGGAAAAGAGCCATTTACAATGATCGTCGCTTCACCAAAAATAAACTATACCGCTACATGTATAAAACAGGTTAAAAAGAAGTAATCATCCCCCACCTGTAAAGCCAAGGAACTCAACCTTATCGCCCTCTTTGGGCGTAAACTTTTCCCAATCCTCTTTTTTGACAATCTCCATATTCACTGCAACCGCCATAACTTTATCTTCAATTTTTAAATCTTTTAAAATATCAGCTATGCTCTTATTTGGTGCAATATCTTTTTGTTCACCGTTTATTGTTATCAACAATACACTCTCCTTTGGTAAATGGCTCCATATATTTTGCCACTAAAAATTTGTGTTTTGCATAAGCAAGCTGACAAGGATTCATGCCTAATGCATTTTTTAGATTTGGATTGGCACCCATTTTGATAAGGTAATCGATAAGCTTTATATCTCCCATAAATGCAGCCTGATGGAGAGGAGTGATACCGTATCTGTTTTTAGCATTGATATCTGCATCATGTTTGATAAGATAGTAGACTATCTTGTATCTTCTTTGCCCTACTGCATAGTGCAGCGGTGTCATGCCGTTGAGATCCTCATCATCTACATCTGCCCCATGCTCTACAAGATATCTCACAATGGGGAGATTGCGCATCTTCACTGCCATTATAAGGGGTGTGATGCCGGCTTTTGAGCTCTTTTCGATGTCTGCTCCATAAGTTACGAGGTATTTTACCTTTTCCAAATCACCCTTATAGATAGCTTCATGGAGCTTTCCCCATCCATTGACACTATCTGCAAGTACGAAGGTTAAAGCTGCTAAAAAAAGTAGAATTTTCTTCATTTTTGCTCCTTGTACTTATTATAGCAAAAAATTATTGTTTAATAATATTTACCATCTTAAACCGCTCTCCCATCTGATTGGGAGCTATTAATATTTTAACCTTTTCAAGCTCCCTTTTATATACTTCAAATCCCTTGCTTTGCATAATCTTTTCTAAAAGCTCAGTAATTCCAAAATCAACGAGTGCTGCAAGTTGTGTTTTGTATGCAACTTTTTCAAATCCTGCCTCTTCAAAAGAGTCTATGAGGTAAGCAAAATGTACATCATAGGTAATATCGCTCTTTTTGTAATATTTGCTAATATCTAGTCCCTCTTCAAAAAAGGGATGGACTTGGTGCTCATAGTATATACGCAAAGAAAATTCGTTGCGATGCTCCAAATCCCCGTAATCAAAAGCGACAAATTCTACTTTCTCAAAAGCTTGCGCTAATTGCTTTGCAAAAGAGCCAAATCCGCGACTAATTTCACCTTTTTGTATTCCATATTTATGTGCAATGGAGGCAATATCCTCTTCACACTCATCCCAAACTACCTGAAATTCTTTGACATATCCCATTTTGCCTTTATAGTAGAGTTCACAAGGAAATGCATCAAAGATCTCATTGGCTACAACAAAACCCTGTTTCTTTTTTACATTTTTGAGCGATATATAGTGCTCTAGCTTTACTGTATTGCCAAAACTTTGTTTGAAATACTCTTGCTGGATCTTTTGCAGATGAGTAAATGGCTCAACTATTGCAAAAGTCAGACGCTTTATAAGAGATGGATCGAAAGTATAGAGAAACTGTACAATATCAGCCAAGAGATAGCCTCTGTGTGCTCCTACTTCAAAGATTGTAGCATCATGTGAAAGTACTCCATTTTGTATTTGTTTATAGATGTGATTTGCAATCGCTCCTCCAAAAAGCGGTGAGACACTCACAGCTGTAAAAAAGTCTCCGCTCTTTCCAATCTCTAAAGGTTTTGTATAGTATCCACCCTCACCATAGAGCCACTGATAGAAAAACTGACTAAAGGGAATCATGGATGCATCTCTTTATAGATATTTTGTAAAATCTGCTGCTTTTGAAGTTGATAGATCTCTTTATCAAGAAGACGTATCTTGTATGAATTTTGCAAAATCTCTAGATCATAGGTCGTCTTCTCACCAGCTTTTACTAAATCTTTTGTCTTTTTGACTAGATCTTTGTAGAGGGCTATATCTTCATCTGCCAAAGCCATGCGCTCTTGCAGTTTTTGCAATTTGTCTTCGACTTTAGCAAACTCCATCTCTTTGTCTCTTTGCGTTATCGCATACCCTACACGGTTTTTGAGGTAGTCGAGTTTGGCAATTTCGATATTTTTCAAAGAATTGATATCAAAAAGCGGCATACTCACTGCAAATCCGTAGGTATAAAAGTAGTCACTATACCTATATCCCGGAACATAGAGACTTCCTTGCATTGATTGGTAGTTGTATGATCCAAAAACAGAAACAGTAGGCAAGTAGCGAGCAACCTGCATCCATCTGTTATATTTGCTCGCTTGTATGCTTGCTTGTGCAATTGTCAGGTCATAATTATGTGAAAGGTAATACTCCTTTTTTATGAGCTGAAAGTTTGGCAGTTTGAGGTTATCAATGTTAGTATCACTGATTTTTGCAAAGTTCCTCGCAACCTCTCTCTTTTGGTCTTCAAGATTTATCACTTGCAGCTTAGCACTGTTTTTTTTCATAATTGCATTATCTAAGAAGGTGCTATCTAGCTCACCATGCAGATACTGTTCTCTTTTGATTTTGATATCGAGATATGCATTTTTTAGTGCCAACTGTTGCTTTTTTATCTGCAGATCCAAAATTTTATACTGTGTTGCTAGGGCAATAGCTTGGAAAACAAGTTGACGCCGCTTTTTATCAACACTCTTCACATTTGCTATTTTTGTAGCATCTGCATAGAGTATTGCAGCCCAGATTCCACCACTTTTAAAAAGTGGCTGCTCAAGTGTTATGGTGAAGGTTTTAAGAAGTTGATTGGGAAACTGATTGCCTTCTTGATAGCGATAGCTCATCTGAATAGGATTGATCCAGCTATCTCGTAACTTCTTTGCTTCTACAACTGCTCTTTCTCTCTCTATTTGAAGCTCTTTTTGCTGGATACTTGCAAGCCAGCTATCATCTGCTATGAGCAACAAGGGCAAGAAAAAGAGTACTCTTTTCAAGACGTTAGCTCCACCAATGCCTCTTTGAATCTCTCAATCCCTTCATCAATCTCCTCTTTTGTAATAGTCAGAGGTGGCAAGAATCTCACTGTGTTGCGCCCAGCTTTGAGGATAAGCACCCTCTTATCAAATGCCTTATTGATGATCTGACTTTGGAGTTTGCTGCTCTTTGCACGCAGTCCTCGCATAAAGCCTATTCCTACCTCTTTGACAAATATATCTCCAAACCCTTTTGCAATCTCTTTGAGCTTCTCTTCAAAATAGATCATCTTCTGATCGAGTTTTCCACTGGCTTTGTACTCTTCTAGCATATTCACAACTTCTAATGCTGCACGCGTACTTAAGTAGTTACCTCCAAAGGTACTTCCATGATCACCTGGTTTGAAAATATCTTTGAGTCTTGTCATCACTGCACCTATTGGCACACCTCCACCTAAACCCTTTGCAAGGGTGATGATATCTGGTTCTATTTCATAGAGATTGCTTGCTAGCAATTCACCGGTGCGATAAATCCCCGTCTGTACCTCATCAACTATAAGCAAGATATCTTTTTGCTTGAGAAATTTTGCAAGCTCTTGAACAGCAACTTTATCTTGGGGCTCTACTCCCCCCTCTCCCTGGATGAGCTCTATCATCACTGCAACTGTCTTCTCATCGATAAGTGAAGGAATCTGCTCAAGATTTTCTGCATAGACAAATCCGTCAGGAAATGGACCAAAATATGTATGCATAGCCTCTTGGCCTGTTGCTTTGAGTGCAGTAATTGTACGGCCATGAAATGAGTGTTTGAGTGTTATAATTTTGTAGCGTTTAATCTCATCATCTACTTCACCATATTTTCTAGCTATCTTGATAGCCCCCTCGTTTGCCTCGGCTCCACTATTGGCAAAGAAGAGCCTCATATCGTAGCCACTCAGCTCCACGAGTCTCTTTGCTAAAAGTGCTTGTGGCTCAATGAGATAGAGATTTGAGATATGAATAATCTTTTTTGCTTGATCACATATTGCATCAGCCAATCTCTTATTCCCATGTCCAACACTCACAACACCTATACCACTAGTAAAATCGATATAGTCTTTGTTCTCTTCATCAAAAAGCGTTGCATTTTTGCCATATTTGAAATTGACATAATTTCTTGCATATGTATGCAAAACATACTGCAGATCCATCTCTTTAAGATTCATTGACTTTCCTTATTGAAACTTTGACATCTTGAAAGATCGCATTATATCCCCAGTTATCTGCACGATCAGGAGTGACATAGTTGATCGCACTTCCACTATAGGCGAGGATACAGTCATCGCGCAGTTCTGCAAGGAGCCTCACTTCCATTTCCAGTTTTCCATATTCACTCACCACTTCTACCCTATCACCATCATGGAGTTTACTTGAGAGTGGCACATAGAGGTATGGGTCTCTTTTAAACTGTGAATTGATAGCATTTTTGGCTTTTGGTGTAATGAGATGATACTCATTTGTAATGAGATCTGACTCATCCTCAACCTCATCGATGAAGCAAAAAGGCTCTTCGAAACCCTCTTGATAGGGCACCTCCTCAAAACTTGGCAAAAGATAGTATTCGCCTCTTTTTTTGAGCTGCTTAAGAAAGTGATCGATGTATTCTTGCTCTGGTTTTAATTCCCCCAATCCAAAACGGTTCATCATTGCATTTGTAAACTCATATTCACTCAGCGCCTTCTCATTTTCCTCAAGCTTTGGCATCAGCTCAACATACTCATGCCCATAGCTAAAGCGTATATCGTTTTTTTGCAAGAAATTTTTGGCTGGAATAAAAAGATCTGCCATCTTGGCAGTCTCATCTTCATAAAGTCCAAAAACAACAGTGAAGCTCTCTTGCAGTCCAGCTCTCACCTTTGCACTATTTGGCATAGTGACTGCTGGATTGCTGCCTTGAATGAAACACAAATCATATGCTCCAAAATCAACCAAGGGTTTTGCTACCCGTTTGGCTTTGACTGCAAAAGGATCATCCAATCCAGCAGATGTATCACCCAAAAAGCTTACTCCACATCCTTCTTTGCCAAAAAGACCAAGCATCGCAGCCAAACTATCTATTGCTCTGACTACTTCAGTGCCATGAGCATACTTTTGCACACCATTACCTACCAAAATGACCGTTTTCATATCCATCATAAGTTCAGCAAGTGTTGCGATATCCACAAGATCTACGCCAATTTTATCAGTGGTAGGCACCATGCGATAACTGCGGATAAAGTCTACATAGAAACTATAATCTTGCGTATGCTTTTCTATAAATGCTTCATCCTCTCTATTTTGCATATAGACAAATCGGGCAAGAATGCAGGCTAGCTCAAGGTCGGAACGTGGAGTAATCTGCAGATGCATAGCAGCATTTTTTGCCAGATTCGTACGCACCGGATCGATTACTACAAGAGATTTACCCTCTAAAAATGGAAGAATGTGATGGTTGGTATAGCCGATATTTCTCCCCCACACAATAACTAGCTCACTCTTTTGAATCTGCTCTAAAGGAAGAATGAGATTTTTCCCTCTTCCCTGCTTGATACCTAGCTGCCCCGCTGCATCACAGAGGCTTCCTTCGGTAAGAGTTGCTCCAATTGCACTAAAGAAAAGATCAGTGACAGCTTGCATCTTGCCTACATTGCCACTACCACGAAAATGGAGAATCTCATTTGACTCTTTAATCTTCTCCTCTAAAATATCGAGAGCTTCATCAAGGGTTATCTCTTTGCCTTTGAAGCGTGCAGTGGTGCTTTGAGGATAATCGAAGTAGTGATTGAGCTTGTAGCAAAGATGCCCTCTTGTTAAAGGGTGACCCTTGTCTCCTTTAAGCTCTTTTCCATTATAGATGACGCTACATGCATCATAACAATCTAAAGGACATGCAGTTTTCATTTAATCTCCACCTTTACTATTTTTCCAAAAATTTTGGGAGCAGGTATTGCAATTTCTGCTTTATACTGCGTAATAAAATTGGTATCTGTAATGCGATGTAAAGTAATAAATTCCCCTACAACTCTTTTGCCATTTATAAAAATCTTTTTCTCTTTTATCCCCTCGATCTCCTGGGGGCTCAGATAGAGAGTCACTTTTGCTTTTGTAATATCGGCTACATCTACTAAAGGCGCTCCCATAGCTACAAAATCACCAACCCTAGGGTAGATATTATAAACATAGCCAGAAATTTTGGGATTCTTTTTGCTTATCACATCTTTGGTTTTTGTAAGCTGTAGCTGCAAATCAGCCAACTGCATCAAGAGGTTATCGAGTTTCTCTTTTGTAGCGAGATAGTTTTGACGCGCTGCTAAGTATTCAGCTTGGCGCATATTCTTCTCATAGCGAGGTTTTGTGGAGAGATTTTTAATGCGCTCATAATTTTCTCTTTTGATCTGCATGACTGCCGCAGCTGTCTGCAAAGAGTCTTTCGTGATTTTGATGATTGATTGAAGGTTATTAGTCTTTTTTTGAATATTTTTAAGTGTGGCACGATCGATCTTGTCATCAATGCCAACAATTACTGCATCATGCACCACTTGTGACTCTTTTGTATAGTCACTAAAAACAACTTCGCCGCTTGCAGCCGCTTTGATATGATAGATTTGCAGTGGTTCCACCTTAACACTATGGACTTTTGCTATGAGCATCAAAGGCAAAACCATCAAAAAAAGTAGTCGCATATACTCCCTTTTGAAGTAGTAAAGATATTTTACTACAACTTGTTGTAGATGGATAAATATTTCAATGCTATCAAAATGCGTAAACTTTACTTAATTTTCAAACGCTCTATCATCTTTTGGAGACACTTTCCGATCTTTGGCAAGTGTGGTGAAACTGTATGAATGCCCTTTATATGAGATGGAAGAGCTACTATTCTTTGGAGACACTCTTTTTGCATTGCTTCGAGATTTTTTTCTTCTATACACCTTTTTCCTTTATCCATCACTTTTTTTAGAAGCTTTTTATGCCCAGGATGCTCGCTCTTTGCACAATCTACAATATCATCATACTCTTTCCTAAATACCTGCTTCAAACCTGGAAGAGTGATTTTATGAGGGCTCCATTTCATCTTTGGCTGATTTGCATATGCTGCAAGTTTATAAGCGCAATCAAGAGAGGGCATATCATCACATGTTGTAAGTTTCGTTCCCACTCCCCATGCATCGATTGGAGCACCTTTGGTTAAAAACTCATCTATCATGTACTCATCCACGCCACCACTCACTAAGATTATCGCATCTTCGAATCCTGCACTATCGAGTATTTTTCTTGCCTCTCTTGCGAGAATTTCGATATCTCCACTATCTATGCGAATACCTTTGAAACTTTTAAGCCCCAATTTTTTTACAACTTCGATAGCTTTTTTCACACCTTCTAGAGTATCAAATGTATCTACGAGTAAAATTGCGTTATCTGGATAGGTGTGAATAAAATCTTTAAATGCTTCCTCTTCACTATTATGCGCTAGAATAAATGAGTGTGCCATAGTACCAAAAACATTGATACCATACATTTTGCCTGCTAAGAGATTGGATGTACCCAAAAATCCAGTCATATAGGAGTACTTGGCAGCTTTAAGGCTTGAATCTATTCCATGAGCTCTTCTCGCTCCAAAATCTACAAGCTTCGTATCTCTTGCTACGCTTACACACCTGGCTGCCTTAGTAGCTGCCATGATGGGATACTGTAAAGTGTTAATAAGAAGTGTCTCAATGATTTGCGCTTCCACCAAAGAGGCTTTGACTACTACTAAAGGCTCATTGGCAAAGACTATCTCGCCATCATCTACTGCCCAGACCTCTCCACAAAAGCGAAAATTTGCAAGATAATCCAAAAACTCACTTGAAAAGAGGTCTAACGAATCAAGATATACTAAAGTTTCACGAGAAAAACGAAAATTCTCAATATTTTCTATAAGTTCTGCTACTCCACCCATTATAAAATATGCTCTTTTGCTACTTGGACGGATATAAAAATCAAATACCGCCTCCTCATTCATCCCTTTATCAAAATAGACCTGTGCCATTGTAAGCTCATAGAGATCGGTCATGAGAACTTTGAGAGAATCGTGCATTGTATCTCCTATGGTAAACTACTATAAATTATACCAAGGAGCGGTTATGAGAGTACAGATAACTTCCTACGATACACTCATAGTAGTCGATATGCAAAAAGATTTCATGCCTGGTGGTGCACTTGCAGTCAAGGAGGCTGATACAATTATTGGAAGAGTCAATGCGTATATAAAGCTTTTTACGAAAACTTCGCAGCCGATCTTTTTCACTCGTGACTGGCATCCCCACAATCACATCTCCTTTCAAGACCAAGGGGGCGCATGGCCACCGCACTGCGTGCAAGGAACCCAAGGAGCAGCATTTGCTGATGGTCTTTATATCCCACAGGATAATCGCTTCATTATCTCAAAAGGAACATCGCAAGATTTTGATGCATACTCTGGATTTCAAGGAACACTTCTTTTGGATCTTTTGCAAGAACGTGGTATAAAACGGGTCTTTATTTGCGGTGTTGCTACCGATTTTTGCGTCAAGCATACCGCTCTTGGAGCATTGCACTATGGATTTACTACATTTGTTTTAGAAGATGCTACCAAAGCAGTATTTGATCAAGAAGCTGCTCTTAAAGAACTCTTAAAAAGCGGTGCTATTGCAACAGATTTCAACTCTATAAGTAAGTATAAGTTATAATTTGAAAAAAAGGAGCACATATGCAAGAAACACAACTACAAAAATTCAAAAATCTTTTAGAACAGCGATTAGAAAAGATTGAGAGTGAGATTAAAAATCTTCAAAATGAGTTGGAAGAGTTGGCAAATTACGACAGTATTGATGACTTGGAGGATCTCTCCGTTATTGAAAATATCAACGATGATGATAAGGCACTCTTACAAAAACTTTTGTATGAGAGAAAAAGCGTTAAAAAAGCTCTAAAAAAAATCGAAACAGGTGAGTATGGCAAATGTAGTGACGGATCAGAGATACCTTTAGAAGTTTTAGAAGCGAATCCTTTACATGAGTGCTAAGATATGCAAGAGCTAGAACTCTATCTTGATCAACTCAAAGATATTGTAAAGAAGCGGGGACTCAAATACTCCTCGCAACGTGAACAGATTTTGCGTGTGCTCTTCAACGCCAAAAAACATCTCACTCCTGAAGAGATCTACAATGAAGTAAAAAAAGAGAACCCCTCTATCGGGTTAGCAACTGTCTATCGCACATTGGCATTTTTGGAAAGAGAAAAATTTGTTAACTCCATATCATTTGGAACTGAAGGGAAAAAATATGAACTCAATAGAGGTGAGCATCACGATCATATGATATGCATCAAATGTGGAGATATTTTGGAGTTTTTCAATGAAGAGCTAGAATCTCTTCAAGAAGAGATTGCCAAAAAGTTTAACTTCAAACTCATTACCCATGAGATGAATATGTATGGTATATGTCCAAAGTGCCAAAAAACTAGTGACGATATATAAGTTCTCTTTGCTCTTTTGGTTTTTTTGCATCGCTTTGGACTTTATTGACCATATAGATAGGCGCAATAAAAATAAAAAGAATTGTAACTACTAAAAAAAGAGCCAAAAGATACATAGGGATAAGGCGCTTATGCTTACTCTCCATTACTGCTCCTCTCTACGAGTTTGAGTGACTCTAAGGTATTGAGTAAAATCTGCTTTTTTGTGACAAGTGGCTTCGTGCGAAGATTTTTTTCTTTCTTATCAAGTTTAGGATTGGCGATGATCTGCATAAACTCCTCTTCTAGCTTTTTAATGAGTTTATGCATACACTCTTCATACTCTTTTGTAATATCCATTACTTACTCTTTGGTCTAAAGACTTTGATGACACTCTCATCTGTTTCGATATATGGTCCTCCAATGAGATCGATACAGTATGGAACAGCTGGAAATACAGCATCAAGACACTCTCTGATACTCTTTGGCTTACCGGGGAGATTGATGATGAGACTCTTGCCGCGAATACCAGCAGTTTGCCTCGATAAAATTGCAGTAGGAACATACTGCAAGCTCACTGCTCGCATCTGCTCACCAAATCCCGGAAGCATCTTTTCGCACACAGCCTCTGTGGCTTCAGGAGTTACATCTCTTGGTGCCGGTCCAGTCCCACCGGTAGTTACAACAAGAGCACACTCTTCATCATCACAAAGTTCAATGAGAGCCTTTTTGATCTCATCGAGCTCATCTGGAATGCAACGATAGACTATCTCAAAATCATTTTTGAGATATTCACTCATTGTATCCATTATTGCTTTGCCACTAATATCTTCATAGATACCAGCGCTTGCCCTGTCACTCGCTGTTATTACGCCAATTTTAATCTTATTCATCCCTACCCTTTAAAAGATGTCCTACATCTTTGATCATATAGACTGTGGCATATTGTATAAAAAACTCTTTTGCTTTTTTACTATCTATTATTTTATCTTGTTCGCCTAAGTAAACCTCAATCTCTACTCCACTTCTCTTCAAACTCTCAAGATCTTCACACTTCCATTCAAAAAAGAGAAGCTCTTTGAGCTCTCCTAAAGTCGGCTTACTTTGAAACTTCTCTAGATCCATCATGGCTGGATAGCTCGCCTTTTTGTAAAAAAAACGCATATAGAGCTCTTGATTTTTTGCGTAAGCTATGATCTCTTTGTTTTTTAGCTCTTTTGGAAGATAGTTGAAAAAAGCAGGAGAAAAGAGCTGCAACTTCTCTACTCTCCCTCCCTCAGTAATAGTCTGGAGTGCATCAAGCAAAGCCTTTTGTGTTCCAAAGCTGAATCCAGCAATACAAAATTTTCCTCTATCAAGGTACTCCAAAAAAAGCAATTTATCATTGCGAAATCCAAAGCCACTATAAAAGCGCATCTAACAGCTCTTTAATTTCTTGATTTGTGAGAGATTCTTTTCTTTGCAACTCTTGTGCAATTTTTTGGATAGTTTCACGGTGTTGATGGAGATACTTTTGCAGTTCACTCAAGGCACTATCGATTATGGCCATAGCATCTGCTATATCGCCATAGAGCCTCTCACCCATCCCATACTCTTGCACCATCTCGATTGCCATCTGCTTCGCTCTTGCCAAATCTTGCGCAGCATTGGAAAAAGCTTCATTGTAAAAGATCTGCATTGCCACATACCCAGCAAGAAGTACTTTGATTCTTGCAAGATAATCACTCTTTGATACAATCTCTTTATCAAGCTCTTTTATTGTGCCACCTATCAAAGATATCTTGTCAAACTCAACTTCATACCAGTGAGCAGCTAGCGCTTTGGCTGCTTGGTATACCGATTGTATCTCTTTCTCTTTTTCGCTAAAAGCGAGGATCTTTTTCTTGCCAAAGAGTACTTTATCCTTGACCTCTTCAAAATCACTGAGCTCCACCATTCGTTTCTTTTTGCGCAGAGCATGGAGTGCTGCTTCATTGACTAGACTTGCCAGTGCCGCACCACTAAATCCAACTGTCATGTCAGCTAGCTTATTCACATCTACATAATGGGGAATATTTTTGAGATAGATTTGTAAAATTTTTGCTCTTTCTTCTTTATTTGGCAAAGAGACAAATATACGCCTATCAAATCTACCAGGTCTTAAAAGCGCTTCATCTAAAACCTCGATCTTGTTTGTCGCCCCTATAACAATCACACCGCTTGAAGGCTCAAATCCATCCATCTCAGTGAGCAACTGGTTGAGTGTGGCTTCTCTCTCGTCATTGCGCATTCCACCTCTAGCTTTTCCTACAGCGTCAATCTCATCGATAAAGACAATACTTGGTGCCATCTCTTTGGCTTTTGCAAAGAGCTCACGCACCCGCTTTGCGCCCATACCTACATAGATCTGGACAAATGCACTTCCACTTTGATAAAAAAACGGAACTCCCGCTTCTCCTGCTACAGCTTTTGCTATGAGTGTTTTTCCAACTCCAGGAGGTCCTACGAGTAAAACCCCTTTGGGCATGCGTACACCAAACTCAGTATATTTTTGTGGATCTTTTAAAAAATCGATTATCTCTTCAAGTTCTTCTTTGACCTCTTCAATACCTGCCACATCATCAAAAGTGACATCACTCACTTGTGGTGCAATATTGGATTTAAACTCTTCTGGCTCTTGCACAGGAGCTATCTGGATCTGATGTTGGATTGGAATTGGCTCGCTTTGTCGTTTGCGCAAATAGTAAAGCAGATAGCCAAGAACCCCTGTTAACAAAATCAAAGAGATAATATCTATAACAAACTGGCTATTTTCTTGCATCGTTACCGGAACCTTCTTATAAAGTGTAGCTATATCTATAGCATCTTTTGGAATTGTATAGCTATGCCCCTGACTCACAATTGTGACATATTTTTGACCTATAATAGCTTTGTCTATCATATTATTATCCAAAAGTGTCTCATATGTTGTGATATCGAGGGGTTGTTCGTTTTCATATTTTGAGACAAAAAGAGCTGCCAAAAGTACAAAGAGAAGAAGAGAAGATAGAAGTATAAGAAGTTTTTTTCTAAATTTTTGCAAAATTTCCCTCTTTGGTGACTTCATACTCTTCCACATAGACCCAATTTCCTCTAAGATCCAAATCACTCTCAATTGTAATTGGATTGTAAAACTGATCATATCCTAAATATTTCTCACCTTTTTTACTCTCAACAAGTACTTCTAGAGGTTTTTTCTCCTGGCGGAATTCAAAATTTTTCTCCTCAATTAGTCCTTTGATAACACGATATCTTTGCTTTGCCACATCACCACGGACCTGTTCTTTCATTGCAGCTGCCGGTGTACCATCAC
Organism: Nitratiruptor sp. YY09-18; assembly: GCF_016593235.1. NCBI lineage: Bacteria > Pseudomonadati > Campylobacterota > Epsilonproteobacteria > Nautiliales > Nitratiruptoraceae > Nitratiruptor > Nitratiruptor sp. YY09-18. The sequence continues at coordinate 1,100,718 of NZ_AP023065.1, forward strand.
GCTTAGAGTAGGTAAAAAGATGAATATGTGTAAGTGGAAATTTAGCAAGATTTTCCAAAGCCTCCTGGAAATTTTTCTCATTCTCACCAGGGTGTCCTACTATAAAATCTGTCCCTATTGCATATCCATGGGATGCTATTTCATCAAAGAGTTCGAGATCTTGTGTAACTTTATTGCGTCTATGCATAATTGCTAGCATCTCTTCACTTGTATGTTGCAAAGCTATATGGAGATGTTTTGCCATCCATGGCTCATCAAGAAGCTCTTTAAACTCATCAGTAATCTGCATAGGCTCAATTGAGCCTATGCGGACTCTGCGCACACCTCTAATCTGCGATACTCTCTTGAGCAGCTTTGCTAGTGAAGTGCCTCTATCTTTTCCATAACTTCCAACATTAGTGCCGGTAAAAATAAATTCACCAAAGCCATTGGCTGCGAGTTTGCGGATCTGCTCTAAGATCAGCTCTTCATCGTGGCTCCTTGCATTTCCACGTACATAGGGAATGATGCAGTAGCTGCAGCGAAAATCACACCCCTCTTGGATTTTGATAAATGCTCTGCTTTTACCCACAAATTCGCTCACTATAGTATCATCAACACTTTCCAAATCACCTAGTTCAAAAAAGTCGTTTCGTTGGAGCAATTCGTTGATTTTTGTCTTTTCTGAGTGACCAAAGACTCCAGCTACCTTTTTCTCTTGAAAAAGTGATTCTCCTTTGGTAAATGCCCCACAACCAGTCAGATAGATCTTTTTGCCAAGGCGATTGATGCGGTTTATATAGTGGCGCACACTACTATCTGCTCCGTTTGTAACGGTACAAGAATTCACAACAATGATATCGGCATCATCCTCTTTTTGGGTGAGAGTAAAATCTTTTAAATTGCTCATCATTACCTGTGTGTCGAAAAGATTTGTTCTGCACCCAAAGGTTTTAAAATAGACTTTCACGCCTCCACCTCATAAATATTTTCTGGTGGCTTTGTAGCAGAAGATTGATCTTTTGTCAAGAATATTTTTTGAGCAGGATATGTGATAGTGATGTCTGGTTCTGCAAGATAGCGCTCTATGATTTCTGCAGAGATTGTGCTGCGGAGTGTCAAGGTTGCATAGGAGTTTGTCATGTACCATAAACTCACGCGTATACCATACTCCTCTGCAAATGTGTAGACACGCACATCAACATTTGTATTTTTGAGATGGTATGTACTGCGAAGTTTGTTGAGCTGTTTGCGTGCAATATCTGTGTAGCCTTTTGCATATTTTCTCGCAATTTCTCGAGCTATATGAGCTGCTTTTTTATAGTTTGAATCAAAAGTAATATTGAAATTGATACTATCCCATACAGTTTTGAGTCCAAGATGTGTATAGTTAGCGATAAGATCTGTAAAAATATAGTTGTTTGGTACAAAAATCACACGCCCTGAGCGAATATTATGAAGATAGCTTGTGAGAGTAACATCTTCTAATATGGTTATACGCAAAAGAGAAATATCGATCACATCTCCTACAAAATCTCTCCCCTCTTTCGTCACCTTTATTCTATCGCCTACATGTATTGATCCTCCTACGACTATCACCATCCAGCCCAAAAGACTCATAAACATATCTTTCATAGCGATCGCGATACCAGCTGATGCAAAACCGAGTATTGTTACAAGATAACTCACATTTTCAATATAAGCAAAGAGAAGTATAAGAATAATGAGTATGGCAAAATTGAAATTGACTATTTTATTCGCCATATAAGCACGCTGATTATCTTGGATATAGCGGCGTATCATCCATTTTAAAATGAGAGTCAAAATAAAAAGTCCCAAAATGATAGCACCTATAGTAGCTGCTTTTTGGCTTTGGAGTTTGATCTCTTCAGTAGTTTTGAGAATATTTTCTTCGATCTTTCTCGTATAAACTGAGAGGGTCTCTTGTGCAATACGCAGTGCCTCTTTGAACTCTTTGATCTCTTGAGTCAGTTCATCGATCTCTTTACGTAGTTTTGGATCTTTAGTGAGTCTGTACTCTTTAAGAAGAAGTGTATTCTTCTCTTCTAAAAGCTTAAGTGCCGCTTGTAAATCGACAAGCTTTTGCTTGTAATACTCTTTATAGCTTTTTATCTTTTTGATATATGAAAGAGCAGAAATTATTTTAAACGGATTTTTGATCTCTGGTGCTTTTTCAATCGGGTGAGGTTTGAGAACCTCTACAAAGGGAGACTCTTTGTATTCATTAAGGAGAGTGAGTTGGCTCTTGAGAGTCTCTAGCTTTGCTTGATAATCTTGCAGCTCCCTCTTCTTTTTGCGTTTTTTTATTTTTCCTATCTTTTTTTCTAGCTCTTTGAGCTCTTTTTGGATCTGATAGTAGGTTTTATAATTTTCATATCTTTTAATCCAGATATTTTTGGATAATTTTTCATCTACACTCTTTAACTCATCATTATAAAGAGCAATTTGTGCTCTCTTTTGTACTTCGATCTCTTCTTGTTTTTGCTTTTGTAGCGTGATATTCTCTTCTGCAAAGCCTAATATAAGAAAAGTAAAAAGCGCTAGGAAAACTCTTAGCATTTTGTAAATTCCTTCAAAACTGCAATGACATCATCTTTTGCCACCTCATCTGAAATGACAAAATCTCCGATTCTTTTTGGCAAAACAAACTTGATTTTGCTATTTTGACTCTTTTTATCAAGAAAGAAGTGTTCATAAAACTGTTCTGGATCTTTGACCCGATAGCAAATAGGCAATCCATATGCAAGCAAGAGATTGCGAATGCGCGCTTCTTCATCTTCACTCATAAGTCCTAATCGCACTGCTAGTCTGTTGGCCATCACTATTCCAATCGCAACAGCTTCACCATGGAGATACTTTTTGTACTGGGTTTCATTCTCTATCACATGGGCAAATGTATGGCCATAGTTGAGACTTGCTCGCACACCTGATTCTTTCTCATCCAAAGAGACAATTTTTGCTTTGAGTTCAACTGAGCGCTTAATTGCCTCTTTGATATGCTCTTCATTTTTGAGTTCATTTTTTTCAAGCCATGCAAAAAACTCCCTATCAAAAACTACAGCCATTTTGATAATTTCTGCCACTCCAGCTGCAAACTCGCGCAGAGGAAGAGTAGAGAGGAAATAAGGATCAATATAGACAGCCTTTGGCTGGTGAAATGCTCCTATAAGATTTTTGCCAAATCTGTTGTTGATACCCGTCTTACCACCTACACTTGCATCTACCTGTGCCAAAAGTGTTGTGGGGATCTGGATAAAATCGATTCCTCTTTGATAGATTGCAGCTGCAAATCCTGTCATATCTCCTATGACTCCCCCTCCAAATGCGATGAGCGTTGATTTGCGATCGATCTGGTGATCGAAAAGGCGATCCAATAGATAGTTCAAACTCTCTTCATTTTTGTAATCCTCTCCATCGGGAAGGGTAACGATGTAGAGCTCTTTTGCTTCTATTTTTGGCAAGAGATAGCCTAGATGGAGGCCCCCAACCTTTGGATTTGTGACCACTACAGCTTTGCTTAAGCCATCAATTTTTGCAATACTGTCAATAAAAATATCATAACTTCTATCATCACTCTTCTTTAGATCAATGTGCACGCGCATCGATACCCTTTTTTCTTTTTATTATAAGGAAATGTTGTTTAGAGTTTTATGATTCAGGTATAAACATCTGATGAAACCGGTTCAATTTAAAAAAGAGTGATTCTGGATCGGTAGAAAATATATTCCATTTGGCTGCTTGGACTACTTTCTTGCTAAATGGAAAGACAAGTAAAATATTCTTCTCTTTCGCTTTTAAATATCTGATAGGATTTGTATTGGTTTTGACAAACTTAATAGGTTTTGAATAGATATTTGCTAGGTTTTGGAAATGATCCACTAATTCGCTATTAACCTGATCATACTCATAAATTTTTAAAGCAAGCTCTAACTGGATCGCTATATCAAAAACGATTGATGAGATATACTCTAAGCTTCTGTTTTGCGTCAATATCAATCCTGCATCTTCAATATTTGAAATTGGTGTATTTGCAACGCTAAAAACTGGGATACGATAGTTGTAAAGCTTTTTTCTCAGTTCCTTTTGCATAAAACATCTATTGTGTGTGATAAAGAGACCAGTTTTGAGCTTTTGCATATCTGTCTCAATGAGATTTACACCATTTTGGTATCTATAATCGATCTCTATATCGATATCGGCACTCTCATAACTTTTTAAGAAGTTCAAAAATTCAATATTATTAGGGTTAGCTACTCTTACGAATAGTTTTTTATCTTTGAGTTTGCTATGGAGGTGGACTGCTGCAAGTACCAAATGGCGCATAGATGTAACATCAAGACTTCCCATATCTATGAAAAGATATGCATCCACACCAAAAGGCATAGGAAATTGCCCTACCTCTTGCTTGATAGAGCGAAAGACCTCTTTGAGAACCTGTGGATCGCCGATAAGGAGTAAAAGGTCGTTTGGCCAGATCATTGTTGAAGATGTTGGCAAAATCAATTTGTTATTGCGATAAATTGCTGCAATTTTCCAGTTCTTTTGCTCTATCGAGCCCACATGGCGATAGACATAAGCACTCCCAAAAGGGACTAAAACTTCCATAATCTCACCAAGCCCAAGCCCCACGTTCTGTGCTATGACAGGAACATTTGGCAGGTGATCAATCACTCTATTTGCAAGGATCTCATTGGCGTTGAGCTGGATGAAATTTTTATCTTCAATATCTAAATCCCACTTATCGAGCACCACTATATTGACACTTCTATCAAGTCTTCGTACATTCTCAAAACTTGCTAAGGTCTCTACTCTATTGCCAAGGACTATGACGACTTCTTTGAAACGTTTTGCAAAGAGTTTAGAGAGTTTTATGTATGAAGTTGGATCAAATTGATAAAAAAGAAAATTTTCATTGTACGTTTTTGGTTTGATGCGGGGATCTTGATAGACGATATGGTAACGGTTTTTAGTAATATAGTTTTTAACAAGTCTTTGGAGGAGATGTTTTGCTACAATTCCATCAGCTAGAATCAACACTTCTGTTTGCACGAAAAAAACCTTTAAAGGATCATTTTTGGAATTTCATCTCGATGCTACTTGTGGCAATGCACGAGCTACAACTATTAAGACCTCTCATTCTACCATAAATACACCTATTTTTATGCCTGTAGGGACGGCTGCAAGTGTCAAAGCCTTGGATACTACCGACCTTCTTGAAATCCTCCACACCGATATTATCCTAGCAAACACATATCATCTCTATTTGCGACCTGGTGATGAAATAGTCAAGGAGTTTGGGGGATTGCATGGTTTTACGGGGTATACTAAAAGTTTCCTCACCGATAGTGGAGGATTTCAAGCATTTAGTCTCAGTGATATCAGCAAAGCAAACGATAAAGGGATAGAGTTTCAAAGCCATATCGATGGATCTCGCCACTTCTTCACTCCCCAAAAAGTGCTCGATATCCAATATAATCTTGAAAGTGATATCATGATGATCCTTGATGACCTCGTAGCTCTACCAGCAACCAAAGAGCGCCTCAAACTCTCCGTCGAGCGCACTACAAAGTGGGCAAAAGAGTCGATCAAATACCATAGAGCAAAGCAACAAGAGGGCATTGGACTTGACCAAAATATCTTTGCAATTATCCAAGGTGGCATAGACCCAGAGTTTCGCCGCATAAGTGCCACTGAACTTACAGCTTTAGATTTTGATGGGTTTGCCATAGGAGGCTTGAGTGTTGGAGAAGAGAGTCAGGCCATGTACGATACAGTTGCACTGACTACACAATTTATGCCTCAAAACAAACCGCGCTATCTCATGGGAGTCGGTACTCCAGAAGATCTGGTAGAGTGTATAGAGCGAGGAGTTGATATGTTTGATTGTGTTATGCCTACACGCAATGCACGCAATGGAACTCTCTTTACCACATTTGGTAGACTCAATATCAAAGCTGCCCGCTATAAGAAAGATCACTCCCCAATAGATGAGAACTGCTCTTGCTATACATGCCAAAACTACTCCAGAAGCTATCTCAACCACCTCATCCGCGCCAAAGAGCTCACATATTATCGTCTCGCTTCCATTCACAATCTCCACTACTATTTAACTCTTGTCAAAGAAGCAAGAGAAGCGATACTTAAAGGAGATTATGCTACATTCAAAAAAGAGTTCTATACCAGGAGAGAATCATGAAACTTGGAGTCAATATCGATCATATAGCAGTCTTGCGCAACGCTCGCAAAATCAACGATCCAGACCCTTTGCAAGCACTCTACTTAGCTGCTAGAGCAAGGGCTGATCAAATTACTATTCACCTAAGAGAAGATAGACGCCATATCAATGACAGTGATGCAGCAAAAATTATCGAGCTCTCACCACTTCCGGTCAATATGGAGTGCAGCATTGATGAAGAGATTATCGATATAGTTTGCAGACTCAAACCCCATCGTGCTACTTTGGTTCCAGAGCGAAGAGAGGAAGTAACTACTGAAGGTGGTCTCGATGTGATCGGAAACTTCGAGAGAGTTGCAGAGTGTGTAAAAAGACTCAAAGAGCACGAAATTGATGTATCACTCTTTATAGATCCAGATTTTGAAATAATAGCCTCTTGTGCCGAGACTGCAGCCGATATGGTAGAACTCCATACAGGAGAGTATGCAAACATCTATGCAATGCTCTATGCAAATCTCTCACACTCTCCCCACAGTATCAAAGAACTAGAGCTCTCGCGCCATGAATTGCGTGAGCGTCTAACACAAGAGCTTGGAAAGCTTGAAAATTCAGCTCTTTATGCAGCAAAAGCGGGACTCCTTGTAGCTGCTGGGCATGGTCTTAACTACCACAATGTTGGTCGTATTGCACAAATACCAAATATTATAGAGCTCAACATTGGCCAAAGTATCATAGCTCGCAGCATCTGGGTAGGATTTGCGCAAGCGGTCAAAGAGATGAAAGAGCTTATCGATGAAGCCAGTTATTGCGATTAGTCTTGGTGATTTTAACGGCATAGGTCCAGAAATCGCCCTACGATCTCACGATACGATCAAAGAGTGGTGCACCCCTCTTTATATGACAAATATCAAAATACTCCAAAAAGCTGCAAAACTTTTGCATATAGATATTCCCAAAGATTTGGAAATAGAATATGTGAGTGGGGATTTTGCTATTCGTCCTGGTAGAGTGAGTAAAAAAAGTGGGAAGTATAGCTTTAAAGCCTTCAAAAAGGGTGTGGAATTTACTACAAATGGAATAGCCCAAGCTTTGGTTACACTGCCGGTGCATAAAGAGGCATGGATGAAAGCAGGAATTCCATACAAAGGGCATACAGACTATTTGCGCCATAGATTCAAAAAAGATGCTATTATGATGCTTGGATCGCCAAGACTCTTTGTAGCACTTTACACTGAGCACATCCCTCTCAAAGAGGTCCCAAAAGCAATAAAGACTAAAAAACTAAAAAAATTTCTCCTCGATTTTTACAAAAATACTAGACCCAAAAAACCGGTAGCAGTTTTGGGGCTCAATCCCCATGCTGGAGATAATGGAGTTTTGGGGAATGAAGAGAAGTATATTTCCAAGGCAATCGGTTTAGCCAATGAAACTATTGGCAAAGAGATCTTTTTTGGACCTGTTGTACCAGATATCGCCTTTACACCAAATTTTCGCAAAAACCTCACGCACATTGTGGCAATGTATCATGATCAAGGTTTAGCGCCTCTCAAAGCGCTCTACTTTGATGAATCGATCAATGTCTCTTTGAATCTTCCAATACTGCGCACATCAGTCGATCATGGAACAGCGTTTGATATTGCTTACAAAAATAGAGCCAATACTCTTAGCTACCTCAACGCAGTCAAATATGCTCTCTCGCATATCAAAAAGGGATAGCTTCGTCGACGACATCTCCCACACCGCTTATAGAATTGCCCACTTCACTCGGTGCTACTACATTGACAACAGCACCGGTTACTTTAAAGGTAAAGCTACGATAGAGCCTACCCCACAGCCAATAAAAAGTAGCACTACCGTAATTGGAAAAATAACTTTTTTCATCTCTTTTCTTCTTTGAGATGTTTTTGAACTGATGCAACCTTTTGGCGCAAGCGATCACTCTTGCCAGGTCGGATATCAAACTTGGCTACACTATAGACTCTGCCTACGCCCATTTTTTCTAAAGCATGATACATTTTTGGTATAAGTGCACTCACCTCTTCTATGCTCTGTGCTTCAACAATAGTAGCCATGGGAGTAAGCTGATATGCTAGACCACTCTCTTCTATCACTTTTAGAACCTCGGCAACATATCTACTCTTGCTCTCTCCTACATCAGTAGGGAACATTGCTATTTCCATCAATACACTCATGCTACCCCTCCGACTCCAATTTTACGATTTACTCTTTTACACTCAACTGATCTGCAAAAACGTAAATAGCTGCATTGTAAAGACTAAGTAGATACATAATCACTGCCGCAACCGGTATGAGAATGAGTGTCATAGCTGTTATACCTATCAAAAATACTGCACCTAGCACTATCAATGACCAGATAAGAATGAGAACAAAGTACTCTTTGTTAAAGCATGATTTCCATAGTGTTGGACTAAAGATAAGGAAAGATGTTTTAAAAGCCGCTACAAAATCTTCAGTTTTAATCACTCTTCCAATAACTGCAGGAAAGAAGTAGAAGAAAAAGCCTGCTACAATTAAAAGCAAGAGGCCAATTGCCCCAAAACTCGTCACAGCAGCTTCCATGTTGTCAATATTTTGTGGATCCATAGCAGCTGCTGACATTCCACCTAGCAAAGAAAACAGAATTCCAAAGAAAATTCCTATGAAAAAATATGCCAAAAATGCACCGGCTGCAACTTGGAGCCATTGTGTCAAAAGTTCCCCTATTTTAGTGTTTTGGGCTATTTCTCCCATCTCTTGTGGAGTTGAGACACGCAACACATTTTTGCCAAAATATACCTGGATCGATAGACTCAATATGGAGTAAGCCATGATAAAGAGTAGCCCTATGATAGGAAGCATTCCCAGCAGATAGATAACGATCAAAATTGCTAATGCTGCAAAATTGAGTGCATAGTTTCCTTTGAAAAACTCCCATGCTAGGGCGATAGCATTTTTATTACTTGGCGCAACCATCTTCGATCCTTTTAATCAAATTTTTCAATTATAGCTAACATCCACTCTTTTTCATAGTTTTTGCAATATCTACCGGAAATCTTTTGTGGTTTTTAGCAATCTTTTTCTTCGATGCTTCATACAGATCGATGTCCATTACTGAAGCAAGACGCAAGAGGTAGTGCAAAACATCTGCCATCTCTTCACCAATCTCCTCTTTTTCTTCCTTGCTAAACTCTTCGGGGTCTTTGTCACACCATTGAAAATGTTCCATCAGTTCAGCTGCCTCTATTGCTACACTCATTGCCAAATTTTTAGGCCGATGATACTTTTGCCACTCACGCTGTGCTATAAACTCATCCAATTGCTGCTGCAGCTCATACAAACTACCCTTCAAAATATTCCTTTGCTCGCTCTTTTAGCTTTTTATAGATTTTGAAAAAGTCTGTGCTATAAACTCTCGTATTGGCAATTGTAGTGATAAAGTTTGTGTCTCTTTGCCATCTTGGTACCAGGTGCATATGAATATGCTCTGCTATACCAGCTCCCGCAGCAGCTCCCAGATTCATCCCTATATTGACCCCTTCCGCATGTAAGACATCTTTGAGTAGCTTCACCCCTCTTTTGGTAAGCATTGCAATCTCAAGCCATACTTCATCTTCTAAATTCTCAAGGTTATCGATATGACAATTGGGAATTACCATAAAATGGCCTGGTGAGTAGGGGTATTTATTCATAACTACAAAGCTGTTCTGTGCTCTATACAAAACTCCCAACTCCACATCTTCTTCGGGATGCTCTGCAATATAACAAAACACACATCCTTCGATTTTTTTCCCTGTCACATATTCACTTCTCCATGGTGCATAGAGAATTTCTCGCATTAAAAGACCTTTATAAGATTTGGAAAAAGATAGATTATAACCAATACAACAAGTTGTAAGAGGATAAAAGGAATAACTCCTCTATAAATATCTTTTGTGCTCACTAGCTTTCCTGCACTCCCTTTGAGATAAAAGAGCGAAAATCCAAAAGGAGGAGTAAGAAATGATGCCTGGAGATTGAGTGCCACAAGGATACCAAACCACAATGGATCGATACCAAAAGTGTGGATAACTGGCACGAAGAGTGGAATGACCACAAAACAGATCTCTACAAAATCGATAAAAAAACCAAGCAAGAAGATGCTTAGCATCGCAATGAGAATAAAAAGTGTAGATGATCCGATTTGATGGGAAAAGAAATTATGCACTAGCTCTTCTCCACCGATCTCATTGAAAACGAGACTAAAAGCTGTCGCACCTATTAAAATCGTAAAAATCATGGCGCTCAATTTCACTGTCTCCAAACTCACATAGCGCAGCATACTCCACGAAAAGCTTTTCGTTGCAATTGTCAAAATGAGTGCACCGATTACACCCATAGCTGCTGATTCAGTAGGGGTAGCAATACCTGCAAAGATTGATCCAAGAACCGCTACGATGAGTAAAAATGCTGGAATAATAGAGAGAAGTATATCTTTTGTTTGCGGTTTTTTCTCTAGTCTTACCGGAGGCGCAGCTTCCGGCTTGAAAAAAGCATAGAAAAGTATATACACAATATAAAAGAACACCAGCAAAAGCCCAGGAACCACCGCACTTTTAAAAAGATCTCCCACACTCACACTAAGAACATCACCCAAAACAATGAGAACGATAGAAGGAGGGATAATCTGTCCAAGTGTTCCACTGGCTGCTATTGTTCCACTTGCTAAGGCTTTGTCATAGCCATACTTTATCATGACTGGTAGCGTAATGACACTCATCATCACTACACTAGCTCCCACTATTCCAGTAGCTGCAGCCAAAATTGCACCAATGATCACTACACCAATTGCCAAGCCGCCACGAATCTCCCCAAAGAGAGCGCCTACATTTTCTAAAAGATTTTTAGCTATCTGGCTCTTTTCTAAAATGAGTCCCATAAGGATAAAGAGTGGTACTGCCATGAGGGTAAAGTTTTGCATAATCCCATAGATACGCATTGGTAAAAGATTAAAAATATTGAGCCCCAGATCCACATCTATAAGAGCAAATACTATTGCAGAGATTGCAAATACAAAAGCAACGCGAAATCCAAGGAGCAATAATATAAGAGAGAGTCCAAACATCAATATTGCTGGATGGAGAATATAAAAAATCTCTGAGCGACTCAATACAAAAACGGCAGCAATAAGCAAGCTAGCAATTATTAAAGGCTTTTTGAGAGCAATGCGCTGTGAAAGCTTGATTATTTCGCTAAGAGCTTGCACAAAAAGCAAGAAAGCAAAAAGCACAATTGCAGCTTTGATAATCCAACGGTGCGCAAGTCCTCCAGGATCGCTTGAAGCCTCATGTTGCACAAAGCTTTGGAGCGCAAATTCATACCCATAATAGAAAATAATAAGAGAAAACGGAATAATGAGCAGCAGTGCATCGAGAAATGCTATAGTATATTTGATGTTTTTGGGAAATTTTTCAAAAAAGATATCCACACGCACATGTTTATCGTGCTTGAGAGCATAGCCAGCACTGAGCAAAAAGGTAAGATCAAAAAAGTACCACTCAAGCTCCTGGAGCGCAACTGAGCCAGCATGGAAGAAGTAGCGCATCAGTGCATCATAAAAGACCAAAAAAGCAAGAGCAAGAGCAAAAAACGCACTTATACCACCAAAAAAGCTATTGATTCGATCGATGTAGTAAGAGAGCCTATTCACCCATCTTCCTTTTGAAAAAATATGCAAATATCTTGCCTAGACCCACAACCACCAACACCATGATGGTAATTGCCAAAAACTCCCACAAAAGATCGTTAATAATGCTCATTACATAAAACTCGGTGTATCGTTACTAAACAAGATCAGATCCCCAGGCTTTGTATGTTGAGCGAGGAGATTTTGTAGTTGCGACTTATCTTCGACGATAATTTTCGGTTTTGTAATATTTTGCTCTAATATTTCTCTATTGATTTTACCTGTAATAAAAACGAGATCAAACACTTCATCGATCTTTTTTGCTAACTTTTTGTTTGCCTCTTCGGTGCTCTCAATAATGCCAGGTGTGACAATCACTTTTCTTCCCACATATGTAGCAACAAGCTCATAAGAGCCGATCATCCCTTCAAGATTTCCATTGAAACTATCATCTATGATCACTTTCCCACCAGCCTCAATCTTTTGAAGTCTGTGTTCTACGCTTTTGAGGTTTGCTACTGCTTTACATATCGCATCCCATGACATGCCTAGTTCATGTGCTACTAATACAGCTGCTGTTATATTGAGTGCATTAAATGCTCCAAGCACAGGAGCTTTGCATGCAATTGTCCCCTCTTTAGTCTCTATTTGCCACGCAATACCATCAAGTGTTGCTTGCACATTTTTGATATTTTTGCCAAATTTGACAAACTTTGGATCATCTTTGACCTCAATTCCATCCCAGATAAAGGCTTTTTTGAGCCTTGGAGAGTGGAGGAGTTCAAGTTTTGTCAAAATTATGTTTTCAAGAGTTTTAAAATACTCGATATGCTGCTCACCAATTTTTCCAATCACCACATAGTGAGGCTGCGTAAACTGAGCAATTTCCAAGATATCTCCCCGCTCTCTTGCACCCGCTTCTACGATATAGACGTGTGTATCTTGAGGCAGGTTTTCATTGATATCTTTCATAATGCCTGCAATGGTATTGACACTACGTGGAGTATGATAGACCTTAAAGCGTGAAGAGAGAATTTGAGCAAGAAAATTTTTGATGCTCGTCTTTCCATAACTTGCAGTGATTGCTATGACAATCGGATCTATTGTATCAAGCTTTTGCTTTGCCTCTTTTGCATACAACTTAAAGAGAAACCTCTCAATGAGATTGCTGATGAGAAGAGCAAAGGCTAAAGGTAGCAAAGTGCTAAAAAGAGGGAGTTTTTTAATGAGAAATATAAAATCAAAAAAGATGGTAAAGAGAAGTAAAAGCATAAAAAAGCGCTTCACGCGCGCAGTAAAGACGAGCTTTTTATCAAACCCTCCTTGCCATACATAGAGGGCTCCAGCAAAGAGAATATCAAAAATGATGATATATTCACGCAATCCTATATAGACAAAAAAAGGAAGAAGAAAAAAGAGAATATGTTGCCAGGGAGCATGGTGATGGAGAATTACACGAGAAAGTTTATAGTTGTACCACTGCAGGTTTGTAATGAGGTAGTAGCCAAGAAGCAATACAAAAATAATATGACCAATGAGATGAAGCCAAATCATCGCACCACCTCAAAGCCACCGCTATAGCTTTTATCTATATCTTCTACTTCGATACGATCAACTCTTGCTAGTGGTGGTCCTTGCTTGATTGCTTCATAAAATTTTGGCCATACGTTTTTTGGCATACTTGCCTCTATCTCTACGCTTCCATCGGGCATATTGCGCACCCAACCACTCACACCAAGCTCATTTGCAATATTTTGTGTAAATTTGCGAAACCATACACCTTGTACTCTTCCATAGACTCTACAGCGACAATTTTTCATACTCTTCCTCAACCTTTTTCATAATAAAATCTCCGTAATGTAAAAAGAAGTAGTGATCGCCATCGAGTGAGTAAAATTTTGCATTTTCTATCAAACTCGCAATCATCTCTCCACTTTGCAAAGACGTAGCTTTATCCTCTTTGCCCCAAAAGATGAGTGCTCTTTTCTTATGTGCTGCAAACTGTGAGCGAAAATCTTCGTCAACTACATTTTTAAAAGTCTCATACATGTTTTGTGGCATATTTTTGGCATCATTCGAGACAAAGAGATTGCGTATTTTAGCTCCGCCAAAGGGTTTGAACAGCTTAAATAAAGTAATCTTTGCACGCACTTTGAGAGGCTTTGGCTCTACAATACCAGCACTACTTAAAAGCACTAACAGTTTTGGATCTAAAAGTGTAGCGACCTTGCCACCAAAGGAGTGGCCAAAGATTATATCTGGTGATGCATCAATTGCTTGCAAAAAAGATCTCACAATTTTGGCATAGTCGTGGGTAGTGAGAATATAGTCGTTGCTACTTTTGCCAAATCCTGGAAGATCAAGGTAGATCTTTTCAAACTCCCCTTTGCCCCCAAATGCTTGGCGCATTATCTCTTTGTTGCTCCCCCATCCATGGAGGATGAGAAGCTGGGGACCTCTTCCCTCTTTTTCATATGCAAGGGAAAACTTCTTACCATCAACCTCTATCTCTTTGCGTGCCAATAAAGACCTTTTTTTGCTTTAATTGTAGCATTTTTGAGTTTTGGCACGTCTTAACACAAGAGCGTTTTGAGGTTACATCTTGGATAACAAAGTATGTTGTGGTAATCATAAAGATGATGAAGGCTAGCAAAATAGCAGTGACAAGGTAGATGTTGCGATACTCTTTATTAAATGTCATGATAGCCTCCTTTAGTTAGGCTATCTTCATTATCCATTATATTTTCTTAACTTTTAATAGACAAAGAAAAATAATTTTATTTTATAATTTTGGGAGTCTCCAATTTCTTCGTATAGCCATGAGACGCAAAAAGATTGCAAATAAGAGTAACAAAAAGAGTGTAAAAAGATTTATAAATCCAAAATGATCAAGAAGGTAAACTATAGCTCCCACAATCAACGCAACTGTACCGTAAAAACCGGTTTTGAGAATAAAGGGAACTTCATTGAGTAAAATATCGCGCAAAATCCCTCCCCCAACAGCAGTAGTGAGGGCCAGAAGAAGCGTACCAAAAAAGCCAAGCTCATACTGCAAAGCTGCAAGAGCTCCACTTATTGAAAACGATCCAAGCCCAATGGTATCGCTCAAAATAAAAACGTGTTTCTTTTGATAATCGAAAAATCTGTGAAGCTTCATAAAATATGCAATAAAAACAACTGCAAGTACAAGGAGTGCTGGTATATTGGAAGTAAGAGCATCTGGAATTTTGCCAACTATCACATCTCGCACCACACCACCACCAAGAGCAGTGAGAAATGCCAAAATAAAAGCGCCCAAGAAATCTAGTTTGTGTGCAGCAGCTACCCAGTAACCACTCAGAGCAAAAGCGATTATCCCAACAATATCAGCTATGTGCAATAGATGCATTGATACCCTTTGCAGCCCTTTTGGCACTACTAAATGCCCACTGGAAATTATACCCACCTAGCTCACCTGTTACATCACACACCTCTCCAGCGAAGAAAAGACCAGGCACAATTTTGCTTTGCAAATATTCATCCAACTCATCAAGCATCACCCCTCCTCTCGTTACTTCAGCTCTCTCATAACCAAATGTTCCAGCAGGAGCAAATGTAAATGCTAGGAGATTTTGTCGCACTATGTGCAGCTGCTCTTTGCTAAGGTCCACAACTTTTCTATCTGGTATACCGATATGCTGCAAAAAGTGCTTGATAAATCGCTTTGGTAGAGGGAGTTGGGTTGAGAGGATTTTGTGAGGGATAAGTTTTGGAAACGCCTGTAAAAAACCTATCTCGATAGTACCACTTTTCCAATAGAGTGATGCATTTAAAATCGCTGGACCACTTATGCCTCTGTGTGCAAAGAGAATATCATCATAAAACTCTTTATCCCCTACTTTGACTCTCGCTTTCATCGATACACCGCTGAGTTCCTTGAACCAAAACTGCTCCTTTTGTACTGTAAGCCCTACAAGAGCCGGAAACAAAGGCGCAATTGTGTGTCCAAATTTTTGCGCTATTTTATACCCAATATCACTGGCACCTATCTTTTTGTAACTGAGCCCCCCAGTTGCTACCAAAATGGTACGTGAAATATACTTTTGTTTTTTAGTTGTAGTAATGAAACGACCATTCTCATATACTACATCCACAATCTCTTCGCCCAAAATGACTCTTTTATTAGCCAATAAATCAATAAGCTGCTGAGAACTTTGAGGGCAAAAATATTGGCTCGATTTACGTATAACTGGTTCGCATCCATGCTCTATAAGCCATGATAGCAGTGCAGTATTATTGAAATCATGCAAAATCTCACGTGCAAGATTTGGATGGTGTGTGAAATAGTTTTCAATTGATAGATTGAGATTTGTAATGTTGCAGCGACCACCACCGCTAATTTTTATTTTTTGCGCTGGTTTGGTATTATGCTCGAGAATGAGGTAGTTATCACTTTGGAGCCATTTGGCACAAAAGAGCCCAGCAGCTCCAGCCCCAAGTATGAGTATATCGATCACTTCTTGGCTGATTGGATAGAGTTGATGTAGCGATAGTCGATGGCTATATCACGCTCTTTTGGTAGAGTGCGCGTAAGAGCTTGCAAAACGGTTTCAAAATCATCGAAGAGGTAGTTCGCCAAACTTCCAGGAATTGAGTTTATCTCATTGACATAGACCTCATTCTCTTTGACAAAGAAATCGATGCGAATGAGTGCTCCACGAAAGAGAGGATAGTATATCTTTTTAAAACTCTCTATAATCTTCTCTCTCACTGGAGCCAAAAGCTCTGCCTCCTCTACATCACCGCTGCGACCAAAATCGAGATACTTCTTCTCAAAATCCAAAAACTCACCCTTTTGCGGCTCTTCGATTTTGGAGAGATACCAGTTGCCTAAAACTTCGCAACCAGCGAGATTGTACTCTTTGATTCCAGCAATAAATGGCTCAATGAGCACCTCATCATCAAACTCAAATGCCACATCCAAAGCGTAGCTAAGCTCTTTGTCGTCATTGACAATACTTATTCCAATGCTACTACCAAGGCGTAAAGGCTTTACAATCACTGGATATGCAAATCGCAAAGGCTCAATATTCTCTTTGTGCATTATTTGATATTCAATTGTGTTAATTCCTAAATGTGCTAACAATAGCTTTGTAAAGAGTTTGTTGTAGCTAATAACACTCGCTTCTACTCTTGGACCAATATAGGGAATTTGATAAAAGTCGAAGAGTGATGCAAGTTTTCCATCCTCACCGTCAGCACCATGAATAAGATTAATCGCTACATCAAAAGCGATGCGCTTCTCTTTCAAAAAGCCTTTTTGATAGAGTCCCCCTTTTTTGAGCTCAACTTGGGGCATTTTTTTGTATTCTTGGGAACTAAAGAGCTTTGATTTGAGTTTTTTTGGATCGATGAGATAGAGATCACGCTCTTTATCGATAAAGACAAAAAGTGCATCTTTGATTTTTTCTTTTAGAGCAATTGCACTGACTATGCTAATCTCATGCTCATAGCTTCTTCCACCAAAAAATATTGCATACTGCATAAAAATCCTTTATAGTTTTTGTATTTTTTTAAGAGCCTCTTTGACAAGGGTGGCAGTATCAGCTGCTTCGCAAGTATCGAGCACTTTTTGGATCTGCTCTTTCTTAAAACCAAGTGACTCAAGAGCTTGCATAGCTTCGTGGTGCGCTTTCGATTGTGGAAGCTCCTCAGTTCCAAGATCAAATTCTCCAAGTTCTACAAGGATTCGTTTGGCACTTTTGGGACCAATTCCAGGAACCTTTTTGAGGCTCTCTATACTCTTCGCGCGCACTACCTCTACAAACTCTTCAGGGCGAAAAGTAGAGCATATTGCAAGAGCCACTTTGGGACCTACCCCGTTGAGTTTGATGAGCTGATCAAACATCTTCTTCTCATTTTGATCAACAAATCCATAGAGGGTCTGTGAATCTTCGCGCACTATAAATGTGGCGTGGAGTTTGGTAGTAGATTTGTCGATGAGAGCTGCACTATTCAAAGATACATATAGTTCATATATGATACCGCCTACAAGCATATGTACCTTCGTAGGCTCTTTTTTGACAATCTCACCTACTAGCCCAACAATCATCTCGCCTCCAAAATTTTTGCAATTTTATCATATAATTGCGCCATGAACTACAAAAGTAACAATCTCAAAAATGTTTTACATGGATTTTTCCTCGCAATTGCTCTGGGAGTAGCAGAACCCTCTACGACGCTCCCTCTCATTATTTCACACTTTAGCGCAGATGTGATGATCGTGGGCTTTTTTACTTCACTTCTTCGAGGTGGAGCGATCATCGTTCAGCTCTTTGCAGCATTTTATGCCCAGAGTTTCAAACTGGTGATGCCATATCTGCACCTCGTTTTTCTTGCACGATTTCTTAGCTGGCTCAGCATTGGCCTTGCGATCTACTTCATAGGTGATACAAACCCTCATCTCACTCTCATTCTCTTAGCGATTTTTCTCTTCATCTTTAGCTTTAGTGCCGGCTTTGGGAGTATCTATTTCAATGAGATATTGGCAAAAGTCTTCACCCAAGAAACTCGTGGCAAGTCGATGGCAAACAGGCAGTTTTTTGCTGCCATCGGATCGATTCTCAGCGGTATTGCAGCAGGTTTTATCCTCGAGCACTTTCCGGCTCCCAAAAGCTATGCGTATCTCTTCATCGTCAGTGCCTTTTTAATGGCTTTTGGTCTTTTAGCATTTGCTTCTATCAAGGAACCCATCAAAGAAAACGTTACGCAAAAAGAGAAGAGCTTTGGAGAATTTCTTCGCAACGCCTTTGCACTTTTGCGCAGCGACAAAACACTCCAAATGCAGATAATTACTGTGCTCCTTAGCTACTCTTTTCTCTTTAGTTTTGCATATGTCATATTGCAAGCAAAACACTACATAACACTCACTGGATGGCTTGTGGGAGGATTTATCGTTATCCAGATGAGCGGAGCAATGCTTGGTAATATTATCTGGAAAAAAATCGCTCCAAACTACAAAGCGATTATGATAAGCTCCTTTCTCCTAGCTATTTTTGCATTTTTCATTCTCTTCATTTCTCACCATAGCTTCGCCTACTTTAGCGCATTTTTTGCTCTTGGGATGGCAATCGATGGATTGAGGATAGCCTCTATGAATCTTTTGTTTGCAATCGCTCCAGAAAAGAAGCGCCCAGTCTACATCGCTTTGCAAAACAATATCACTTCCATCGGACTCTTCTTTGCAATTCTTGGTGGTTTTATTCTCAAAAACTTTGGCTATGAGGTACTCTATAGCTTCACAATCGCTATGCTTGTCCTTGGGCTCTTTTTCGCAACCAAACTTAAAATATAATATAATATCCAATGCTCAAAAAGATTTTTACAAATAGTGCTGGTATACTTTTTAGCCGTATTTTAGGATTTATTCGCGATCTTTTAACAGCTTCGATTCTTGGAGCAAATATCTATAGTGATATATTTTTTGTGGCCTTCAAACTCCCCAATCTCTTTCGCCGCATATTTGGTGAAGGTGCATTTGTCCAAAGCTTCTTGCCATCATTTACAAGATCGCGCCACAAAGCACTCTTTGCAGCAGCTATCTTTAAAAGATTTTTCCTAATTATTTTCATACTCTCTCTTCTTGTTACACTCTTTGCACCATTTTTTACCAAACTTATAGCAATTGGCTTTGATGCACATACGATTGAGCTCGCTGCACCATATACTGCTATTAATTTTTACTATCTCGATTTTATCTTTTGCATCACTTTTCTTGCTGCTCTTTTGCAATACAAAGAGCACTTTGCCACTACCGCTTTTTCTACAGCACTCCTTAATCTCTCGTTAATCACAGCCCTCATACTCTATGCACATGCGCCAAAAGAAAAAATTGTCTTAGCAATGAGTATTGCAGTGCTTATTGGCGGATTTTTACAGTTTGTACTCCACCTATATAAAACCTATCAAATGGGAATACTTCGCAGACTCATTATTGGTTTTGTAGCCCTTAAGCACAAAAGTAACTTGATCAAAGATGAAGTAAAGCATTTTTACAAAAATTTCTTTCCAGCAATATGGGGCAACTCCACAGCACAAGTAAGCGCCTTTTTAGATACCTGGCTTGCTTCATTTTTGACCTTTGGATCTATTAGTTATCTCTATTATGCCAATCGCATATTTCAGCTCCCCCTCGCCCTCTTTGCGATCGCTACAGCCACAGCGCTTTTTCCTAGCATTGCCAAAGAGATCAAAAATGGCAACGAAACAAAAGCTTTGCAACATTTACAAAAAAGCTTCTGGTTTTTATTGACTGTTCTAACAATGGCAACTGTTGGTGCAATTATGCTAGATTGCGAAATTGTATGGCTCTTGTTTGAGAGGGGTTCATTTACACGCAGTGATACTTTGCAGACAGCCTGGGTACTGAGCGCTTATATGATCGGGCTTGTACCCTATGGCCTCCATAAGCTCTTTTCACTCTGGCTCTATGCAAAACATCAGCAGCTCCAAGCTGCACGCATTGCCACCTATGCGATGCTCACCAACGCCATACTCTCACTTATTTTTATCTATCCTCTCAAAGCACCAGGACTTGCACTCGCTTCAAGTATCGCAGGATTTGTATCACTCCATTTTACTCTCCGATCCTTTGGCTACCGAAAATTTTCGCAAATTCTCAAAAGCCGCTACTTTTACTACCTTCTGTTTGGCATTGCGCTTGAAATAGTTATAATTGCATTAATAAAAGATTTTTGGAGGATTGATGCGCATATTTGATAGCTCACTAAAAAAAGAGGTAGAATTTATTCCCATAAAAGACAAAAAGGTCAAACTCTACGTCTGTGGACCAACGGTCTATGATGATGCCCATCTAGGACACGCTCGCAGTGCCATAGCCTTCGATCTACTCAGACGCACTCTCACAGCACTTGGCTTTGAAGTTACAATGATGAAAAATTTTACTGATATCGATGATAAGATAATCAAAAAGATCCATGAAACAGGTAAGAGTCTCGAAGATATCACAAGCTACTATATCAAGCGCTACTTAGAGGATATGGATGCACTGGGTGTGCAGCAAGCCGATATAGAGCCAAAGGCTACTGAGTCTCTTGATGCAATGTTTTCCATGATTCAAAAACTCCTCGAAAACGGATGTGCCTATCAAACCAAAAGTGGTGATATCTATTTTGATACCTCCAAAGATCCCAAATACTGCTCGCTCAGTCACAAATGCGACGAAGAGTCTCTTAGCCGTATCGAACCAAATCCCGCCAAGAAAAATCCAGCAGACTTTGCTTTGTGGAAAGCATGCAAAGGAAGCGATGATATCTGCTTCGATTCACCCTTTGGCAAAGGCCGCCCTGGCTGGCATATAGAGTGCAGTGCCATGATAGACAAGTATCTTGCCTACCACGATACACCATACCAGATAGATATTCATGGAGGCGGTGCGGACCTGCTCTTTCCTCATCATGAAAATGAGGCTGCCCAGACACGGTGTGCTTATAAGCAGCAGCTTGCAAAATACTGGATGCATAACGGATTTGTCACGATAAGCGGGGAGAAGATGAGCAAATCTTTGGGCAATAGCTTCTTTATCAAAGACGCCCTCAGAGTCTATGATGGAGAGATTTTGCGCTTTTATTTACTTTCTACTCACTACCGCTCCAATCTCAACTTCAATGAAGAGGATTTACTTCAGTCCAAAAAGCGACTCGATAAGATTTATCGTCTCAAAAAGAGAGTCTATGGCATGAAACCATCCAATATAGATAAAGAGCTCAAAAACGATCTTTTAGAAGCTCTTAGCGATGATCTTAATATCTCCAAAGCTTTGGCAGTTGTAGATGCATTTGTAGTCTCATCCAATGAGATGCTCGATAAAAACCCAAAAGATAAAGCACTCAAGCAGCAAATTGTAGCAAATATCAACTTTTTGCATGATCTTTTGGGTATTGGGGGCAAAGATGCGTATGCCTATTTCCAGCTTGGTATCGATGAAGAGACAAAGAATACGATCAAAGACCTTATCGCAAAGCGCGCTATAGCGAAGAAGCAAAAAGATTTCGCCACTGCTGATGCGATCCGTGATGAGCTGCATTCAATGGGAATAGCTATAATGGATACCCCGCAAGGGACACTCTGGGAGAAGCTTTGAGAGAGGTTTTGCAGCGCTTTTGGCCATTTGTCATAGCCCATAAATTCAAATTTTTCATAGCTATTATCGGAATGATAATGGCTGCAATTGGTACAAGCGCTTCAGCATATGTAGTCAAACCAATTCTAGATGAGATCTTCATCAACAAAGATGAGCATATGCTTAAACTCCTCCCTCCTCTTGTGATCTTTCTCTACTTTCTCAAAGGCTTTGGTAAGTTCATCCAGGTCTACTACACTGAGTATATCGGTCAAGATGTGATAAGAGCACTGCGTGAGAGGATGCTTGCAAGTATCCTGGCTATGGAGATGGGATACTTTATCAAACAGCCTTCAGGTGAACTTATCAGTAGGCTCACCAACGATATCAACCGCATCAAAAATGTAGTCGCAAACATGCTACCAAGCCTCTTGCGTGAGAGCCTTACAATCATAGCTCTCACGATTGTCGTCATCTATCAAAGTCCAAAGCTGGCTCTTTACTTCCTCCTCATTATGCCACTAGCTGTCTATCCCCTTTCGCGCCTTGCAAAAAGAATGAAGAAGATCTCTCATGCTTCCCAAGAAAAAATCGCACTACTAACTACCCAACTAACAGAAATTTTCAATAATATTGAGCTTATCAAAGCTGAATCAAAAGAGCAGAGCGTCTTCAAACGCTTTACCAATTACAATAACGACCTTTTCAAGCTCACCCTCAAGCAGGTACGCACACAAGAGATAATAAGCCCGTTGATGGAAGTATTGGGAGCAGTCATCGTGGCACTTGTCATATATGTAGGCGGGAGAGAGGTAATTTTGGGACACATGACTACCGGAGCATTCTTTTCATTCATGACAGCTCTTTTCATGCTCTACACTCCTATCAAACATGTCTCAAAACTCTATAATCAGATCCAAGACGCTATCGCAGCAGCAGAACGAATCTTTGCTATTATCGATCTAGCCCCATCTATCAAAAGTGGAGAAAAAAAGCTCTCAAGTCCTATCAATACAATCTGCTTAGAAGATGTGACACTTCGCTATGAAGATACCATTGCCTTAAAAAATGTCTCTTTTTGCTGCTATCGTGATCAAATTACTGCGATTGTGGGAGATAGTGGAAGCGGCAAGAGCTCCATTGTCAATCTTTTGGTGCGCTTCTATGATCCTACTTCAGGAAAAGTTACTATTGATGGAGTAGATCTCAAAGTATTCGATATAGACTCCCTTCGCCAAAAGATAGCTCTCGTAACCCAACGTATCTACCTCTTTCAAGAGAGTATCGCTGTAAATGTTGGCGGGGAAGAGTACGATGAAGAGAGGGTCATAGAGGCTCTCAAACAGGCTCACGCCTATGAATTTGTCCAAAAGCTACCCCACGGTATCCATACAAAAATAGATGAAGCGGGTATGAATCTCAGTGGTGGCCAAAGGCAACGCATCGCAATTGCAAGGGCTCTGTATAAAAATCCATCTATCATTATTTTTGATGAGGCAACAAGTGCGCTGGACAAGCATAGTGAAGTAGCGATACTTGATACGATCAAAGAACTCAAAAAGGATCGTATCATCATTCTCATCTCACACAATATCCGCTCTATTACTTTTGCAGACAAAATTGTCGTCATGCAAGAGGGAGAGAAGGTTTGTGAAGGATCTCACGAAAAGCTGCTAGGTAGCTGTGAGGTCTACGAAAATCTCTACAAGAAAAATTAGATATAATATGCGCAAAAACTAGGGAGATGATGGATTACCAGTCAATAAAAAATATACTTTTTAAGTTTGAGCCAGAGACTGCACATCATATAGCTGCAACAGCATTTGAGCTTGCAAGTTTCATGCCTCCGGTGCTCAATGCTTTACAAAAACGCTACCTTGTCACTTCACCACTTTTAGAGCAAGATATTTTTGGCAAAAAGTTTGCCAATCCACTTGGCATTGCAGCAGGATTTGACAAAAACGCAACTATGACCAAAACGCTCCACGCTCTTGGATTTGGCTATGTAGAGGTTGGAACAGTTACCCCAAAACCGCAAACTGGCAATCCTCTCCCTCGCCTCTTTCGCTATCCTCGCTACGAAGCACTCCAAAATGCCATGGGGTTCAATAATGATGGCGCAGAAATCATAAAAAAACGGCTAGAACGCATATATCCAGCCGATTTTCCAATTGGCGTGAATATTGGCAAAAACAAAACAACTCCACAAGCAAAAGCTCTTGAGGATTACAGATTTTTGATTGAGAATTTCAAAGATTTGGCTGATTATCTTGTAGTCAATATCTCTAGTCCCAATACTCCAAATCTGCGCGATTTGCAAAATGAGCAGTTTATCAAAGATCTCTTTATCATGGCAAAAGATATCACATCGACTCCAATCTTGCTCAAAATTGCACCAGATATGAGCCCCGAGCAAGCAGTCAACCTCACAGCTACTGCAGTAGAGGCTGGAGCCGATGGTATCATTGCCACGAATACCTCTATCGATTATTCACTTCTCAAAGGTGCCAAAGATTTTGGTGGTATAAGTGGAAAAGTAATTAAAGATAAAAGTTTTGCAATTTTCAAAGAGATTGCAAAGGAGCTTTTTGGTAAAACAGTGCTTGTGAGTGTAGGTGGAATAGAGAGTGCTGAAGAGGCATATAGGCGCATCAAAGCAGGAGCAAATCTCTTGCAAATCTACACTGCCTTTATCTATGGAGGCCCAAAACTCATAGCTGATATCAACAAAGGCTTGATAGAGGCTCTCCAAAAAGATGGCTATGAGCATATCAGCCAAGCCGTAGGAGCAGATATTCGATGAAAAAATTGCTTTTATTACTATGCATAGTTGGAGGATTAATGGCTAGCAGTTTGCCAAAATTTTATGAAAAAACCCTTGATAATGGTCTCAAAGTTGTAGCAATACCGATGAATCGAGGAAGTGATGTCATATCAGTAGATATATTTTACAAAGTTGGAAGCCGCAATGAAGTGATGGGCAAAAGTGGTATAGCCCATATGCTTGAGCACCTCAACTTCAAATCGACCAAAAACCTCAAAGCTGGAGAGTTTGATGAGATTGTCAAAAGTTTTGGTGGAGTTGATAACGCCTCAACCGGCTTTGATTATACGCACTACTTCATCAAAGCAGCAAGTCGCAATCTCGATAAATCTCTCTGGCTTTTTGCTGAGCTTATGGAGAACCTCAAGCTTGATGACAAAGAGTTTCAGACTGAGCGCGAAGTGGTAGCTGAAGAGCGTAGATGGCGAACAGATAATAATCCTACAGGATACCTCTACTTCAGACTCTTTAACAACGCTTACATCTACCATCCCTATCACTGGACCCCGATAGGATTCATGCAAGATATTTTGCACTGGACAATCGATGATATCCGTAAATTTCACAAAACCTACTATCAGCCCAAAAATGCAATCCTCATCGTAGCTGGTGATATTGACAAAGATAAAGTTTTTAATGAAGCACAAAAGCATTTTGCCCATATCAAAAACTGCTGCGATATTCCTAAAGTCCACCAGGTTGAGCCTCCGCAAGATGGAGCCAAGAGAGTCAATATCAATAGAGACACACAAGTTGAGATGGTAGCAATCGCTTTTCATATCCCCAATTTCCAAGACCCTGACCAGGTGGCTCTGAGTGCTGTGAGTGAGCTGCTAAGTAGCGGAAAATCGAGCTGGCTCTATAAAGAGCTAGTGGATAAGAAGAAGATGGTCAACCAGATATATGCATACAATATGGATAACAAAGATCCTGGTATTTTCCTCTTTTTGGCAGTCTGCAATCCTGGTATAAAAGCTGAAGATGTAGAAAAAGAGATCTGGAAGCAGATCGAAAACCTCAAAGAGGGAAAAATTAAAAGAAGTGAGCTTGATAAAATCAAAATCAACACAAAAGCTGATTTTATCTTCGGACTTGAAAATAGCAGCAATGTAGCTTCACTTTTTGGTGACTATTTTGCAAAAGGTGATATAAACCCACTCTTGCACTATGAAGAGAATATCGATAAACTAACTATAAAAGACCTCCAAAGAGTCGCCAAAAAATATTTTGTACAGAAAAACTCGACAACTGTGATTTTGAGAAAGGGTGAATGATGAAAAAACTCAAAGGTGCTATGACGGCACTCATTACGCCATTTAAAAACGGAAAAGTAGATGAAGAAAAATATGCTCGCCTCATACAGCGTCAGATCGATAATACAATCGATGTGGTAGTTCCTGTAGGCACAACTGGAGAGAGTGCAACTCTCAGTCATGATGAGCACAAACGCTGTATCGAAATTGCGGTAGAGGTATGCAAAGGTACTTCCACCAAAGTCATGGCCGGTGCTGGGAGCAACTCTACCCATGAAGCAATTGATCTAGCCAAATTTGCACAAAAGGCTGGAGCAGATGCAATTCTTAGCGTCTCACCCTATTACAACAAACCTACCCAAGAGGGACTCTATCAACACTACAAAGCACTTGCTGCAGCTGTTGATATTCCGGTGCTTCTTTACAACGTCCCTGGACGCACAGGAGTCGATATCAAGCCAGAAACTGTCTTTCGTCTCTTTGATGAAGTAGACAATATCTATGGTATCAAGGAAGCAACTGGATCAATTGAGCGATGTGTAGAGCTGCTTGCAAAGCGTTCCGAGCTCTATGTTATCAGTGGAGATGATACTATCAACTATCCAATTATTGCAAATGGCGGTATGGGTGTGATCTCTGTTACAGCAAACCTTCTACCAGATAAGATGAGTATGCTTGTGCATGCGGGCCTTGCTGGACAGTTTGATACTGCAAAAATGATCAATGATGAGCTTTTTGACATCAATAAAGCCCTCTTTATTGAGAGCAACCCTATTCCAATCAAAGCTGCTATGTATCTTGCAGGGCTTTTGGATTCTCTCGAATATCGCCTTCCGCTTGTGCCACCAAGCAAAGAGAATATGAAGCTCATTGAGAAGACTTTAGAAAAATATGAGGTTGTAGCATGAAAAAGACATTGGTAATCAGTGGCGGGACAAGAGGTATAGGAAGGGCGATAGTTGAGCGCTTTGCAAAAGAAGGGGTCGATGTGGCTCTCACATATAACAGCAACAGCGAAATTGCAGATAATCTCACACAAGAGCTCTCACAAAAACATGGCATCAAAGCCAAAGCCTATCAACTCAATGTACTAGAACCTGAACAATATAAAGAACTCTTTAAACAGATTGATGAAGACTTTGAGCGAGTTGACTATTTTATTTCTAATGCTATTATATCAGGACGTGCAGTTGTAGGTGGCTTTGGACCTTTTATGCGCCTTAAACCAAAAGGACTCAATAATATCTATACCGCTACAGTTTTGGCATTTGTCGTTGGTGCTCAAGAAGCAGCAAAACGCATGGAAAAAGTTGGTGGAGGTGCAATTATTTCACTCAGTTCTACAGGTAATTTGGTATACACTCCAAATTATGCTGGACATGGTAGTTCCAAAGCTGCTGTAGAGACAATGGTCAAATATGCTGCACATGAGCTTGGGCCTAAAAACATACGTGTTAATGCAGTAAGTGGCGGTCCTATCGATACAGATGCATTGAGAGCTTTCCCAAACTATGAAGAGGTCAAGGCTGAAACTATTGCACGCAGTCCTTTGGGACGCATGGGTACACCACAAGATTTAGCTGGTGCTTGCTGGTTTTTATGTAGTGATGAGGCAAGCTGGATAACGGGACAAACACTTGTAGTCGATGGTGGTACAAGCTTTAGCTGATGAAGAGTATCAATCTGCCCAATGCTCTTGCACTCTCGCGAGTACTTGCTGCACCTTTGATGTATATGTTTTTGGTCAATCGTGATCTTTTTCCCAATATCCATCCTACATGGCTTGACTATTTTGCGGCTTTTTTGTTTGTCCTCGCAAGTATTACAGACTTTTTTGATGGGTATATTGCAAGAGAATTTGATCAAGTCACACAACTTGGCAAAATACTCGATCCACTTGCAGACAAAATGCTTACGCTTGCTGGATTTTTGGGCCTCATGATGCTAGGACGGGCAGACCCATGGGCAATCTATCTGATTCTCACAAGAGAGTTTTTCATAACAGGTCTTCGCGTCTCAGCTGTTGGAATGGGTAAAGAGATAAGTGCAAGTTTTCTTGGCAAAATCAAGACAATTGTGCAAATGATTGCTATAGGTTTTTTGATAATGAACTGGCCAGGAGGTACACTCTTGCTATGGTTAGCAGTCATTATCACTCTTTATAGCGGGTTTGAATATATAAAAGAGTATATGAGTGTGAAGGATTGATATGGGATTTTTAGTTGCACTTTTAGCACTTTCAGTTATGATAATTTTTCATGAGATGGGGCACTTTCTTGCAGCGCGCTTTTTTGGCGTAACAGTTGAAAGATTTAGTGTTGGATTTGGCCCGATACTCCTTAAAAAAAGATGTTGCGGTACAGAGTGGGCAATCAGTACATTCCCACTTGGCGGATATGTGAAGATGAAGGGACAAGATGACACCGATCCACTCAAAACAAGCAGTGACCCAGATAGCTATACGGCCAAAAAACCTTGGCAAAGAATCATCATCTTACTTGCTGGCCCTTTTGCAAACTTTCTCCTTGCATTTTTGCTCTATCTCATTGTAGCTCTTGCAGGTTACAACACGTTAGCACCAAAAATTGGCAAAGTCCTTCCAAACAGCGCTGCCCAAGCAGCAGGTCTCAAACCTGGAGATGAGATTGTTGCCATAGATAACCATCCTATCAAAACATGGGAGGATCTTAGCCGCATTATTGCTCATGCCAATCACCCACTTTATATCACTGTTAAGCGCAGACAAGAGACTTTGCATCTCACGATCAAACCAAAAATGACAAAAACGAAAAATATTTTTGGTGAAGAGGTCAAAAGACCTATGATAGGTATTGCTCCAGCACAAGAATATATTAAGGTCAAACTCTCTCTTCTCCAAGCTATCAATATGGCTTGGGATAAGACAGTAGAAGCTACAAAATTTATAGTAGTAGGATTAGAAAAGCTGCTCGAAGGTGTAGTCTCGCCAAAAGAGATTGGTGGAGTTATCACTATCATGGATGTGACAGCAAAAGCAAGCCAAGTTGGGATCGTGGCACTTTTAAGTCTCAGTGCACTTATATCAGTCAACCTCGGCATCCTCAATCTCCTTCCAATTCCAGCTCTTGATGGTGGTCATATCATCTTCAATCTCTATGAGTGGATTACCAACCGAGCTCCAAGCCAAGAAGTGCTCTATCGCCTCACACTCGCTGGCTGGGTATTTTTGGTGGGTCTCATGGGCTTGGGTCTTTATAATGATATCAATAGACTTTTAGGAGCATCACATGGATAAATATAGACTTCGTGACAATATGGATAGAATTATTCAGCGTGTTGAAGATGCGAGGATAAAACGAAGTGAACACCATATCGTCCAAATAGTTGCTGTAACAAAATATGTTGGGCCCCAGGAGATTAGAGCCCTCTATGAGCTTGGCCAAAGAGCAGTTGGTGAAAACCGTGTACAAGATCTCAAAGCAAAGAGCGAGGCTCTTAACGATCTTCCACTTGAGTGGCATTTCATTGGAAGACTCCAAAAAAATAAAATCAACCACCTCATCGATCTTGATCCATGGCTCATGCAGTCTTTGGATACTTTAGAGCTTGCTTTGGAGCTTGATAAGAGATTAGAAGCAAAGAAGAAGAGAATGGATTGCCTCTTGCAAGTAAACAGTGCCAAAGAGGAGACAAAAGCAGGTGTCATACCTGAAGCCGCATACGATGAATACCTCAAAATCATTGAAAATACAAAACATATCAATCTCTTAGGCGTCATGACAATCGGTGCCCATACAGAAGACAAAGAAACGATCAAGAGAAGTTTTGAGACCACTTATAAAATCTATGAAGCGCTCAAACCACACGGAGCACAGATCTGCTCCATGGGGATGAGCAACGATTTTGAGTTAGCAATTGAGTGTGGATCAAATATGGTGCGAATCGGGAGTCTCTTTTTTAGTTAGGACAGCTTGGCGGTTCTGTATCGCAGTAACCGTCACAATGTTTTGCCTGCAAAGCATCAAGCTCTTTACGCATCTCCGTTAATATAAGCTTCGCAGCTACATCTTCATCGAGTTCTGGAATATCCCAACCATAGCGCTTGAGCCATTTGTAAAACACATCGCGAGTATCTTCTCTAATTTCATCAGCATATTTACAATCCTCTTTGAATTCAGCTCTCATTTTCATCCTTTAATGGTCTATGTGCTATCTCTTCTAGCAAGATTGTAGCATAACTTCCTTTCGGAAGGAAAAAGCGCAGTTCATACCAAGCATCCTTCTCTTTGTAGCAGCCTTGTACATCCTCTGGCCACACCCACGCATATCGCCTATCGCCAAACTCCTTGATACGCTCATCATCAAAATCTTTCTCGATTTCCCTTGCCAAGCCCTCCGCCCGTGGAGTCTTAAGACCTGGTAAGAGTCCTGTAGGAGAGATATCTTTTGCAGCAAATCGCTTCGATTCAGCTTTGACATCATCAACAAAAAAGATCTTCCCATATGGATAGTGTTTGGCGATATCTCCAGGAAAGAGCTTAAAAGTATGTGATTGATTTTTGAGCTCCTCTATGATCTCCCTTGGGAAGTCTAGTATATCGATAAGCTCTTTTTTTTGGAAACTACTCAGAATTTTACTCAGCTCCACTCTTTTACTGAGCCACAAATTAAAAAGATGGCTCTGGTAAGCATTGACAAAGAGCTTCGCCTTTTTTCTCTCCCGTATCCTCTTGCCTTCGACTATCGCCTTACCAAGTTCATAATTTTTCCCATCAAGACCAAATCGCTGGTATCCAAAGTAGTTAGGCATACCCTGCTGTGACAAAATTTTGAGCACTTCATCGATCTTTTTGGCATCCACCGATAGCACCTTTTTAAGACGGATAAAAAAGCGATTGCCTTTGAGATGACCTAAGCGAATCTTATTGGAATGTCTTGTAATATCCACAATTTTAATCTGTGGATGAGAAAATCGCCGCAGAGCATCTGCATACTTTTTATTGATAGAGATATACTGATACGTCAGAGCATTTTTGTCTTTCAAACCAGCATAGCCGATATCTTTGAGCTTTACTCCTAACTGCTCACTAAAAGCCTGCAACATCTGCCATGTTGTGAGATTTTTTTTGCGCACTTTGAGAATAAGATGCTCCCCTTCACCACTAAACGGATAGAGAGGAACCTCTTCAACGACGAAGGTTTGGGGTGTTTGGCGAAAGTAGAAATTGATCGGTGCATGATCTAAAAAGTAGAGTCTATCCATCTGATTCCTTAAAAATGGTGTGTTTTGCACATATTGCGATATCTTCTTCTTTGCGCTTTTGCAAAGATTGTGATTTTAGTGCGCGTCTTTTTGGCTATCGCTTCTATCGCTCTTTTTTCTCTTGGATCAAACGCAAACAAAAGCTCATACTCCTCACCACTACAGCCCTGCTGCCGTGAAATGGATCGCAAAAATCTATATCCTATTTTTTTATTGTGCGCTGATAGTTTAGCCAAATCATCAAAGAGACCATCACTAATATCCATAGCAGCCTTGATATGTCTTGCGGCCTTTTGCATAAATTTCTGGCGCAAACGGGGCCTAGCAAACTTAGAGTTTTTTGCCACTTTTTTAAATCTTAGAGCCCTTCGCAAATCTTTGGCTACACTTCCAAGCTCTCCTGTAAATGCTAGCAGATACCCCTCCCGCACTGGTTTTCGAAGTATAGCTCTTTTGGTGTGTGAGATGAGTGTGATTGAGAAATCAAGCTTCTCTCCTGCTACTGTATCACCACCAATTATCTCGCACTCATACTCATCTGCAGCCTCTTGCAATCCCTGTGCTATTTGACGTAGTTGATTATTATGAAAGGTGCGAGGAATTTGCACACTCACAAGAGCATACATCGGTTGTGCATTCATCGCTATTGCATCTGATATATTGACAAGCATCGCTTTTTTTGAGATAGTAGCCAGATCAAACCACTCTCTTTTAAAATGAATATCTTCACAAAAAGCGTCAGCACTATAGACCTCTTTACCAATAACAGCACCATCATCACCAATATACTTATTATTAAATAAACTTATATAATAAAACTCTCTATTCACTTTTTGCACCCTTGAATATTTGGTAAATATTGTAACAGATAACCCCTTAAGAGTAATTGCCCCAACGAATTTAAGAAATTTTATTTTTTGTGATGATATAATCGGGTAAATTATAAACTAAAAACAAAGGACTTACTATATGCAAGTGCCTATCTATACATATGATGTAGTAATTGTAGGATCCGGACTGGCCGGATGTGCTGCAGCGCGAGAGCTTAAAAAAGCCGGAAAAAATGTGATCGTCCTCACAAAGCTCCATCCGCTGCGCAGCCACTCTGGTGCAGCACAAGGAGGAGTCAACGCAGCTTTGAGTGATGATGATGATGTAGAACTTCACATGTTTGACACTGTTAAGGGAAGTGACTATCTAGCTGACCAAGATGCAGTGGAACTCATGTGTTCTAAAGCTCCTGAGACAATTCGCTGGATTGAGCACATGGGTGCGGCATTTAGTAGACGCAAAGATGGCCGCATCGCCCAAAGACCTTTTGGTGGTCAGAGCAAACCAAGAGCATGTTTTGCAAAAGATAGAACTGGTCTAACACTCTTGCAAACAATCTATGAGCAAGCACACAGAGAGGGTGTTGAGTTTTGGGATGAGTGGTATGTAGCAGACATCCTCTACAAGGACGGCAAAGCCTATGGCGTAGTTGCATTTAATCTTCGCAACCAAGAGCCAGCAATCTTTAATGCAAAAGCTGTGATGTTTGCTACCGGTGGATATGCACGCGCTTTCAAAATCAACTCCAACGCACATGCAAACACTGGCGATGGTCTGAGCATCTTTGCACGCCATGGATTGCCTCTTGAAGATATGGAGTTTGTACAGTTTCACCCATCTGGTCTGGCTGGCACAGGTATCTTGATCAGTGAAGCTGCACGTGGGGAAGGTGGACGCCTCTACAACAAAAATGGCGAGAGATTTATGGAAAAGTATGCTCCAGAAAAGATGGAACTAGCTCCACGCGATGTAGTAGCAAGAGCGATTATGAATGAGATTAGAGAGGGGCGTGGTGTAGGTCCGGATGGTATGGCAGTCTATCTTGATCTTACGCATCTTGGTGAAGAGAAGATTATGGAGCGACTCCCAGAACTTCGAGACCTCGCTATCACATTCCTTGGCCAAGATATGGTAAAAGAGCCAATTATGATCACTGTTACAGCACACTACTCAATGGGAGGAATTCCTGTAACAATTGATGGTCATGTCAAAAAGAGCCCTACTGAGACTACTGAAGGACTCTACGCTGCGGGAGAGTGTGCCTGTGTAAGTGTCCATGGCGCAAACAGACTTGGAGCAAACTCACTTCTTGAAGCACTCTTCTTTGGACGCCATGTAGGCCAAACCATCGTAAATGATCTTGATAGAGGTATCTCTTGTGAAAAGGCACATCCTGAAGAGGCACAAAATATGCTCGATGAAATCAAATTTATCATGACAAACAACGGCACAGAAACTACATCAAAACTTCGCCAAGAGCTGCAAGATACGATGTTTGAAAACTGTGGTGTCTTTAGAACCGAAGAGTCACTCCTCAAGCAAAGAGAGATTCTCAAAGGCTTAAAAGAGCGCTTCAAAAATATCCGCATTGATGACAAATCAAAAACTTTCAATACAGACTTACAAGAAGCGATTGAGCTTGGACATATGCTCGATTATGCAACATTTATCGTCGAAGGAGCAATCGCACGCAAAGAGTCACGTGGTGCGCACTACCGCGAAGACTATCCAGAGCGTGATGATAAAAACTTCCTCAAACACACATATGCATACATGGATAGAGAGGGCAATATTAACCTCGAGTATGGTGAAGTGGTTCTTGGCAAATTTGAGCCTCAAGAAAGAAAATATTAAGAGGGGTCTATGATGAAAGTAACACTAAAAGTTTTTCGTTTTAATGCAGAGACTGACTATCTTCCCCACTACGATACAATCGAAATGAGTATCGATCCTAGAGATGTGGTTCTTGATGTCCTTAATCGCATCAAATGGGAACATGATGGGAGCTTTACATACCGCCGTAGTTGCCGCCATGGAATTTGTGGAAGCTGTGCAGTCAAAGTCAATGGTCGCAGTACACTTGCCTGTAAAGAGCGCATGGTAGATATGATAGAGCTCTTTGGCAATGAGCTAACAATTGAACCTGTCAGTAAAAAACGTGTCATTAAAGATATGGTAGTTGACAAAGCAGACTTTTGGAAAAAATATGAGACTGTCAAACCATGGCTTGAAGCCAAGATCGATGAGCACCCA
Source organism: Nitratiruptor sp. YY09-18 (assembly GCF_016593235.1). Classification (NCBI taxonomy): domain Bacteria; kingdom Pseudomonadati; phylum Campylobacterota; class Epsilonproteobacteria; order Nautiliales; family Nitratiruptoraceae; genus Nitratiruptor; species Nitratiruptor sp. YY09-18. The sequence continues at coordinate 1,135,078 of NZ_AP023065.1, forward strand.
ACTATGGAGAATATCATCCCGCCTGAAGAGGCAGAAAAGCTTGAAGAGTCAGACTATTGCATCCAGTGTGGATGCTGCTACTATGCTTGTCCAGTTGTAGAAGTAAATGAAGAGTATCTTGGGCCTGCAGCATTTGAAAAAGCGTATCGCTTCACAGCTGATGTGAGAGACTATGCCAAAAAAGAGCGCCTCGAGATTGTAGATATCCTTGGACAAGGTGTCTGGGACTGTGTCAAATGCTATGAGTGTGCCCAAGCGTGTCCTAAACATATTGATCCAATAGGAAAAATAACAAAACTCCATAATCAAATCTTTGAAGAGGGCGTTGCAAAAAGCAATGTGGCTACACGCCATGCTGTTGGATTTAAAAAATCTATCGAAAAACATGGAATCTTGGATGAGGGACATTTGGTGGCATATAGTGAAGGTATCGGCGTACTCAAGCACGTGCCAGAGGCTCTAGAGATGTTTAAAAAAGGCAAAATTGTCATGCCATGGAATATGCCAAAATCTAAAAATCTCGATGAGATCAAAAAACTTGTCAAAATCTCATCAACTGTAAAATTTTAAAGGATAGGTCATGAGTAAACTACGATATGCACTCTATACGGGTTGTACAGCAAGAGAGAGTACTCCAGAGCTTCTCAAATCTACACTTGCAGTGGCTAAGAAGCTCGATATTGAACTTGTCCTTCTAGATGAAGCAAGCTGCTGTGGGGCAAGCCATTTGCAAGATTTTGATGACTTTTTGAGTCTCGTGCTCAATGCTCGCAATATCTGCTATGCAGAAAAGCATGGTCTAGATATGGTAACTATCTGTAATACTTGCCAACTCAATACATCTATGACAAAACTTCGCCTCGATGAAAATCCAGAACTCAAAGCAAAAGTCAATGAAAAACTTGAGGAAGTTGGACTAGTCTATCAAGGCACAAGCAATGTGCGCCACTTCCTCTATGCTCTCATTGAAGATTATGGACTTAATAATCTGCGCAAAAAAGTAGTAAAGCCACTTAGTGAACTAAATATTGCTCCATTTTATGGCTGCCACAATATCAGACCAAGCGAGCTTCATCACCATTTCAATCGCAGCAAAGAGAATCCCTACAACCCTACATCTCTTGATGAACTCATTGAAGCACTTGAAGGAAATAGTGTCGATTATGAACACAAAAACAAATGCTGTGGATTCCATGTGGATCTTCAAGCACCAAAAACTTCAAATATGCTCACAGGGACTGCTATAGCAGATGCTCTTGATAACAATGCAGATGTGATGGTAACTCCATGTCCGCTTTGCCACCTCAATCTTGATGTGAAGCAAAAAGCAGCTATGAAGACACTTGGTAGAGATCTCCCATATCCGATGCCTGTGCTCCACCTTCCTCAACTTATCGGCCTTGCTCTTGGATGTACGCCAGAAGAGCTTGGACTCAAGCATCACGTTACAGAAGTTCCGGTGTAAGCCGGAGCTTAAAATTTTGTTTTCTTTGGAAAAATAGTCGCTCCAAAAGCTTTTGCAATAAACTCCAAAACTGTTACGATAATTACCGAACCTGGTAACAATGTAATAGGAAACAAAAAGAGTATTTTGATAATATCGATGAGTTGCCTATGAGCAAACTGCATTAACTCTCTATTTTCTCGTTGGTGAAGGTAGACTTCTAGCATTCTCTTCGTTTCTCTGCTTTCACGTATAAACACAATAGAAAATTTTCTCCAGGCTCTTTTTACTCTTTTTATGGCTCTTTTTAACATAACTTAATTTTATCCAATTCTTGTGTGTAAGTAAATAGGATAATTTTTATCCTAATTTAATCTTTTTCATGTAAAATAGAGGTACCAAAACCAAAAAAGGAGGCAAAGATGCCAAAAATTAATAGATATGTAGATATTTCTCAAATCGACAAAGAGGCGAAAAAAGACTATATTGACAGACACTCACCATTCATTCACTGCGAAACAACAGCAAAAAAAGGTGAAAAGTTTCTTGTAAAGGTAAGAGTTGGTAACGAATACTGCCACCCAGATGATTTCGATCACTACATCGCTTATGTTCAACTTTGGGATAGTGAAAGACTCCTTGGACAAGCAACATTTACACCTGGTAGCCTTGGAAATCAATGCTCACAAACAGAAGTGGATTTCTACATTGTTCCTACGAAAAACATGAAACTTACGGCTATGAGCTACTGTACAAAACATGGTCTTTGGGAAAGTGATCCTGTAGAAGTAGAAGTAACAGAATAATCTCTTGGGGCCTCTGGCCTCACTTTAACCTCAATTTAATTCCTCCTTTAGTACCATTTCTTATGCACAAGAAATTACAAATTTTATATCATCTCAAACTTTTACAATGGCTAGGAACAGAATATATGAATCCGCTCAATTTAGAAAGTTCTACACTCCCACAGCTTCCTAATGATCTAGAAAAACTGCGTGAGATTGTTAGCCAGTGTCATCTATGTGACCTGAGTAAAACCCGTAAAAACGTTGTCTTTGGCGAGGGAGATCCTCATGCAAAGCTCATGTTTGTTGGCGAAGGTCCAGGTGCTACTGAAGATGAAACCGGGCGCCCTTTTGTAGGAAGAGCTGGACAGCTTCTTACTAAAATGATTGAAAATGTTTTAGAAATACCTCGCAGTAAGGTCTATATCGCTAATATTGTAAAATGTAGACCGCCAGGCAATAGAGTCCCCACTCCACAAGAAGCACATACATGCATTCCCTATCTTTGGAAACAGATAGAGATCATTAATCCGCGCATTATTGTTGCTCTTGGTGCTACAAGTTACCAATACCTCACAGGGGACAAAACTCCAATTACAAAGGTACGAGGAGAGATGATAGATTTTCAAGGGCGCATTCTCATACCAACTTTTCATCCAAGCTTTCTACTTCGCAACCCGTCAAAAAAGAGAGAGGTCTATGAAGATCTTCTCAAAATTAAAGAACTGCTATGAAAAAGTTAATTGTACTCTTGCTTAGCACGCTCTTTCTCTTCGCATCAGCAAGATATATCTCTCCTCTTCCACTCCCACAAACGCAATTTATGAACCTTGATACCTATGAGTGTAACGATTACTGTCTACGTAGATTTTTGCAAAATGAGCAGTATTTCTCATTTCTAGCTCATCTCGATCCTCAAAAAGCAAAAGATTTTCATGTTGAATATAATAGACTCGCGCAGCTTCTTCATCTCACACCTCTAGAAGTCGGTAAAGCTGTCAAAATCACTCTTATAGTTCACGAAAACCTCAAAAGGGTTGCTACAAAAAGTATGAAAGCGCTTCTTAGTTACCTTCTTGCGCAAGATGTGAAGTTTGAATCTACTACAAAACTCATTCCTAATGGTGCACCATTGAGCCAATATATCGAGCCAGATAGTTTCAATATTATCATTGCTACAATATACGATAAAGATGATATGGCAAATATGCCATCAATGCAAAGTATCTATATTCCAACACTCAACAAAAACTCTCTTGGAGTACAAAGTTATGCGCAATTTGGTGGGATTGACTATTTTAAGCAACTAAGAGCGCTAAAGTCCTTTATGAATCAGAATGTTGCAATCTTTTACTTGCAAGACTCTCCACTTTCTCAAGAGCTTACAAACTATTTTGTAGCAAATAGTTCTGGCAAAAGAGTAAAAACGTATGCTTTAAAAAAAGATGACAAAAATGCAGCCCGCTATATAAAAGATAATGGGTATCTCAAAAATGCTAGTATACTCTTTAATACTCCTCTTGTTAAAACCGCAATGATTGTCTCGCAGATGAACTACTACAATATTGAATCAAATAGCAAATTCTCTACACAAATCAATCTCAATGAGAAGTTTTTTGATCTTTTACATCCAAAACTTCGCAATGGATTTTTCTTTGCAAATGCTATAGGTCCACTGCCGCAAAAAGTCGATGGTTTTGCCCAGCTCATTGGTGAAAATATCGATTTTAACTGGATTGAATATAGTACAATCTGTGGAAGTGATGCGATTTTGGCTCAACATGGTCTCCAAAGGCTCTTTCACGAACCACTTGTCAACGGACAGCTAGAGTATGATACGCATATTTTACAAGCTACAAGATACAATCTTTTTGATTTCCAAAAGCCTCAAGAAAGTAGTCAGGAATTTTAGTAGGCTTTTCACCTTTGAGGCAGACAAGCTTTATCTGCATAGCAAAAATCAATTCATCCTCTTTATAGATTTCTTGCAGCATATACAGGCTTGCTCTTTTAAGCTCTACAACTTTGCTCCTTACTTCTAAAAGATCTCCAAAAAACGCAGGCTTGATATAGTGTGCCTGCAACTCTTTAACAATAAAGTGGTACTCTTTGAAAATTGGCTGGAGATTTTGCGCAAAAAACATTTCGCTTCTTGCTCTCTCACAAAAGTGGAGATACTTGGCGTGGTAGACTCTCCCGCCAATATCTACATCTTCGTAGTAGATGCGTATTTTCATTTGATCTCTATCTCTTCAACGATATCGAGACCAAAGCCACTAAGCCCTACAAACTCCTTGCCCTTTTGGGTCGTAAGAAGTCTAATATTCTCTACGCCCAAAGATTTGAGTATCTGCGCACCAATCCCGTACTCTTTGGTCTGATCACTTACTCTTTGGCTATCAAGGAAGATGAGTACTCCACTATTTTGCTTGAGATACTCGATACTTTTCATGAGTGTCTCATACGCTCTTTTATTAAGAAGCAACTCTTTGTCTTTGAGTACATTGTGAAACTTCACATTTGCAGTTCCCTGGGCTGAATAGAATATGACTGCAGTATGGATATTGCCCAGATGGTCTTGAAAATCTTTTTTTAGCACCTTCACACCATATATCTCAATCTCCTCACTGGCAACCTCTTTGATGAGCATCTCATTTTGGAGCCTATACGCAACAATATCTGAGATATAGATTATTTTAAGATCATGCTTTTTGGAAAATTCTTCAAGATCTCCACGTCTTGCCATGGTGCCATCTTCATTCATGATCTCGCATATCACCGCTGCTGGCTGCACCCCAGCGAGTTTACACAGATCTACGGATCCTTCGGTGTGTCCTGTGCGCACCAAAACCCCACCCTCTTTGGCTACAAGGGGAAATATATGCCCAGGTTTGACAAAATCTGTAGGTGTGCTGACTGGACTAGCCAATAGACGTATCGTCATATCTCTCTCATATGCTGAAATACCTGTCGTAGCAGCTTTTGCATCGACACTCACTGTAAAAGCAGTTTCATGTGCTGAGTCATTTTTTTGCACCATTGGGGTGAGCTCTAGTCTTTGGGCTATATCAGTCGTCAATGCCACGCATATGAGTCCTCTTGCTTCACTAGCTAAGAAGTTTACCTTCTCTGGAGTACTAAAGGTTGCTGCATAGACAAGATCGCCTTCGTTTTCTCTATCTTCATCATCAATCATCACAACCATCTTCCCACGTTTAATCTCTTCAATTGCATTCTCTACGCGCTTTATAGCCTCTTGCATTCTCTTCCTTTAAAGTTTATGTATTATATCAATTTATACAAAGCTCTCTTGCTGCCTTTTGCCAGCAACTACTGCAAAAATAATAACCCTTTTTGTCTGTATCTGCAAGTGTCAATGAAAAATGCATCACACAGTGAGGATTTGGACAGTGTTCAAGCCCTAAAGTGTGGCCAATCTCATGCACCGCCTCAGTAATGACGCGTCTTTTGTAAAGCTCCTCAACTTCTGCTAGGCCATAAAAACTATTATGCAGTCTTTTCGTCCCCACAACTGCAACTTTGTAGGATGGAAGAGCTACTCCAAAAACAAAGTTCATCCCTGGTTCAAAAAGATCAGCCTGCGTGATTCCCAAAAGTACCTCTTTGGTGCCGCGAGGGATTTGCAAAAGATATTGAGCTAAAATGTCAGCTTGATATTGATCTTTTGTGGGGTTATATGCACTTTGAAGAAGTTTTGCATGCCCTTTGAGACTTACTGGTATACGAAATATCTCTTCTAATTTTTCAATGAGATATCCTACCTCTTCATCAAAATTAAAGAGTACTATTCCAATAGTTGCCACACTACACATTATCTACCTCAAAAACTGATGTCCGCACTCTTTGCAGTGCCAATTTGGAGCATCTACACTGCGCGCAATTCCACCAAGATAGATCTCGCCTGCTTGCTCTTTTTTTAAATGAGTATCATTAATCTGCAATCCATACACTATAGGCACAACATATCTGTTTGTTCTGCAATATTTGCAGCGTGGTCGCCTTGGCTTCTTTCTCTTTACCCTTTCCATGCGGAGTACTCTTGGAGTTTGTGTTTGAGATAGCGTAAAAACTCATTGTTTTTATGACATTTTCCCTCAATAATGAGATAGATTTTTTGTGGATCACAGTTATAAAAGGCAACAATATAATCATAATCTACCTCTATCGTAGCACCTGCTAATGCAATGCCTATATATGCTCCCATGCTACGTGAATATGAATAAACTTCAGCGCGAAAGTCTGTCCCAGCAGATGCGTTCCTTCCCACAAGCCCGACTGCCAAGGATACATCTGCAGCAAGGGTAATCTTGCCATTGAGCAGCTTTTGGATACTTCTTCTATCAGTAAATACCAAAACTACATCGATACTCTCTAATCCTATTTGCCATCCTATGCTCGCACCATAAAGCTTGATAAATATTGGATCACTCCACTCAGCTTTACCTTTTCTCACAAGCAAAACCCCTTTGCCATAGCGAGCTCCTGCAATGAACCCACCACGAATGAGTCCAGGAATTATGGCAATTGCCTGAGCTTTTGCCAAAAGCTTTGGGGGTATCTGCTCTTCTGGCAGCGCCATAAATCTATCTAGAGCAGAAGCACTTTTAATCAAGATTGAGTTTGGACTTGCGAATAAAGAGACTGCAAAAAAAATAGTTAGTAAAAGACTTCTCATTTTTTCCCTTTTAATGTATTATAATTATATCAAAAGGATGAAGGAGCTTAAGAATTAAGAAAGCTTTTATAGATTTTTACAACCTCTTCTTACGACAAGATATTCAAAAGGCGATAGAGTTTTATGCAATCTTTGGAGGAGCTGCAGAGCTACTAAAAAAAGATCTCTCTATCGAACAAAACATCCTTCACATACTACAAAACTACAAAGATATCGAGCAAAAATACCATCTCGAAAATGAAGCACTGCTCCTTAGCACATTTGCAACTGGAGATAGAAAAATTGAGAGTGCAATCAAAAAAAGCTACGAAAATGATACGAAAGGAAGAGCAGTTTTACAAAATCTCATAGATAAAAAACTGATCTACAAAGAGATCTCAAGAGAAAAGCTTCCTCCTAAAACCCATCCAAAACAAAAACGCAAAAAAGAGCTGCGCCGCTACCGAATACAAAACAAGATCCGCTTTCATAAACCCTTCCTACGCTTTTGGTATCGCTATATCTATCCGTCTATAGAACTATTAGAAAATGGTAAAGAAGCAAAAGTTTTGGAATTTATCTTGCTAGATCTCGATAATTTTGTGAGTCTCACCTTTGAGGAGCTTTCAAATGAACTACTCAAAGAGAAATTTCCCCAAGCAATTAGTAGTGGAAGTTACTGGGATAGGAAAATTGAGCTTGATATTTTACTTGAGCTCCCAGACGGAGAGATTATTGTTGGTGAGTGCAAGTGGAAAAACAGTAAAATCTGCAAAAAAACCCTCACATCACTGCAAAAAAAAGCAGTAGTAAGCAATATAGAGCCCACCTATTACGCCCTCTTTTCAAAAAGCAGCTTCTCCAATGAACTGCTCAAAAACAAAGATCCAAAAATTTTGCTCTTTGATCTGGAAGATTTCAAAGAGTGGAGCCAGCAAAAGCCATACAAAAAGAGGCAAAAGACCCCTTACTCATTTGAGTTTTAGGCTACCTGGACACCAAGGCTTGCTGCCTCTTTTGCAAATTCACTGTTGACATAAACTTGGGCTTCTATTTCGACCTCTTGGAGTTTGGAAGTTATGAGGAGACGCAAAGGCTTACGGCCAGGATGTTTGAGAGCTAGATGGTAGAGCTCTTCGAGGCGATTTTGCTCAAACTCAAGCGGAATTTTGATGATTAATGGATCTTCATACCGTTCTTGAATAGTGGTATGAACATGCTCATTTTTTGCCTCTTCAATACTCATAATCTTGTCGCAGCGAATGCGTGTAAAGCTATCATTTTTTGTCACATAGACTTTAAATGCTACAGGTTTTTCCAGATCCATTCTCTCAAGCTCTTCAAGCTTATCACTAAAGAGCATCATCTCAATATTGCCATGCAAATCCATTATATTGACTATGCCAAATTTGTTCCCCTTGTTGCTGATTTTTGTCTTGATCTCTTCTACTTTTCCGACAAAAAGAGCCTCTGATGAGTCTGCAATATTATCAAGATCGCTTGAGAGGGTATAAGAGATTTGTTCAAGCTCTTTTCTAAATGGATCAAGAGGATGGCCAGAGACATAAAATCCCAAAGTCTCTTTTTCAAATTCCAAAATCTGCTTGATATCATACTCGCCTTTATCTTCAAGCTCCAGCTTGATATCGATGAGTTCTTGGGTATCACCGAAGAGGGAGTTCTCTGCCATCTTTTTGGCTCTCGCGATATCGTGGGAAGTCTCAACAATGCGCTCGATACTCAGAAGTAGTGTGCGTCGACTATAGCCAAAGCTATCCATTGCGCCAGATTTGATAAGAGATTCAAGCACCTTTTTGTTCACTTTGTTTGGATCAATGCGTTGCAAAAAGTCATCCAAATCTTTGAATTCTCCCTCACGTCTAGCTTCCAAAATAGAGAGCACCGCACTCTTACCTACTCCCTTAATCGCACCAAGCCCAAAGAGAATAACATCTTCTCCATCGATTGTAGTGGCGCTAAATTCAAGGCTCGATCTCTTCACATCTGGTGGTAAAAGTTTGATGTCCAGGCGCTTGACCTCATCTACATATTTGACAATTTTGTCAGTATTATCTTGCTCACTTGTAAGGAGTGCTGCCATAAACTCTTGCGGATAGTGAGCTTTGAGATAGGCTGTCTGGAAAGTGATCATCGCATAGGCAGCAGAGTGGGATTTGTTAAATCCATATCCTGCAAATTTTTCGATAAGCTCAAAGAGTGTCTCACTCTTCTTCGCGTCAAATCCCCTCTCACTCGCCCTTTTGACAAATTCACGCTTATACTCTTCCATCAGATCACGCTTCTTTTTCCCCATTGCACGCCTGATGATATCTGCTTCACCAAGACTAAAACCACCAATTGTCTGCACTATCTGCATAACTTGCTCTTGGTAGACGATCATCCCATATGTTGGCTCTAACGTCTCTCTAAGCTCATCAAAACTCACCTCTTCAAAAGGGTAATAGACCCGTTTACGCCCATGCTTTCTCTCGATAAAATCATCAAGCATTCCCGATTCCATTGGACCAGGACGATAGAGTGCAAGAACCGCGATAATATCTTCAAAAGTGGTTGGTTTGAGTCTTGCATTGAGCCGCTGCATGCCTTCAGATTCGATCTGAAAGAGCCCAAGAGTATGGCCACTTTGGATAAGATCGTATACTTTTTTATCATTGATATCGACCCTGTTCCAGTCGATCCTCTTACCATATCTTTTTTCTATAAGTTTGAGTGCATTATCAATAACAGTGAGTGTTTTAAGACCCAAGAAGTCAAACTTTATGAGATCAACATCTTCTAAGAAATTGAGTGAGTACTGCGTGACAATCGTCTCTTCCCCGCTTGGTTTATAGAGTGGCGTTTTGTGCCAAAGCTCCTCATTACTGATGACAACTCCAGCTGCATGCATACCTGCATTTCTTTTAAGTCCCTCAAGAGCCAGTGCAAATCTCCATACCCTTTCATATTTTGGATCGCTCTCGATAAGCTCTTTGATCTTTGGCTCTTGCTCATAAGCCTCTTTGAGAGTTATACCAAGCTTATCAGGTATAAGCTTTGCCATACGATCACCATCGTTGTAACTAAGACCTAAAACTCTGGCAACATCTCTAATCACTCCTTTTGCCAAAAGCGTACCAAATGTAATAACCTGCGCAACGTTGTATCTTCCATACTTTTGCACCACATAGTCGATGATTTCACCTCGCCGCTCCTGGCAAAAGTCCATATCGATATCTGGCATACTTACACGCTCTGGATTCAAAAAGCGCTCAAAAAGAAGATTGTACTTGAGAGGATCGATATCAGTTATCTCCATAGCATACGCTACAAGGCTTCCTGCTGCGCTTCCCCGACCTGGTCCTACAGGAATGCCTCTCTTTTTGGCTTCTCGCACAAAATCCCAAACAATTATCATATATCCTGGAAATTTCATCTTCTTGATGATATCAATTTCGTGTTGTAGTCGTTCCCAATATTTTTGATGCTCTTCTTGTGGAATATATTGGAGCCTTTTTTTTAGTCCCTCTTTACATATATACTCAAACAAGACTTCATCATTTTCAAAGCTGTAGCGCTCGTGTGTAGGTATTTGCAAGCCATACTCTTTAGCATACTCTACTGTAAATTTGAAATTTGGAGGTGTTGGATTTCCAAGATTGAGCTCTAAATTGCACTTATCTACTATCTCTTGCGTATTCTCCAAAGCCTCAGGAATATCTGCATAGAGCTTTGCAATCTCCTCGGGAGATTTGAGATAGAACTCATGCACACTGTGTCTGAGTCTTTTTGGATCGTCGTAGAGTTTGTTCATCGCTATACACATGAAGGCTTCATGTGGCTCCGCATCCTTTTTTTCTAGGTAGTGAGTATCGTTCGTCGCTACTATTTTGATGCCTGTCTCTAGACTCAGCTTTATTATCTGCTCATCAATTGCTTGCTGGTCTCCAATTCCATGGCGCATAAGCTCAAGGTAAAAATCCTCTCCAAAAATCTCTTTGTACCATAAAGCTACCTTTTTTGCCTCTTCATACCCTTTTGCACCAAATTTTGTATTTCTCTCATTGGTATTGAGATGCCAGTTCACCTCCCCTTGCAAGCATGCGCTTGTACATATAAGCCCTTCAGAGTGTTCGGCAAGAAGCTTTTTATTGATTCTTGGATAGTAGTAAAAACCTTTGATATAGCTCATAGAGCTTAAAAACATCAAGTTTTTATACCCTGTCTCATTTTTCGCAAATAGACAAAGGTGAAAGCGTTGCCTAGTAGATTTGTCATCCAAATTATCAGAATTGTGTAGATACGCTTCCATACCTATAATTGGCTTGAGGCCTTCAGATTTCATAGTCTTATAAAAATCAATTGCTCCAAACATATTCCCATGGTCTGTCATGGCCACAGCACTCATACCAAGCTCTTTTGCTTTTTTGGCCAAAGCTTTTATTTTATTTGCACCATCAAGTAGCGAGTATTCAGTATGGAGGTGTAGATGCGTAAAGTTTGGCTTCATATATACTCCAATTTTGCTACAATTTTAGTGATATTATATAGGAGTCTTGCTTAAAGAGGTGCTATGGATAACATTCTACTTATAGGTTTTATGGGAGTTGGCAAAGGTACTCTTGCTCGCGCTATGGCAGCAAAAACAGATATTTATGCAATTGATACAGATGATTTGATTGAGAGCCTTACCAATATGAAAATCAAAAAAATATTCAAAAAAAAGGGTGAAAGCTATTTCCGCTCACTTGAACAAAAAACAGCAGACTGGCTGGCGACAAGCGTTAAAAACTCTATTATTTCTACCGGTGGAGGATTTTACAAAGTAAAAAACATTAAAGATATTGGCACAGTTGTGTATCTTCAGGCAGATTTTGATTGGATATATCAACGTATTACAAAGAGTAAAAATGCTAAAAAGAAAATCAAAAAGAGGCCTCTTTTTAAATCTTATGAAGATGCAAAAAAACTCTATGAATCACGTAGCAAAGAGTATGAAAAAGTCGCTGATATCATAGTAAATGTTCAAAATAAAAGTACAAATGAAATAATAGAGGAGATTTTAGCTAAGACTTTACAATCTTAGCCAAATAAAAGCCGCTATAAGCATCTTGAGGCAAAATACGCAGAGTCTTTGCAACATCTGGATGAAACTTCTCTCCCTCCCACTCAGGTATTCCTGCCATTTTGTTTGGAAAAGGTGCTTCTACAGGTACAACTCTAGCCTCAGGATATCTACTCAATAAAAAATTTACTACCGCTTCATTCTCTTCAGGTGCAAATGTGCAGGTGGCATATATCATCTGCCCACTAGGTTTGAGACTCTCAAAAGCGCTGATAATAAGCTCTTTTTGCAGTTTTGCAAACTTCCTCACACGCCGCATATTCCACCATGTGACTTCCCCGTCAATATGCGCCTCACTACTGCAAGGAGCATCCAAAAATACTTTATCAAACCATGCCGGACAGCTTTTGTAGATAAATCGTCCATCTTTATTGTATGTTTGAATATTTTTTGCCATATGCTCTTTGAAGTTTCGCTTCATACGAAAAAATCGACCCTTATCAGGCTCTACTGCACTCACCTTCTTAGCTCTTTCGCTAAAAATGAGGCTTTTACCTCCAGGAGCAGCTGCAAGATCAAGAACCCAGTCTTCTGGCTCAATATCGAGTGAATATGCAGCAAAAATAGATGAGAGATTTTGAATATATATCATATTTTGTGTATAGGCTCTGCTTTTTGTGATCTTTTTGCGCTCACTCATTGGCAAAACAAATACATCTTGGGCCCATGCAATTATTTCTGGCTCATAGCCCTCTTCTTGCAGCAATTGTATCGCCTCATCAGTAGTGGCTCTATGATGATTAATACGAAAGCTAAAACTATCTTTTGATTGCAAAGCCTGCAATATATCAGGATTAATCTTTTTTATTCTCTCTTCAAAAAGCTGCTGATGCAAAGAGATCCTTTTTTGCTAAAATTGTAACAAAAAAAGGGAATTCTTGGAGTTTTTCGTCACCGATTTAGACAAGACTTTTTTACGCAGTGATTTAACTCTTTCTCAGTTTAGCATCGATACATGGAATAGTTTTGATAAACCCATTACAGTTGCTACTGCGAGAAGCTATACGGGAGTTACAAAACTTTTGCATGGTATCAAACTCCACTATCCTATGATTTTGCTTGATGGAGCTATGATTTGTGCTCCCGATGGAACACCACTTATTGTAAATGCATTGCCAAAAACCATAGTAGATGATTTTATAGATCTCATAGAAAAAGAGTTTAACGAGCGACCTTTGATTGTTGGTATCGATGAAAATATGCAAGAAAGGTTTCTCTATCCTAAAAAACTCAATATCCATCAAAAAGAGCTATTACAAAACTATCAAAATGATAACCGGGTACTCAATATTCAAAAGCTTCGCGCACTGCCACAAAACCTCAAAGTAGTCTATTTGGGAGATAAAGCGCTTTTACAAAATATTGAACAAAGAGTAAAAAGCCTTTATAATATAGAATCAAAACTTGCAAAGGACCCCTATCAAAATTGCTACTTTTTAACATTTTTGCACCCTTTAGGAGATAAAGCGCATGCCTTAAAGGAATTAGAAAATATTGCAGATGTAGAAGCAAAAGATGTAACAGTCTTTGGTGATAGCCACAACGATATAGGTATGTTTGCATGGGCTGGAAAAGCTCTTGCTGTAGCAAATGCTTTGCCTGAAGTTAAACAAAAAGCAGATGAAGTTTTGCCATGGAGCAATGATGAAGATGCAGTGGCAAGATACCTCGCCTCTCTTTAGTGTTATCATACCTGTATACAATAGAGAAAGATATATCGCAAGAGCAGTAGAGTCTGTATTGCAGCAAAGTTTCAAAGACTATGAACTTATTATCGTAGATGATGGGTCTACTGATAATACTCCAAACGTGATCAAAAAATATCCAGCCACAATCATTCACCAACCAAATCTTGGAGTAAGCGTAGCAAGAAATAGAGGTATCCAAGCAGCACAAGGTAAATTCATTGCACTTTTGGATAGTGATGATGAGTGGAAAAAAAATCATTTAGCCCACCATGCACAATTTTTCACAAATTATCCAGATTATAAAATTCATCAAACCGATGAGATATGGATACGTAATGGCAAATTTCTCAACAAAAAAAAGATCCATCTCAAAAAGGGTGGGAGAATTTTTTATGATTCTCTCCATCTTTGCCTTATATCACCTTCGGCAGTGGCAATAAAGCGAGAACTTTTCAATGAAATTGGATTTTTTCGAGAAGATTTTGCTGTATGTGAAGATTATGAACTATGGTTACGTATAACAAAAAGATACCCAGTAGGATATACTCCTATTGCTACAGTTATTAAATATGGAGGTCATAGCGATCAACTCTCTCGCAAATACTATGCTATGGATAGATGGCGCATTAAAGCTATGCTACCATTTTGTATTGATCCAAAAGTTGTAGAAATTGCTTTGAAAAAGTGTCAAATTCTCCTTCAAGGAGCAATGAAACATCAAAATAGAGAAATTTTAGAAGAGTTTATGCCAATTTATGAGCAACTCCTGCAAAAACACAAAGTTTTTGCAGGATAAGTTTAGCAGTAATCTGCTAAGAGTCCCTCTTTGAGCTGCTTGTACATCGCTTCACCGTTGAGAATTTTTACAAGCTCTAGTGCAAAGCAGATCGCAGTCCCAGGTCCCCGTGATGTTACCACATTCCCATCTATAACTACTTTTTGATCTGGAACATAACCTTTTTTACCAGTTTTTTCTTCAAACCCAGGATAGTTGGTATGTTTTTTACCTTCTAAGACACCAGCCTCTTTCAAAGCCCATGGAGCTGCACAGATTGCTCCAACAAGCTTCCCTTTCTCATTCATTCTCTTAATATACTCTTGCACTAGCTCACTCTTTGCTAAATGCTCAGCACCAGGAAGTCCTCCTGGTAATACCATGAGATCAAAATCTTCAGGATCTACATCTTTGAGCAGGTCATGGACTAAGATTTTTAGACCAGTATTTGCTCCTTCCACCTCATTATCAAAGAGTCCAGCCACTACTACTTTATTGCCAGCGCGACTCAATACATCGATGATCGCCATCGCTTCTATCTCTTCAAAACCATCGGCCAATGGAACGAGAACATTTGCCATAGTTACCTCCTTTTTTAATTTTTGGTCATTTTATTGCTTGACTAATTCTACCCTTCTATTTTTAGCTCGTCCTATTTCTGTCTGATTCGTAGCAACAGGACATAAAGGCCCAACACCATAAGATCGTATTCTTGTTGGGTCTATGTGATATCGGCTAATCAATCTATCTCGTACAGCATCAGCTCTTTTTTGAGACAACTTCATATTATAAGCAAATTTTCCTTGATTGTCTGTATGACCAACAATATAAACCTTTGTTTTTGGATTTTCTTGTAAGAATTTTGCTATCTCTTTGAGAGTTGGCTCTGATTCTGGCTTGATAATGGCTTTGTCAAAATCAAAATATATGCCATAAATTGGAATATGTCCTTGCGCTTGGAGTTTATTGGCTATTGCTTTTGCAGTGACAAGTCCACGCTGCATAGCTCTTTTTTCTACAACTCCAATAGCTACGCCACCTTGTCTGCCCTCATAGCCTTCACCCACATATACCATGATATGTGCTGTCTTATCATTGTTGACTGCTCCAATATAGAAATGATCACTTTCTCTCTCAGAAAGATCCATGAGATCTGGATATCCACTATCAAATCTAGCCTTATCTTTAACAAAAGAGCGCACACCCTTTGTTTGCAAGTTTGCAGTGATTGTATAGCCTCCATTCTGGAGTGCCTCAAGATAGTTCATATATATTTCAAATGCACTTCTCTTTTTTGGAGTACGATATTTTATACGTGTCACTTTCCCCACAATTGGCTCTATCTGACACTTTTTTATATCGTGCAGGAGTTTTGAAGTAGGACAGTGAAGCACTTGTAGCTGATCGAATTCTTTTTGCTCATAGTATGTCATCTTAGAGCCTGGGAAACGTGAAATAAGTGGATGGTCTTTGCCAGGTTCTTTTGCTTGAAGGGGTACAACTGCCAAAAACCCAATCAAGAAAGATAAAAGTATCCTTTGCATACTTACTCCTTGCTACTTTTTTATATTATATAAAAAATTTAATAATAAAAATAGAAAAGAAGAAATTATTTATATTTTAGATTTGCAAAGATGGTCGTCCTGCTCTTCTATCTTCCACTCTCCATCAAGTGCCTTTATAAGGATTGTGCACGACTAAACCCAGTTACCAAATTGAGGTATCCTATATCTTCAATTTTTCGAATCTTTGCTTCGTGGATATTTCTTGTGGCGCTATTGTTCCTCATGATGATGAAGAGGCGTTTTGATAAAGATATATAAAAATGTTCAATATGCCAAAAAGCGGCTCTCAATGCCCTAAAAAAGAGGCATTCAATGACAATAGAAAAAAGTTTCGATACTTTATTGCAATACACAAAAATATACTAGATTCTCAAATGACTTATTGATTAAACTACACCCTCAATTCCAAAAGATCTCTCATTATTGCTCTGCATAGCTTCTTTGTATTAAATCCACACTGAATCATCTCTTCAATATGTTCCCTCTCATTATAAAAAATAGTATATGCCTCTTTTGGTGAGAGCGAAAACTTCATGAACAAACAATCCACTAAACATAGATTATTGCATTTGCCTCTTCAATGAAAATTCCAGATTTGCAGCTTAAATACTCAGAAATTTGCACGACCAATTTCTCTGTCACATCTCCTTCATATTTACTACGCAAATAATATGACAATTTTGGGTTACATTTAAGCTACTGATTGGCTACAAAAAGATTTCAAATGAAGATCTAAAATGGGAGTAGAAAATGGGGAAAAATAACCCAGGAGGATTGGGTTATTTTACTTTTTCGAGGTATTTCCCTTCAACTGTATCAACCTTGATAACATCACCTGTAAGAATATGAAAAGGTACTTGTACGACTGCACCAGTTTCTAGCGTTGCAGGTTTGCGTCCACCTGTAGCAGTATCACCTTTGAATGCCGGTGCTGTTTCGGTCACTTCAAGCTCCACAACTGGAGGAATCTCTACTGAAATCGCTTTGCCATTGTGAAAGAGAATTTTGACATTCATACCATCTTTGAGATATTTGATATTATCATCACCCACTTGATCATGGGTAAGAGTTATCTGATCATAAGTTGTAGTATCCATGAAGTGCATGTTTTCGCCATCATCATAGAGATACTGCATCTCTTTTTCTTCAAGATCGGGCTTTTCAGCCTTATCTCCCGCATGGAAGGTCTTCTCAAGCACTCTTCCATCGATAAGAGATTTGATTTTTGTACGTACATATGCTGCACCTTTACCAGGTTTGACATGCTGATACTCCACAATTCTATACGGTACTCCGCCAAGTTCAATACGTAGCCCCTTTTTGAGGTCATTCATGCTATAAGACATTGTAGCTCCTAGAAAGTTTTTGCAATTTTATCGAAAAAATCTTGAAAAGATGTATAAAAGAAGTGAAAAGAGAATGCTCAAAACGATAGAGGTAGTGATAGGAAAGTAGAATGTGAAGTTCTCTTTTTTAATATAGATATCGCCAGGCAAACGCCCGACGTATGAGATAAAAAGACCAATGACAATAAGAGCAATCCCCATAAATACAAGGATTTTACCAAACTCCACTACTTAAACTCCTCTTCGCTTCTTGTCTTTTCATCTGTAAAGTCCATAGCTTTAGCATTATCCATAAGCACTGGAATAAATATGAGTGAAACAATTACAGCCGCGACAGTACCACCAATAAGTGCAACACCAAGTCCTCCAAATATCGGATCACTTGCAAGGAGTGCTGAGCCAAGAATAATTGCTATAGCTGTCAACATAATAGGACGCGCCCTGGTTGCTGTTGCTATAGCGATTGCACGTCTCTTTGGTATATGTTTTTCTACCATTAAAGCTTTGGCAAAATCAATGAGGAGGATAGAGTTTCTCGAACTGATACCCATCAAAGCGATAAAACCAATGAGCGATGTGGCTGTGAGGAAAAATGTATCTGCTGTCACAAGATCTGCTACCCAGTGTCCCACAATCACACCGATAATTGAGAGGAAACTTCCTGCCATAACAATGTTTGAGAGGGTATAGCTCTTGTAATAGACAACAATGAGAAGATAGATAAGGATCAAAGCCGCAATGAATGCCAAACCAAGATCTCTGAAGGTATCAAGCGTTACCTTCATCTCTCCATCCCATTTCAGATCTATCTTCTCTCCAGTCTTCTTGTCAATAAAGCGCAAATTGAAAAGATAGTCTGTCTTCTGAATCTCATAATCTTTTTTAAACTCCTCCATCATCTTTTCACGCGCATCAAGGAGTGGATAGACTTGTGAGACGAGGTCAGTTTCTGCTATGACATTTGTATAGCGCTTGAGATTTTTATGCATGATAGTTGGCTCGTTTGTCGCCTCTTCAATATCGACCACTTCAATGAGAGGCACCATCATCCCTTTTTGATTCATGAGTTCAAATGAAGCGAGTTTATTCTTGACTGCTTCTAAAGTCTTATCATCAAACCTTCTTGATTCATCACTGAGGCGCAAAAAGAGATCGATCTGGGATGGATAGTTTTCACTGTTTTTCACACCTACTGCCATACCCTCAAAAGCTAGATACAAGATCTTTTGCACCTGCTCTACAGCAAGTCCACTCTTTTGGATTTTATCAATGTTTGGCTTGAGATGGTATTTTTTGTAGATATCATCCTCCATGATATCCACATCTACAAGACCTGGAGTCTTTTTGAAAATCTCTGCTACTTTTTGCGCAAATGCACGTCTTGTCTTCTCATTCGGTGTATATATCTCTGCAACTATTGAAGCGAGTGTAGGAGGTCCAGCAGGCTGCTCGATGAATTTGATAGAAGTGTTTTTCACGAGTGGTTCACACTTCTTTTGTACAACCGGGCGTAGTCGGTGCACCATATTGTAACTGCGCTCATCTCTTTCATGCTTATCAGTGAGGTTCACTACAATCTCAGCAACATTTTCACTATTTTTAAATGCACTCCCCTTCACTAATCCTGCATAGTCAAGTGGTGCACCCATACCAAGATAGCTCTCTATATCAGTGACCTCTTTTTCCTTTTTGAGAACATCTACAACACACTCATTGACCATTTTTGTCTGCTCAATAGAGCTTCCTGTAGGAAGATCTATATAAACACTGAAGGTATTAGCACTCTTTCCTGGCAGCATTTTCACCCAAACAATTTTAGTAGGGATCATCATAATACTTGCTGCCAAGGAGGCAAGAACTAGAACAATTACCAAAATTTTCTTGGATCTATTTTCTAGTATCGCATATATCCACTTCTCAAACTTTTTCACTGTTTACCTCCCTCTCTATCACATTCTGGGGGGATTTTCTCATCTTTTTGGAAATGGTGATGGTGATGATGCATATGCGGTTTTTTGAGCATTTTTTTGGCTAGATATGGTGTGAAAATATAAGCGATCACGAGTGAAGCAAGAAGGGCTACTGGGACATTAAGAGGGATCGGCTTCATAAATTCACCCATCATACCACCAACAAAGAGCATAGGTATCATTGTCATGATGATTGCCACAGTTGCTACGTTAGTCGGTGCACCTATCTCATCTGTTGCTTCGACCAAAATCGTATCCATATCTTTATAGACTGCATCGTGCTCATGGAGATGTCTATGGATATTTTCAATAACAATAATTGCAGCATCCACCAAGAGACCCAATGAGAGCAAAAATGCAAAAAGAGTAATACGGTTGATTGTCTGTCCGCTCAAATATGCTATAAAGAGGGTAACAGACAAAATTGCTGGCACAGTAAATGTTACGATAAGCGCCTCTTTCCATCCAAGGAAAAAGACAAGCATCACTGCAATGATAGCGATAGTGATGAGCAAGTGATCAACAAGCTCATTGACTGCATCATTTGCCCTCTTTCCATAATCGCGTGTGAGCACGAAACCGATGTGGTGCTTTTGCAAATACGGCTTAAGCTCATTTATAAGAGCCTGCACGTCATGAGCAACAAACACAGCATTGGTGCCCTTGAGTTTTGAGACTTCTAAAGTATATTGAGGCTTTGTATGAAGATCCTTTGTCCACACCAAAGCTTTATGAAAATTTTGCACATCGATACCATCTTCAACTTTTGCAATATCTTTGACATAGATAGGTGAGCCCATATAGTTGGCTACCATGATATTTTTCACATCTTCTACACTCTCTATAGCATTTGGAACACCAAAGATGACAATCTTTTTATCTTTTGTTCTGTTTTTAACTTCTGGCACCTCTTTTGCCACTGAACCGATCGCTTGCATAATCTGACCTAGTGAAAGATGGTAACCGCTCAGTTTTTCTAGGTCAACAAAAATATTGAACTGACGTTTATGTGCGCCTTTGAGCTGAGTTTTTGAGACATTTTTGATACGATTGACGCGATATTGAATATCTTTTATGATCTTGAAAAACTTCGCATCACTTATCGTATCATCTTTTTTGTAAAAAGCGTATGTAAGGATCGGAATATCTATATCGATATCAAAAGGTTTAACTAGTGGTTGCATAGCATTTTTGGGAAGAAGATTCATATTTTGCATCACTTTGTCATAGAGCTTGAGGTTGGAGATCTCCCTATTTTGTCCGATGTAATATTGGACATTCACAACTCCTACATTATGCTTTGCAATACCATATATATACTCAACCCCACTAATCTCCCTGATCTTTTCTTCAAGAGGTTTAACAATGACATTTTCTATCTCTTTTGGAGTTGCTCCTGGCATAGGAACGATCACTGTTCCCCCACTAATTGCAATTTGTGGATCCTCTTCACGTGGCATGATCTCAAGTGAGAGATATCCCACAGCCAAAATGAAGATAGCCAAAAGGGCTGTCAAAGGGTTATGCAAAAAAATAAGGGCGAGTTTTCCTGCAATATCTTTAGGCTTATAATTACATCGAATCTCTTGCTCTTTACTCATTGCCCTTCCTTATTTGAATGTAAGCTTCGCATACATTCCAGGAATGATACGTACATTTTTATCTTTTTTGAAAGCAACTTTTACTTTGAATTTGTGTGTCATAGGATTTGCAGCTGGGATAATTGCTACCAATTTTCCTTCGCCCTCATACCCTACTGATGGGATATAGATAGTCACTTTTTGCCCTAATTTAATGTTTTTGAGATTATCTTCAGCAATCTCTGCTACAACTTTAAGATCATCTAAAGATGTAATCACCATACCAGGAAAGCCAGGAATTGTAAGCTGTCCTACTTTGACGTTATTTTGAATAATCACTCCATCATTCGGAGCTTTGATTTTAAGATATTCATACTGATGCAAAACTTCAGCAAGTTTCGTTTTTGCTTGGCGTAGCTGCTTTTTAGCTATCTCATACATATTTTTTGAGTTATTGTACATCAATTGCATCTTTTCAAGCTCAAACTTTGATACCATCCCTTTTTTGAAGAGTCTTTGATGGCGTTCATAGTTCGTTTTGGCAAAGATGTACATATTGTAATTCATTGCTACTGCAAGTCTTGCTTGAGAAATCATAAGCTCTACTTGCGATTTGGCAAGGTCTATCTCTTTTGAATCAATAATATAGAGTACCTGCCCCTTTTTTACCCAGTCTCCCTCATGGGCTAAAACCTTTTTGACAAATCCCATATAGCGAGTACCAAGCATCTTTGTATCATCGCTATATACTGTTCCTGAGAGGCTAAATCCCGCAGCAAAACTCGAAATTGCTAGCAATACAAATATTACCAATCTCTTCATCTACTCTCCTTTATCCATCAAGCTCTCAAGCTCGAATACCTTTTCGTTTCTTTGTGTTTTAGTCTGCAAGAGCTTCAATAGTGCTTGAATCTCCTCAGAATGTTTGATGAGTACATCGCTAATTTTCACAAGTCCCTCTTTATATTTTGCTTGATACATTACATAGATCTTTTTAGCAAGCTCAAACTGCTTCGACTGTGCTTTTATATCATAATCTTTACTTTTAATTTGTGTAAGAAGCTGCTTGATTTTTAAAGCAATTCCTCTCTTTGCCATATTGACTTTTTCGACTGTTTGCATATACTGGATTTTTGCTTTTTGCAAACTTGCCTTATCTTTCCCACCACTAAAGAGATTCCATTTGAGTTGGGCACCAAAAGTGTATGCATCTTTATCAAAAAACTCATTGAATGGTTTGTTATCAGCACTTCCGTACTCCACAAAAGCACCAATTACTGGATAGAATCCACTACGATTGAGTTTGACATTTTGCTTAGTTATCTTTTGCCCAATTTGTGCCCGCTTAAAATCGATAGTATTAAAGACAGCCTTTTGCATATCGATTTTTGGCATTGGAGCTCTCTCTTTGGTATGTTTGATAGAAGCGATATTTTCATTGAGCAAGAAACTGAGGTATTGATATGCTAAATCACGATTGAGCTTTGCTTGATTGAGCATACTGAGCACTTCTGCGCGTTTTGCTTCCACCTCAAGTACATCTGTATCTTTGGCATACCCCTCAGCTTTGAAGTTTTTGATGATATTTTCAAGTTCGTCCATATGATGTTTGAGAATCTGAAGATTTTTGATGTAGTTTTCTACGAGTGTAATATCGTAGAAGGTCTTTTTGGTCTGATAAACCATTTCGTTATAGACCTTTTGAGCTTCAAGATGTTTGAGACGCTCCATATTTTTACTAATTTTGCCATACATTGAGAGCTTAAAACCTGTAAAGAGTGGCACTTGGTATTGAAGTTTTGTCTGGTAGTGGTTTCTCGCTTTTGGGTAGTTGAGTTTTTTTGGCTGGATTTGTAAAATCGAGCCCATATTTTGTGTAAACCCTTGCGGAAGCTGTCCTGGATGTGCATTCATTGCCTCTAGCACCTGCCCCATTGGAGCCAAAAATTCATCAAATCCAAAATCAGCGAAAGATGCTTCACGTGATTGGAGTTTAAAACCAAAGACATTACCAGCATCATTACTGCGCAATGCATTAAAGATAAGATTTAAAGATCCGTAGTTGTAACTCTTGGCTAATTTTGTATCAAAATGCGCCATTCGTTCCTGAAGTTTGGCTATTTTGATTTGAGAATTGTTCTTTTTAAGAAGATCAAGTGCTTGATCGAGTGAAAGTTTGTCGATAGCTGCCAAACTGTATACTGCAAAAAAAGTAAGGAGCAAAAGTCTCTTCATGGAGCCTCCAAGGTTCTGAAAAATTTATAGAGTTGATTATATTAATTTATAACTTAGTGGCTAATTAAGAATATAAGCAGGTTAAAAAAACCTGCTTAGAGAATAGCGTAAGATACAGAGAGGCAAGCTTTGAGATCTGCAAGCTCTTTGAGTACATCCTTGTTCACATCATCATCAACAATAATCACCGCTAAAGCGTGACCATGATCATCGCGTCCAAGACGAAAATCTGCAATATTGATATTGTGTTTAGCTAAGATCATACCAACTTCACCAATGACCCCTGGAACATCAGTGTTTTTGAAAAGTATCATCTTACCTTTTGGCTCAACATCCAAAGCAAAATTATTAATATCGACTATTCTTTGCACACTCTCTTCAAAAATAGTCCCACTAATTTCAATAATATCTCTATCTGTTGTGAGTTTGACTGTTACTTTATTTTTATATCCACTTGATTCTGGGCTCTTTTTGCTCAAGATCTCAATACCGCGCTCTTTTGCAACAAATTCGGCATTGACATAGTTGATCGATTCTCCCAACGACTCTTTGAGCACACCAACAACTGTAAAAGTGATAAGAGATTTAAGATAATCTCCAATTTCACCTTCAGCTATTACTTTAATAGTTTTATATGCACCTTTGTTCACTTGTGCAGCCAAGAAGCCCATCTTTTGCGCAAGCTCAAGATATGGCTTGACAAAAGGTGGCATCTCATCCTCTTTGATTGGAAGGTTGAGTGCATTTGGATAGCTGATACCCCGTGCAGCCTCAAGAGCCTCGGTAGCAGCACCGATTGCAATTTTTTCTTGTGACTCTTCAGTATTTGCGCCAAGGTGTGGAGTAACTGTTACGTTATCTAGTTCTAGAAGTTTATTGTCAGTTGCTGGTTCTTTGGCAAAAACATCAATTCCTGCAAATTTTATTTTACCGCTTTTGAGACCTTCATAGAGAGCATCTTCATTATAGAGCCCTCCTCTTGCACAGTTGATGAGCACCACACCATCTTTCATCTTCGCGATCTCTTCACGATCTATCATATTGATAGTCTCTTTATTTTTTGGCGTGTGTATTGTGATGATATCGCACTTGAGAATCTCATCAAAATCTGTTGTATATTTGACACCGAGATTTGTAGCTTTTTCTGGTGGGATATATGGATCGTATGTTACTACATCCATCTCAAATGCAAGTGCTCTTTTTCCTACACGGCTTCCGATATTCCCAAAACCGATAATTCCAAGTTTTTTGCCTTTGAGCTCATTACCGATCCACGCCTCTCTTTTCCAGATTCTCTCAAGCTTGAGTTGATTGTGTGCATAGGGAAAGGCGCGCATACAAGCAAGCATATGAGCGAAAGTGAGCTCCACAGCTGCAATTGTATTAGCAGTTGGTACATTCATCACTATAATACCTCTTCTGCTGCACTCCTCCATATCCACATTATCTACGCCAACTCCAGCGCGAACAATTGCTTTGAGCTTCTTAGCATGCTCAAGCAGCTCTTTGTCAACAGGTGTTGAGCTGCGTGTAATAATCACATCAGCATCTGCTATTTTTTCAAAAAGTGGCTCGCCTTTTGGAACATCTGCAGCATTAACATACTCGATATCATTCTCTTTTGAGAGCATCTCTTCTGCTTTTTTATGCAGATGGTCACAAACTACTATCTTCTTCTTTTCCATAGCCAACCTTACTTTTCGAGTTTATCTTTGATAATATCACCCAATGTAGTCTTATCTTCTTGATTGATTTCACTGAGTGCCTCTTTCTCTTTCATTCTTTGGAGTTTTCTAATTGACATGCGTAGCTTATTGTTTTTTGTATCAATAAATGAGATTACGCCTTCTAGCTCATTGCCTTTTTGAAGCTCCTCTTTTTTGATTGGTGGAAGATCTTCATTGCGAATGAGGGCATCCACATTTTCATCAAGTGAAACAAAAACACCAAAATCTTTGATATCCTTGACTGTTCCTTTAACAATATCTCCAACTTTATGCTCTTTAGCAAACTTTTCCAAAGGACTTTCTAGAAGGGATTTGCGATTGAGTGAGATCTTCTCATTTTCTCTATCGATATGAGCGATTTTGACTTCGACTCTATCACCTACTTGGAGATGATCTTTTGCTTTTTGGCCCTTCTCCCAGCTAAAATCCTGGTTGTGTAGAAGCCCTTCCACATTACCGATGCGTACAAATGCACCAAAATCTGTCAAAGATGTTACTTCACCCTCAACAACATCACCCTCTTTATAGTTTTTCAAAAACTCTTCAAAAGGTTTTGGAAGGAGCGATTTGAGAGATACACGAAGCTTTCTCTTCTCTGGATCTATTTCGATAACCTCAACATCAAGTTGCTGTCCCTCTTGTACATACTCTTTTGGATGTTTTGGTCTTTTATCCCATGTCATTTCACTAATGTGCAAAAGACCCTCGATATCATTGCCCAAGTCTACAAAAGCTCCATATGGCTCGATATTGCTTATTGTTACGTTGATAACATCACCAGGATCAAGCTCACCTTTGATCTCTTCCCATGGATCTGGCTGTGTTGCTTTGATAGAAAGTGAGAGACGATTTTTTTCTTGATCAAAATCTATCGCCTTGACGTTGACTTTGTCACCTTCTTGGAAATATTTCGCTGGATTGACAGGACCTTTATAGCTGATCTCATTGTAATGTACAAGACCTTCTACGTGAGGAGCTACCTCTACAAACATACCGTAGTTTGTAATTTTTTTGACAGTTCCCTCGACAATTTGACCTTCATTCATGAGTGTTTCAATAATCTGTCTGCGTTTTTGTGCAACTTCTTGAATGAGTTTTTTACGTGAAATTACGATAGAGTCATCGTTTTCACCAACTTTCAAAACTTTTGCAGAGAGTCTTTTGCCAGTTTGTGCGGGTGTTTTAAAGTAGCTTTGAGAGTTTGGTAAGAAAAACTGCACTCCCTCTTCATTCTCAACAATATATCCACCCTTATTCTTCCCTACTACAACACCCTCAATAATCATCTCATCAAGATTTTCTCTATTCTTTTCGATAAACTCTTTGACTTTCTGTTTAGAAATTGCTTTTTTGTGAGAAATTATAGGTCGCTCATTGCGATAGCCACTTATAAGCACCTTAATTGTATCACCCACATTATATTTGAGATTACCCTCAAGATCTTTTATCTCATTGATATTGAGAATTCCCTCTTGCTTCTGTCCTACATCAACGAGTACACGCTCGTCATCTTGTATCTCTACTATTACACCATCAACTACTCTTGATGCGCTCTGTTTGCTCTCATGCTCCTCTAGCATCTTTGCAAAGTCTTCGTTGCTATTTTCGAAACCCATTTCTACCTCTTTTTCCATTATTGTCTGATTCCTTCGGATATAATTGCGTAATTATACTCCAATTTTCTTTATCTTTTCTATAACTTGCTCTATGATCCAATCTGGTGTGGAAGCACCTGCAGTAATACCACACACCTTTTTACCTCTAAACCAAGACGGATCAAGCTCTTCTTCGTTTTCAATGAGATAACTATCTGGGCAATTCTCTTTGCAAATATTATAGAGCTGCTTTGTATTTGATGAGTTTTTGCCACCGATAATTATCATCACATCAGCCTCGCAACTGAGCTCTCTTGCAGCATCTTGATTTTCAAATGTAGCGTTGCAGATCGTATTAAAAACCCGTACCTCTTTTTTGTGTTCCATCAAGAAGTTGACAATTTTTTGATACTCTTCAAATTTGCGTGTAGTCTGTGCTACAGTTGCAACGCGCTCTTTAAGTTTTGGAAGGTGTTGTCGTAGCTCTTCCACACCGAGCACCACGACTGGATCTTTGGCATAGCTCATAACACCTTTGATTTCAGGATGATTAATATCACCAAAGATTACTACACTATACCCCTCATTGCTCATCTGCTCTACGATCTCTTGAGGTTTTGTCACAAATGGACAGGTAGCATCTACAACCTCTACGTGCTTTTGCTTGAGCGTTTGCAGCATATCTTTTGGAATACCGTGAGTTCGTACGATAACTCTGCCATTCTCTTCAATCTCATCAATCTCTTCTACGAGTCCCACATTAAAACTCTTTTTGAGTCTCTCAATCTCATTTTTATTATGAATAAGTGGTCCAAAGGTCACACTATTGGGACTCTCTTCAGCGATTTTTATTGCTCTCTTAACTCCAAAGCAAAATCCATAATTTCTTGCTAATCTAATCTCCAATGTGCACCTCTGTTATTTTTTCTAAGATTTTCGTAAAATTTGGAAAAGATGTAGCAATGCAGTCAATATCGAGTATCTCCATATCAGCTAGCAATCCTGCAATGGCAAAACTCATAGCTATTCTATGGTCACCAAAACTCTCTATCGTAGCACTTTGAAGTTTACCACCCACAATGGCATATCCATCCTCATACTCCTCTACTTCGATGCCACATCTTTGAAGATTGAGCACAACACTTTTTATCCTATCACTCTCTTTTACCCGCAACTCTTTTGCATTTTTGACTACACTTCTCCCCTCAGCCACTGCCATTGCGATGCTTAGAGCCGGCAACTCATCAATAAGCCAAGCAATATGTTCACTCACTTCTACTGCTTGTAGCTTGCTAGCCTCTACAACTATATCACCTATTGGCTCATAGCGATTCTCTTTTTCTATGTACGTAATTTTTGCTCCCATACGCTCTAAAACCTTGAATGCTTCAATACGCGTAGGATTGAGAGTCACATCTGCCAATACCACCTTGCTTCCTGGTACAATTGCAGCTGCAACAGCGAAGAAAAAAGCACTTGATGGATCAGCAGGTATTGTAATTTCAAGTGGCTTAAGAGGAGAATCCATAGGCTCAATGTAGACTCTATATGAAGATCCCTCACTCTTTGTTTGTAAAGCCGCTCCCATACCGCGGAGCATTCTCTCAGTGTGGTCGCGACTCAGCTCTGGCTCACTATATTCACACTCACCTTGAGCACGCAACGCCGCCAAGATCATCGCACTCTTTACTTGAGCTGAAGCGATTTTACTCTCATAGTAAAAAGATTCAAGCTTTTTATTGCCACGAATTGCAAGGGGTGCTTTACTGCCATTTTCGCGTCCATCAATTTTTGCACCAATTTCACGCAGTGGCACTGCCACTCGAGCCATAGGACGATTGCGCAAATACTTATCACCTGTGAGAACAAAAAAGCCATCAATACCAGCCAAAAGACCGCAAAAGAGTCGCATCGCAGTTCCGCTATTGCCACAATCTAACACGTTATCTGGCTCAGTGATATTTTGTGCAGGAGTAATGACAAGAGTATCGCTCTTCTTTTTTATAGTAGCTCCAAGTGCTTGTACAATTCTTAAAGTATTGAGTGTGTCTTCAGCTTGCAAATAGTTTCTCACCACACTTGGTTTGTCACTGAGTAGTGAAAACATCGCTGCTCTGTGTGAGATAGATTTATCAGGGGCTACCTCATCTATGACAATATCAAATGGTTTATCTATGGCTTTGACTACGAGCTTTTTCATCGCAAACTTGCACCTACCTCTTTTTGTAAAATCTCTAAAATATAATCCATAATAGCTTTTATCTCATCTTCACTGAGTGTCTTTTGGTCTGATTGCACTGCAAAACGCACTGTTAGGCTCTTTTTGTTCCCTAAATCTTTGCTTGTATACTCATCTACTGGATAGAAGCGCTTGATCTCTTTTGGCAAACGTCCTACAAGTGAATCTCGAATCTTTTGAAAATCTGTATCTTTATCTATAAGTATACTTAAATCTCGCAATGCAAGCTGATAGACTGAATATTCATTTGCTTGCGGATAGAGGAGATCTAATGCATCAAAATTGAGTTCAGCTATAAAAGTTTCTGGAAGTTCTAGCTCTTTTTGCAATTGTGTGTGAAGTTTATAGACTCTTCCTACAATTTTTTCTTTGAAAATCACTTTTGCACTCTGGTAGGGATGCATCAAGGCATTTGTTGCCTCCATGCGCTCAAGCGTAAAGTCACCCAAAATTTTTCCAAGATCTTTTGTGATATCTTCAAAAGTAACAGCAGAAGGTTTCCCTCTGTTAAAGAGAGCATCATTTTCTCTCAGTCCGCTATAAATCAGTGTAAAATATGTCGATTCGTTGCGATTACTATCAAAGACAGCACCTATCTCAAAAAGTTTTATACTACGGTATCCATTTTTAAGATTTGTGCTTACCTGCTCTAACATATTTGGCACGAGGGATGTACGCAATGTATCCATCTCTTGCGTGATAGGATTGAGGAGGTCTTCCTCTTTTGCAATCACTGGAAGATGAAATTTTTCCAAAGTCTCTTTTTTTGTGAAAAGATAACTCACAGTCTCAAAATACCCGCAAGCAACTGCTCTTTCTCGTAGCTCTTTAGCGCTTCTATGCTTATAGTAGGCCTCATTAATACGATTTTTCTCTTCAAAACAGAGTGGTTTTGCTTCGATTTTATCAATGCCATAGATTCTTACAATCTCTTCTGCAATATCTTGGAGATTAAAGATATCGTGTCTATAGACTGGAGGTTTTACGACCATAGAATCCTCTGTAAAATGGTCTATAGAAAAACCGAGGCGTTTTAAGATTTCCACAATGCTATTTTTATCGATTGCTACACCAATGAGTTTTGTTAGATCATCAAAATCTACTTTGATTGCAGGTCTCTCTATATCTTTTGTAATTTCATGCTTTCCTGAATAGATCGTAGCACTATACTCTTCATTGAGTATCTTTTTAGCATAATCTATACCGATTTGGAGCCTTGGATCACTCCCACGGCTGCTTCTGTAATAAACCCAGTCACTCTTCATCGGATACGAGTGCATAATCTTTGCAATTCTTTGAGGGTCTATGTAACTTGCTTCTAAAATAAAAATCTCTTCATCATAGAATGGTTTAGAGCTATCAAACTGTATCACACCTACTACACTTGCTTCTTCTTTACCCCAAACAGAATCGTACTCACCATCTTTTTTGAGTTTTATTTGTGCATTATTTTCTTCAAAGAAGCGATAGCTATATATTCTAGTAATAATTCCTGTAGAATGTGTAATATAGAAAGCTAGTGTCTCTGCCGCATTTGCAAAATTTTCACCAGCTATAGCAACTCTTAGACGCACTGCAAGAGGATTTGCAAAATCTTTTTTCTCAAATGCTTTATATATAAGGTTTGATTCTATATTTTTTTCAATGTCGAGATTGAGGATGCGTCCAATACCAACTTTTACACCCTCTTGTTCGCTAATCTTTTGTTCCTTAATATTTTTACCAAAAGCTACACCAAATTCTCTAGCTATTCCTAAAATGCTCAGACAATCACCTCTATTAGCAGTGAGTTCTATATCGATTATCTCATCTTGAAAGAATGGGAATTCACGCAGCTCTCTGCCAATTGCTAGTTCACCGATACTGCTATCAAGTATCATTATCCCGTCTTCAAGTTTTGGAAGTCCTAGCTCAGTTGAAGAGCATATCATTCCAAAACTCTCCACCCCTCGAAGCTTTGCAGGTTTTATCTTAAAATTACCCGGGAGCTGGGCACCAATTTTTGCAACCGCTACATACTCTGCATCTACTACATTCTTTGCACCACAGACAATCTGGAGCTTTTCACTACCTACATCCACTATACAAACATTAAGCTTATCAGCTTTGGGATGCTTCTGGCATGAAATAATTTTCCCGACTACTACATTTTTGGGGATATCAATCTTTTTGACTTCAGCAACTTCAAGACCGATGCTGTTAAGTGTTTCTATGAGCTTTTGTGTTGGAATATCACTAATATCTATCCACTCTTGCAACCAATTTCTCGTAACTATCATTTAAACTGCTCCAATAGTCTAAGATCCCCTTCAAAAAGACTTCGCAAATCTCCTATACGATACAAAAGCATTGCAAAACGCTCAACCCCCAACCCAAAAGCATATCCACTCACATTTTCGTATCCCACTGCTTCAAAGACATTTGGATCAACCATACCACACCCAAGTACCTCTAACCATCCAGTATGTGAACAGACTCTACACCCCTCACCTTGACAGAATATACAGCTGATATCTACTTCAGCGCTTGGCTCAGTAAATGGGAAAAAACTTGGTCGAAATCGTACCTTTACATCGCCAAACATATAGTGCAAAAAATCTTGGAGAATGAATTTGAGATTTGCAAAGCTCACTTTTCCAGCTTCATCGACTACAAGCCCCTCTACTTGATGAAACATAGGAGTATGAGTTAAATCAAAATCCCTTCTAAATACTGCTCCAGGACTTATCATGCGAATAGGTGGCTTTTGCTTTTGCATTGTACGGATTTGCACAGGAGAGGTATGAGTTCGTAGCAAAGTACCATCGGCAAAGTAAAAGGTATCTTGCATGTCCCGTGCTGGATGATGCTTTGGCAGATTGAGCGCTTCAAAATTATAAAAATCCTCTTCAATTAATGGTCCAGTCTCAATTGCATAATTAAGAGACAAAAAATATTCAATGATCTGATCGAGTGTTTGCTTTACTGGATGCAGCGCACCCTTGGAAGCTCTATAACCATAGAGACTCACATCGATCTTCTCATTTTTGAGCTGCTCTTCTATGGCTTGCGCTAAAAGCTCATCTTTTCGTGCCTGCAGGAGACCTTGCAGTCTATTTTTAGCAACATTGAGCTCTTTTGCAACTTTTGGTTTCTCTTCGTTTGGTAGATTCTTGAGTTTTTCAAATTCAGCAGCAAAATAGCCCTTCTTTCCAAAGAGCTCAATTCGTACTTTTTCAAGCTCATCGAGTGATGAGACATTTTGAATCTTTTCTTCCCAATTTTGCAATGGGCACCCCATAATAGTAATTTTTGGTTGTATCATAATATAATAATAATTATAAAAACATAAGGGAGGTAAACTGATGTGTATATTTTGTAAAATCGTAGCTGGTGAGATTCCCTCAAACAAGGTACATGAAAATGATGAGTTTTTAGCTTTTCACGATATCAATCCAAAAGCACCGATTCACATTCTTATCATTCCAAAGCAGCATATTGAAAATTTCCAAAGCTGCCCAGGCGAAGTCATGGCTAACATGACTCCATTTATTCAAGAGGTAGCTAAAAAACTCGATCTTGATAAAACCGGTTATCGCCTCATTACCAATAATGGAGAAGATGGAGGACAAGAGGTAATGCATCTGCATTTTCATATGCTAGGAGGTGCAAAACTCTCATGGCCATACCAAGCTATCGAAAAGGTTGCAAAGAAGTATATGTAAAGCCTCTCTAGGCTTTACGTAAAAAATCCTCAAAATAGGCTATCTGCTTTTGCACCTGCTCTTTTGAAGTAGCTCCATAGGAGTTGCGAGCATTCATAGAATTAACAAGATCCAAATACGCTACAATATCCTCTGCAATCCTCTCATCGATAGTTTTAAGCTCCTCAAATGAAAGATCAGAGATATCTTTACCCATCTGCTCAGCAAGGGCTACAGCTTTTCCTGTTATAAAATGGGCTTCGCGAAAAGGCACTCCCACTCTTTCTACAAGATAGTCTGCTAGATCAGTTGCTGTCAAGTGTCCTGTCTTTGCAGCTTTGAGCATGTTTTCTTTATTTATTTGCATCGTTTTGAGAACCTCATTGAGAATAATGAGAGAAATCTTTGCATGTTTGACACTATCAAAGACACCCTCTTTATCCTCTTGCATATCTTTATTGTATGCTAGTGGCAAACCTTTCATAACAGTCAAAAGACTCACGAGATTACCGTAAGCTCTACCTGTCTTTCCTCGTAATAATTCAGGAACATCAGGGTTTTTCTTCTGTGGCATTATTGAGCTGCCAGTCGCATATTCATCACTTATAGTAATAAATTTAAACTCATAGCTACTCCACAATATCAGCTCTTCTGCGAGTCTTGAAATGTGCATCATCATAGTAGCAATATTAAACAATATCTCTAAAGCAAAATCTCTATCGCTTACCGTATCAAGACAGTTAATAGTCGGTGCATCGAATCCCAACTCTTTGGCAGTAAATTCCCTATCGATATTATGTGGTGTTCCAGCAAGTGCAGCACAACCCAATGGTGAATAGTTATTGCGCTTATATGAACTGTGAAATCTTTCAATATCACGTTTAAACATAGACGCATATGCAAGCATATGATACGCAAAACTTATTGGCTGCGCATGCTGTAAATGTGTCATTCCTGGAAGTAAAATGCTATCAGTTTTTTTCGCAATATCTACAAAAGTAGCTATAAGTTCTTTAAGAAGAGTTATAAACTCTTGGTTTTGTTTTTGTACGTAGAGTCTGAAATCAAGTGCAACTTGATCGTTACGACTGCGTGCAGTGTGGAGCTTCTTTCCTGCATCTCCTATAATTTGCGTGAGCCTCTTTTCAATTGCCATATGAATATCTTCATCAGCAATATCCCAGACAAAATCACCAGATTCTATCTCTTCTTTTATTTTATTGAGTCCTTTTATTATCTCTTCTTTTTCCTCTTCGCTCAAAATTCCTTGTTTTGCAAGCATTTTTGCATGTGCAATTGAGCCTTGAATGTCTTGTTCATAGAGCTCTTTATCAAAAGGAAGGCTTGCATTAAATTTATCGAGGAGTTTACTTGCACTCTTTTCAAAACGACCTGACCAAAGTTTTGCCATTATTTACCTTTTTTACTTGCAATTGTAGCATAGAGATAGGAGAGTTGTATATTTTTGCGGTTATTTTGATTTTATTAATAGATGGGTATCTAGGAGGAATATATAGATTATAAAAACCCTTGGCCTGGCGCCGACCTACTTTTCCACACCCGAGGGGTGCAGTATCATCAGCGATGCGGAGCTTAGCTTCTAGGTTCGAAATGGAGCTAGGCGTTTCCTCCGCTCTATAGGCACCAGGACAAGAGAAGTAAATCTTTTTTTAAAGACTTACTTCTCTTGTCTCTTCCTCTTACTTTTAAAGACCACCAACTCATTGTTCATAGATAAAGCGAGTAGCTCAGTAAGGCGGCGGTGCGTCTTTTTTTTGATTAATTAATCTTGTAAGCCAATCGGACTATTAGTACTGGTCAGCTAAACGCATTGCTGCGCTTACACACCCAGCCTATCAAGGTGGTAGTCTTCCACCGTCCTTCAGGGAAGGCTCATCTTGGAGTCGGCTTCCCGCTTAGATGCCTTCAGCGGTTATCCGTTCCGTGCATAGCTACCCGGCGATGCCCCTGGCGGGACAACCGGTACACCAGTGGCACGTCCAACCCGGTCCTCTCGTACTAGGGTCAGCTCTCCTCAGCCTTCCTACGCCCACGGAAGATAGGGACCGAACTGTCTCACGACGTTCTGAACCCAGCTCGCGTACCGCTTTAAATGGCGAACAGCCATACCCTTGGGACCTGCTCCAGCCCCAGGATGCGATGAGCCGACATCGAGGTGCCAAACCTCCCCGTCGATGTGAGCTCTTGGGGGAGATCAGCCTGTTATCCCCGGGGTACCTTTTATCCTTTGAGCGATGGCCCTTCCACTCAGAACCACCGGATCACTAAGACCGACTTTCGTCTCTGCTCGAGTTGTCTCTCTCACAGTCAGGCTGGCTTATGCCTTTATACTCTCCAAGCGATTTCCAACCGCTTTGAGCCAACCTTTGTAAGCCTCCGTTACTCTTTAGGAGGCGACCGCCCCAGTCAAACTACCCGCCAGGCATTGTCCTCCTGGTGGTTAACACCAGCGAGTTAGCCATCAGAATGAGGAAGGGTGGTATCTCAAGGACGGCTCCACCCGAGCTGGCGCCCGGGCTTCGCAGCCTCCCACCTATCCTGCACATCCTCATCCCGATGGCAGTACCAAGCTGTAGTAAAGGTCCACGGGGTCTTTCCGTCTTTCCGCGGGTAGGAGGAATTTTCACCTCCACTACAATTTCACCGGATCCCTGGTCGAGACAGCCCCCATCTCGTTACGCCATTCATGCAGGTCGGTATTTAACCGACAAGGAATTTCGCTACCTTAGGACCGTTATAGTTACGGCCGCCGTTTACCGGGGCTTCGGTTCACGCCTTCGCCCTTACGGGCTAAGCGATCCCCTTAACCTTCCGGCACCGGGCAGGCGTCACACCATATACATCCTCTTACGAGTTAGCATAGTGCTGTGTTTTTGGTAAACAGTCGGATGGAGCGCTTCGCTGCGACCCGCCTCGGCTCCGGCCGCGAGGGCCTTCACCTACTACGGGCACACCTTATACCGAAGATACGGTGCCAGTTTGCAGAGTTCCTTGACCAGGGTTCTTCCGCGCGCCTTAGAATACTCATCTCACCCACCTGTGTCGGTTTACGGTACGGGCTACTTACTACTCAAACGGCTTAGAAGCTTTTCTCGGCTCGACGGCATCACCGGTTCCCCCGCCGCCCCGAAGGGCTTTGGGGGCCTGTCGGGTCTCGGCCTCGCGCTGGGCGGATTTGCCTACCCAGCAGCCTACACCCTTCGAGCCCGTATTCCATCACGGACCCCGGCTAGCCCTAAGCGTCCCTCCATCGCCTTGTAGTAAGTAGGTATCGGAATATTAACCGATTTCCCATCGCCTACCCCTCTCGGACTCGGCTTAGGACCCGACTAACCCTACGTTGACGAGCATCGCGTAGGAAACCTTGGGTTTTCGGCGAAGTGGATTCTCACCACTTTTATCGCTACTCATGCCTGCATGCTCACTTCCAGCCGCTCCACTGCTCCTTACCGGTACAGCTTCAACGCCGACTGGAACGCTCTGCTACCGCGCATACTCCAGTATGCACCTGCGACTTCGGTGTGTGACTTAGCCCCGTTATATTTTCCGCGCAGGGCCGCTAGACCAGTGAGCTGTTACGCTTTCTTTAAAGGATGGCTGCTTCTAAGCCAACCTCCTGGTTGTCTATGCAGCCCCACATCGTTTTCCACTTAGTCACAACTTGGGGACCTTAGTCGGCAGTCTGGGTTGTTCCCCTCTCGACATAGGATTTTATCACCCTACGCCTGACTCCCAGGATACCACACGAGGTATTCGGAGTTTGACAGGGTTTGGTACCCCTGTGTGGGGCCCTAGCCCTATCAGTGCTCTACCCCCTCGTGCTACTTCCTGAGGCTATACCTAAATATATTTCGCAGAGAACCAGCTATCACCGAGTTTGTTTGGCCTTTCACCCCTATCCACAGCTCATCCAAGGAGTTTTCAACCTCCACTGGTTCGGCCCTCCATGGGGTCTTACCCCCACTTCAGCCTGGCCATGGATAGATCACCCGGCTTCGGGTCTGCAGCCAGTGACTTATTCGCCCTCTTCAGACTCGCTTTCGCTACGGCTTCGCGTGCGCTTAACCTCGCCACTGACCACAACTCGCAGGCTCATTATGCAAAAGGCAGTCCGTCACCCTGTTCCGAAGAACATAGGGCTCCGAATGATTGTAGGCATACGGTTTCAGGTTCTATTTCACTCCCCTCACTGGGGTTCTTTTCACCTTTCCCTCACGGTACTTGTGCACTATCGGTGTGATGGTAGTATTTAGCCTTGGAGGGTGGTCCCCCCATCTTCAGTCAGGATAACACGTGTCCCGACCTACTCGCTAGGCCTCTGCCTAGTCCCACCTATACCATTTCGCCTACAGGACTATCACCCTCTATGGTGTGCCTTTCCAGACACTTCGGCTATAGTATAGGCTACACAGAGGCGGGCTACTCCCCGTTCGCTCGCCGCTACTAGGGGAATCTCGGTTGATTTCTTCTCCTCCGGGTACTGAGATGTTTCACTTCCCCGGGTTCGCCCCGGCTTACGCCGGTGACTGGCATCTCTGCCAGCCGGGTTGCCCCATTCGGAAATCCCCGGATCAACGCTTCTTGGCAGCTCCCCGAGGCTTTTCGCAGCCTAGCACGTCCTTCATCGCCTCCATCACCCTAGGCATCCACCGTACGCCCTTTGTAGCTTACACCTACTTCTAAAGCGCACCGCCGCCTTACTCAACTACTCTTGAGTAAGACAGCCTTACTTGTGCTTTATCTATGAACAATGAGTTGTCAAATATCCCTTAGACCTAAAGTCTAAAATAAACCCTAAATCCCTTTAGAGCTTATTTTAAACTTCGTCCTGGTGGAGTCTACCGAGGACCCTTCCGGTGACCTCCCACTGGCGTATACTATGCACTCGCTTCGCTCGCGCATATACGCATCGCCGTGCGGAGCTACAAACGACAAGCAGTTGTCGTTTGCTTTACGCTCCTCCCGTGCAAGGCACGCAGTCGGCAATGTAATCTCTCTTACACTCCCAACTACGTGCTTTTATCCTGGTGGAGTCTACCGGGATCGAACCGGTGACCTCCTGCGTGCAAGGCAGGCGCTCTCCCAGCTGAGCTAAGACCCCATTTCCTGGTTGAGTAGTGAATTGTGCAAACTCTTTTGCGTAGCGTACCTTGTAGTACGTGAGCGAAAGAGTTTGTGCAAGACTCTCTCAATATGGTGGGCCTGAGAGGACTTGAACCTCTGACCTCACCCTTATCAGGGGTGCGCTCTAACCACCTGAGCTACAGGCCCATTATTAAAGCTCGCCCCTGATAAGGGCTCCTTAGCTCTTCTTCTCCACCTTCTCTTTCAAAGAACACCCGATCTCTCACAACTAGACAGAAATGAAGAGTCCCCTCAAGCCAATGAGTGTGAGTCTCATCGGCTTCCATCCAAAGAATTGAATCTTTGGATCATCACTCTAGAAAGGAGGTGATCCAACCGCAGGTTCTCCTACGGTTACCTTGTTACGACTTCACCCCAGTCGCTGAGCCCACCGTCGACGAGGGTCCTCCCTTACGGGTCGGTCCCCCGGCTTCGGGTGAGCTCAACTCCCATGGTGTGACGGGCGGTGAGTACAAGACCCGGGAACGTATTCACCGCGGCATGGCTGATCCGCGATTACTAGCGATTCCGACTTCATGCAGTCGAGTTGCAGACTGCAATCCGAACTGGGACGCGCTTTAGAGATTTGCTCCACCTCGCGGTATCGCCTCTCTCTGTACGCGCCATTGTAGCACGTGTGTCGCCCTGGGCATAAGGGCCATGATGACTTGACGTCATCCTCACCTTCCTCCCGGTTACCCGGGCAGTCTCCTTAGAGTGCCCACCCTAAGTGCTGGCAACTAAGGACGAGGGTTGCGCTCGTTGCGGGACTTAACCCAACATCTCACGACACGAGCTGACGACAGCCGTGCAGCACCTGTCACCGAGCTCCTCCAAAAGGAGGCACCCCTCCATCTCTGGAGGGTTCTCGGGATGTCAAGCCCAGGTAAGGTTCTTCGCGTATCTTCGAATTAAACCACATGCTCCACCGCTTGTGCGGGTCCCCGTCTATTCCTTTGAGTTTTAGCCTTGCGGCCGTACTCCCCAGGCGGGATGCTTAATGCGTTAGCTGCATCACTGCAGTGACTAGCACCACAACGACTAGCATCCATCGTTTAGGGCGTGGACTACCAGGGTATCTAATCCTGTTTGCTCCCCACGCTTTCGCGCCTCAGCGTCAGTACCGTTCCAGCAGATCGCCTTCGCAATGGGTATTCCTGGTGATCTCTACGGATTTTACCCCTACACCACCAATTCCATCTGCCTCTCCCGGACTCTAGCCTAGCAGTTTTGGACGCAGTTCCACGGTTGAGCCGTGGGCTTTCACATCCAACTTACTAAGCCGCCTACGCGCCCTTTACGCCCAGTGATTCCGAGTAACGCTTGCACCCTCCGTATTACCGCGGCTGCTGGCACGGAGTTAGCCGGTGCTTATTCGCAGGGTACCGTCATTATCTTCCCCTGCAAAAGGAGTTTACACCCCGAAGGGCGTCATCCTCCACGCGGCGTTGCTGCGTCAGGGTTGCCCCCATTGCGCAATATTCCCCACTGCTGCCTCCCGTAGGAGTCTGGACCGTGTCTCAGTTCCAGTGTGGCTGATCATCCTCTCAGACCAGCTACCCGTCATCGCCTTGGTAGGCCGTTACCCCACCAACTAGCTGATAGGCCGCAGCCCCATCCCATAGCGCTACATAACGCTTTCCACAACCTGACTTGTGCCAGGAAGGAGTATAGGGTATTAGCAGCCCTTTCGGGCTGTTATCCCCCGCTATGGGGCAGGTTAGCTACGTGTTACTCACCCGTGCGCCGCTTAGCTGACACTCAATTCACCCCGAAGGGATCATTGAGCCGTTCTCGCTCGACTTGCATGTGTTAGGCACGCCGCCAGCGTTCACTCTGAGCCAGGATCAAACTCTCCATAAAAATACTTTTATGAAGTTTTAAAATCCTATTTAAAACTCAAAGGACTCTTCATTCTGTCTAGTTGTCAAAGATCAAATTCCCTAAAGAACTCTCTCGCCCATCTTCCACTCAAGATGAGCCATTTGAACTCTTTTTTCGAGGACTGAAATTATGCCAAATTCATCACTCTTTGTCAAGAGCTCCTCTTGCCCTCTTCTTTTTTTAAAGGCGAGAATTCTATCTCATTTCTCTTTACTTGTCAAGAGGTCTTTTAGTAGATCTCTTTTTAACTCTCATTCCCTAAAAAGATCGCAAAGCCCAAACAGCCTCTCTCCCAAATGAGGATCGTGATTATGCCAAAGTTTGGATGCGTTGTCAAGGGTAGAAAAATCATCCGTTAAAAGAGGAGATATATGTAAATCCAGTCTCTTTTGCAATGGTTACTGTGAAGTTTCCATCATTCGATTGAAATGTAATATTGCAATCACTTTTTAGAATGTCATATTTATTAGAACCAAATGTAGATTTGTAAGGTCTACCTATTTCATCAAAAGCGATATGGCGATTGTTGCTCCAGCAATCACCTGTTGCTGTAATATTATAGATCCCATACTCCTTAGTAAGCAATAGTGCCGGCACTTCTGCTTGAGAACAATCGGATCTACTATAAAGATGTTTTTTCGTAAGAGGATCGAGCGGTGTTTCTGATTTATCAATATTATTTTGATAATTTCTGTTTGATCCTATTAGATAGCACCACTCCCCTGCACTATTATTATGGAAGCGAATAAGCCAGCGTGATTTATACCAATAGTTTACTCTTGGATCAAATCTATCATCAATCATAGCAAGGTGTTGCGTATAGCGTATATGATCGACTATTTGATTAGCAGCAGTAAGGAGCTTGTTTGTTTGGAGTCGTGGTAAAATAACAGCAGCTAAGATTCCTATAACTACTATAACAATGGTAACTTCTAAAAGCGTAAAAGATTTTTTCATTTTATTTCCTATGGCTCTCGGCAAAAGCCGATAAAGCCATAAGATTATTTAATCTCTTCAGCTTTTTGTACGTCATATAAGATATCATCAAATGGATGACGATACATCGGCATGCCAAGACGTTTTTCATCAAGAATATGGCCAATAAATCCAATTGTTCGGCCAAGGATAAAGAATGAGTTGAGTGTACCACTCTCAATAAATTCATCAATCTCTTCTTCAGTGTATCCCAATGCTCTCCACATATCTACCATCAAAATACCGATAGTTCCGTCAACATTGAGAATGAGGTTCTCTTTTTTGCTCGTTGTTAGTTTTTCAACTTCTAGAGCATAATCGAGCAATGACGTACTAGGGAAATGCTCTGCTGCAAATTTTTTGAGTCCCTCAACGCGCTTATCTGGATTACGCACAGATTTGATTCTGTGACCAATACCTGGAATTGGAATGCCCTGTTTTTTCATATAGTTAACAAATTCACTCGGGCTCATATTATTATCGTATGCATATTTGAAGTATTTAGCAGCACCATCAATAGCACCACCAAATCTTGGACCAATTGTCAAAAGACCTGTTACAAGACTCTCTACGACTGATTTTCCAGCTCTTGCAGTTACTTTAGCATTGTGTGCACCACTTACCGCTGGACCATGGTCAGCCACTGTTTTGATAACTGTCTCTATAAAATCAACCGCCCAGCGTGGATAGACCTTTTTGAACCAGAGAAGGCTTACAACATCACCGATAGTTTTACCAGTATCAGGTGTAGCTACACTACTAATTGGGTATCCTGCATATGTAGCCTCTTCGCCTCTATCATCACTGATTGTACAAACAAAGTTTTTCGGTCTTCTCACCTTTCCTTCACGAAGTGCTTTAGCATAATCTTCTGGCATAGGTGGAACTTCTGGCTCTTCAATATCTTTTATAATACCTTTTCCTTTGAGCTCTTCATATACACCTTTGATTACATGTGGAAGGTCATTAAAGCTATCTGGTACGTGGATACCGGCTTCTCTCATTGCCTGATTTTTAGCAACTGCTGTCTCTTCATCTGCATTTGCACTCGCACCTGCGTGACCAAACTGAACGCCGCTACTGAAGTGTTGCGCAATAGTTCCGATACACCATCCAATCACAGGTTTAGTAATTTGACCACTCTTTACTGCTTCAATAACTTTATACTCTTCACGTCCACCAACTTCACCAAGCAGTAGCATATATTTTACATTTGGATCTTTTTCCATGCGTAGGAGGTGATCGATGAATACTGACCCAACAAATCTATCACCACCAATAGCTACACCATCGGCAATACCGTCAGCATTAAGTGCAATGATATTCGAAAGCTCATTGAAAAGTCCACCACTTCTTGTCACCAAGCCACAACTTCCTGGTCTATGGAGTTTACTTTTTACAATATTCTCAATTGTTCCACCGATATTTGCAACTTTGAATGCTCCTGGAGTGATTGCTCCAACAGTTGCTGGACCAATAACCAATACGCCCTTTTCACGAGCCGTTTTATTCATAATTCGTGCAAGGCGCTCAGGAATCCCCTCTGCAGTTATCATAATCGTTTTGAACTGTGGGAAGCGCAAAGCATCCATAGTCACATCATAAGCTGTTCTAAATGATGCGAAGTTCAAGAGAACATCTGCATTTGGATGTGCTACAGCTGCCTCTTCAGTGCTTCTGTAGATTGGAATCATTACTTCATCGGTACCAAAAAAGAACTTGTCAAATTTGTTTGAGCTAGTTGGTGCAACGATTGCTGCTACAGAAGGCTTCTCTCTTTTGATGATATAATCATAATCAAGCATTCTTTGAATAGCACTGCGGTTGTTGTTCCAAAATATTGCCTGTGTATCTCTAGTAAATAGTCCCATTCAATTTCTCCTTATGCTTTTGCTTTATCTTCTTCAAGTGCCATACGAACAATATCAGTGATATGCGTTTCTGGTCCAAATACTTTGATTGGAAGTCCGAGTCTCTCAGCCGCTTCTTTAATATCTTTGAGGCCTTTTTCGTAGTTTGGTCCACCACGTCTCACATAAATTCTTACACCAACATCTTTCATTTTATCTGCATACTTTTCAAAAGCTTGGATAATACCTGTAAATGTCTTTGCAACATCAGTAAAGTTTGCAATTGCACCACCAATGATAAGTATTTTATCTCTTCCTTGAGGATCTTTCTGGCGAGTCATGAGATCAAGGACTGTCTCAGTGTAAAATCTTGTCTCATCTGTAGTTGGTCCACCAGAATATTCACCATAATTTGCCAACTCTGCAACTCCACCCGCAAGATCAGCGATTGTATCAGCATAGACAACTGAAGCGCCACCACCTGCTACCAGTGTCCAGATGCGGCCTTCTGGATTGAGAACTGTAAGTTTGAGTGATGCACCACTCTTTGCATCTGCTTCAGCGATAGCTTTCTCTTCAGGACTCTTTTCTGGCATTCCAAAAGGTGTAGGGAATTCAATATCTCCCCATTTTTCTCTCATCAAAAATCCTGCAGTATCATCAAGTCTTGCAACAAGGTCAAGGAGATATACATTGTCACCAACAATTACTACCGGGTTGATTTCTAGGTAAGCAAAATTGAGATCTCTAAAAAATTTATAAAAATTGACTGCAAAATTTGCATATGTCTCTTTTTTGTCTTCAGGAATATCTGATGGGATATTCTCTTTAATAATCTTTTCAATCTCTTCATCACTTGCATCGATAGGGATTTTAACTTCAACTACCTTATCCCAATTCTCTTCAACTTCCATACCACCATGTGCACTCATGTACAGAACATCATAGTTCTCATCAAGGGTAGTAGCAGCGATATAGTACTCTTCATCTTCAGTATGTGGCGTAAAAGGCTCTACAATAAAATGAGTCAAGTAACCTTTTTGACCGCTAAGAAGTGTAGTCTCTTGGCTTCTCTTTTCATCGATCCATTTTGCAGCATCTTCTAAAGTAACATCGCCTGGTTTGTTTACTTTAAAAAGAACAAGGTTGTTCTTCCCTCTTTTACCAAAAAGCATATCAGGTTTTGCAACCAATGGTTTGTCTTTGAGCCACTCATTTCCAGGCTCCTCAGCCTTTTTCTTGAGTTCTTCTCCGCTAGTTACCAACACAGATTCAAAAGGGTACTTGAGAGGAGCAAAGTATTTATCCCAGTTTTGGGCAAATAGTTTTTTGCCGTCATATTCACGTATCGCTCTTTGAGCCATTGAATCTCCTTCTAATAATTTGTGCTATTCTATCATGGAATGTGCTGAAGATATAAGGAAAGGTAAGGTGATTTTTCTATTTTAATTTTTAATGTTTAATTTTGTTACATCTTATGATTTTAGCTACTATTTTTATTACTTTTAGTAACATATACTTCTCCAAGATTTATGTCATGAAAATAAATAGTTAATCTATTGCCTCTTTGTTTGTTAAGGAGATTTTCTTTGCAGTATTTAATCCCATAAAAGCGTAACTCCCTTTGTAAGCTTGCTTTTTTGGTATCGATGCATTTTATGCCTTCACTTTTTAAGCTTTTTGCAAGGGCTCTGGCAAAGTAATTTTCATACAAAAAGTGTTTACGGACAGGCAAATAAGCAAAGAGATATTCATTAAAGATCAAAGCTATATCGTTGATGAGAAGTGCACCAACTACAATAACAATAGCTATGAGGAGATTTCTTCTATATTTTGGAAGTCTCACGCGCAGTGTCTGCAAAAAGAGTCTTACCATCAAAATTGTGCCTAAAACTGCATAAGGCGCAAAATCCTCCAAAGAGACCTTTTGGCGAAAAGAGAGAAAAAGTGCTATCAAAAAAGATGTACCGCTAATAAACCAGACGATATCTTTTTGCTCCTTGATTAATATCCGATAAATCACATAGAAAAAATATAAAAAAAGAAGTGGCGAAAAGATTGCACTAAAGAGCGCAAAGGTATCGAAAAAGTAGTTTTGCGGTTTACCTCTAAAATCAAATCCATAGAGCAAGTACGAAAGAGTGGCAAATGCAAAATAGGCATATGAGAAGTTTCTATTTTTTTTATATAAATAGTAAAACCCCACAGCAATAAATAGAATCAAAAAACTTTTATGCAAAAAGAGAAGAAAAAATGCAAAACCGAGAGCCCAGAACTCGTTTTTGAAAAAAAGAAGCAAATAGATAAGTATAAAAAAGAGAATAAAAGGCGCATAGGAGATGACTACTCCAGCAGTTAGTACTGCTGGAAGCAAAGAAAAAAGAACCGTAGCAAACAGCGCATCTTTTTCGTTTTGAAGATATTTTTTGCTAATTAAAAAAAAGAGATAGATATTTGCTAGCATCAAAATAGTTGATGGTAAACGGACAGCTATGAGATTGCTT
Organism: Nitratiruptor sp. YY09-18; assembly: GCF_016593235.1. Lineage (NCBI taxonomy): Bacteria > Pseudomonadati > Campylobacterota > Epsilonproteobacteria > Nautiliales > Nitratiruptoraceae > Nitratiruptor > Nitratiruptor sp. YY09-18. The sequence goes on from NZ_AP023065.1 coordinate 1,179,865, forward strand.
CCAAATAGCTGATAAAAAAAGCGGTATATATAGTGGATCCAGTGGTGTGATTCAAAAAGTATCTTTGTCTCTTCGCTCCCAATTCCTAAGCGAGAAGCATTAAAAAAAAGTACAAGAGCGTAGAAAAAGAGATAGAGATAGATCATAATTGTAAAAAATTATCTAATATTTCATATCCGTATTCGCTCATTATCGATTCAGGGTGAAACTGGACTCCATAGATTGGCTTTCCCTCCACTTCAAGAGCCATAATCTCTTTGTCATCTTTACTTCGTGCAGTCGGCTTGATTGTTGCTGGGAGGTTTTGCGGATTGACCACAAGAGAATGGTAGCGAGTTGCACGAAATTCTGCAGGTAGCTTATCGAATATTTTTGTATCTTGTAAAACTTCTATCTGCGAAGTTTTACCATGCATCATATTTTTTGCTTGAATAATCTCTCCACCAAAAGCCTGGGCAATTGTTTGATGTCCAAGACATATGCCTAGAATTGGCTTTCTATCAGCAAATTTTCTCACTACATCCAGACTCACTCCAGCCTCATTTGGAGTCGCAGGGCCTGGAGAAATGATGATCTTTTCAGGGTTGAGTTTTTCAATTGCAGCAACACTCAGTTCATCATTGCGAATTACCTTGAGATTGGCTCCAAGTTCGAGGCAATACTGCACAATGTTATACGTAAAGCTATCATAGTTATCAATCATGAGTATCATGTAGATCCCTTGCCCAAAAAAAGTCTATCCATTCATCAGCATATTGTACAAAAAAATCTGGTCTATACCTTGCACTCGGTTTATAAAAGAGTGCAGCGCTTTTGTAGATGATGTCTGGAAACTTGCTCTTTAGTTCATCCATTACTTGCTGCAGTGTATCACCACTATCGACAATCTCATCAACGACTAACACCCTCTTGTGACAAGAGAGATCTGGAGTGTTTGCAAGAGTCACACATGCAAGCTTCTTTTGACCCTCATACCCTATTGCATTGATAGTATAGACTGCGCGAATATCAAAATATTCACCTAAAAAATGTCCAAGTGTCAATCCACCTCTACTTATTGCCACAATTGCATCAAAATCCTCATCGATTCTTTTTATAAGACTTTTTACATCTTGCAAAAACTCATCATAGCTGTAATAGCGCATTACCAAACTTTGATCTCATTATAGAGACTATCACGCTCTACTGGGATAAACCCACTATCTTTAATGAATGCAACAAACTCTTCAAGCGGTACACCATTACGGCTTGGCGCACCGGCAGCACTCTGAATTGCTTCTCGCTCTATTGTTCCATCTAAATCGTCTGCACCAAACTCTTGCGCAACGAGAGCGAGATTGAGAGTAGAAGTAGCCCAGTAGGCCTTGATGTGAGGAATGTTGTCAAGCAAAATTCTCGCAATTGCAATGGTTTTGAGATACTCTTGACCTGTGACAAAGTTTTGAACATTGAGATAATTATTCTCTTTTTGATAGATGAGCGGAATGAAGCAGTTAAACCCTCCTGTCTCATCTTGGAGATTACGAAGTCGAAGCATATGATCTATACGATGCTCTCTTTTCTCTACATGACCAAAAAGCATTGTAGCATTGCTTTTACGCCCTCTTTCGTGCCAGAGTCGGTGGATCCGCAGCCACTCCTGGCTTGAGACTTTTCCTTTGCATATATAGTCTCTCACCTCTTCATCAAAGATCTCCGCCCCACCCCCTGGCATACTATCCACACCATTTTCTATCATTTTATCGATTATCTCTTCAAATTTAAGACCATACTCTTTAGCTAGGAAATTCACCTCTGCAGCTGTGAGAGCTTTGATATGGATATGGGGAAACTGCTCTTTGATTTTGCGAAATATTCCCATATACCACACAATCCCTGCCTGGTCATTGTGAGCTGAGACGATATGCACCTCTTTGATACCGCGTTTGCTTGCATCTTCTACAATTGCTAGAATCTCATCATGGCTCATTGTATAAGGATTTGGATTTTTGCGATTTGCACTAAAAGCACAGAATTTGCAGATATCTTTGCAGATATTTGTAGGATTTATGTGGCGGTTGATATTGAAAAAGCTCTTATTCCCATAGAGCTCTTTACGTCTTTTGTCTGCATATTTTGCAAGAGTAAAGAGATCTAAATCATAGAGTCTCACTCCGTCTTCAAAATCAAGCCTCTTGCCAGATTCGAGTTTATCAAGTAGATCCATATTCCCCTCACCTTAATTTTGTATAATTATACAAAAAAAGGAGATGCTTGGATATCAAGCTCCAAATAGAAGAACTCCTCGATACAGGCGCAAGCGATCACGAAATATCAAAAAGAGTCAAATCTACTATACAAGATTATTTTCATCACCTCGAAGAAGTCTTTGATCAAACACAAGGCAAAGATTTTTTGGTCAAACATACTAAATATATTGATAGTCTCATACAGATCATTTTTCGTGTAGCTATTCGCAAACTCTTTGGTATCTATGCTCCACTTTCTAACACTATTCCGATTACATTGGTAGCTCTTGGAAGTTATGGACGTGAACAGCTTGCACCCTATTCAGACATAGACTTGATGATAGTCTATGAGGATGTCAAAGGATTTAATACTAAGGAAATTATAGAAAAGGTTCTCTATATTATCTGGGATACCGGCCTTAAGCTTGGCCATAGGGTCCATAAGATTGGTGAACTCCAAGAGGTAGCTAACAGCGACAATACGATCAAAACTGCCCTCATAGAGTCGCGCTATATAGTGGGAAGTAAATATTTGTGGTTTAAGATCGAAAGTGAACTTGGCAAGATCCGCCACACAAACCAAAAGGAGTTCATCTTCCAAAAGATGCAAGAGGCAGAAAATAGGCGCAAAAAATATCCACTCAATATGCAGCCATATATCAAAGAGGGAGTTGGAGGTCTTAGAGATAGTAATCTTTTATATTGGATAGCAAATGTGCTCTATGGCGTACGCTCACTTAAAGATTTGCAAGGAAAGCTTTTTAGTGAAGAGGAGTACAAAGAGTATAGAGTGGCTTTGGAATGGCTCTTTCGCTTACGCTCTGCTTTGCATTTGGTAGCGAAGAAAAAAGAGGATAGGCTTCTTTTTGAGTATATTCCTGAACTTGTGCAAAAACTTGATGTCAAGGGTGCGACTTCACAAAAGAAACAGCAAAATCTCATGACTAAAACATTTCAAGCGATGCATACTATAGACCAATTTTCTCAAATTTTTACGAAAAAAATGGTAGGAAAATTCCTCTTTAATCCTCAAAATTTTACACTTTTAAAAAATAGAAGAGTAGCTGATGGGGTGTATCTTTGTGATGAGAAGTTCTATGCTTCATTTCAGTGCCGCTCTCACCCTCTCAAAAAGCTCCTAGAAGTTGTGATAAACAACGCATTTAATGCATCTGATCCTAGCTTTGTCTACTATAGTTCAAAGAGCAAAAGTTCCAAAATTCTTTCGCAATCAAATGCGAAGCTTGTAAAAAAACTCTTTTATAAAGAGAAGCTCTATCCTGCTCTCAAACTTCTTCACCAAAGCAAACTCTTGCCTGTCGTCGTGCCGCCAATGAAAAAAGTCATGCATATGCCACAATTTGATGGCTACCATCAGTTTCCTGTGGATCTACACTCCATTGCCTGTGTTGAAGCGCTTGAAAATATCAAAGATCCTTTTTTGCAAGAGCTCTACCAGACTTTAAGCAGTGATGAGAAGGCTATGCTCAAACTCATCACACTCTTGCATGATAGCGGCAAGGGTAGGAGACAAAGACACCACGAAGTAGGAGCAAAACTGCTCAAATCCTATGCGCAAAAACTTGGATTTGCTCAAGAGTTAATAGAAACAGGAGCGATCCTTATCAAGCATCATACAGATATGACAGAGACCGCTTACAATAAAGATATCCATAGCGAAAAGGTGGTTCTCTCTTTTGTAGCGCCTCTGAAAACAAAAAAGCGCCTCGATATGCTCTATCTGCTCACATATGCAGATGTTAACGGTGTAGGAAAAAATGTTTATAGCTCGTACAACGCAAAACTCCTACGCGACCTCTATAATCTCAGCTTAGAGGCTTTAGCAAATGAAAAAATCCTTGATGAAGTGAGCAGAAGACTACGCAAAGAAAATACCCTCAAGCGACACAAAGATTTCCAAGCTCTTCCAAAACTTTTGCAGCGCAAAATTCTCTCCATCGAATCAAATCTCTTTTTTATCCGCCATACGAGTAGCGAAATTATCGACATTGCAAAAAGAGCATATGAGACACAAAAATACTCCTATCATATCTGGAATGATGAGTATCTCAAGATTGAGATAATTCGTCAAGTTCCAATAAACCTTGGATATCTTCTTGGGAAACTCTCCTATCTCGATGTTGCATCCATGGAGGTATTTAAGCTCTTTGATGAACGCAAATATTTTCGTATCGAATTTTTAGAAACAGATGAACAAAATATCGATTATATTCGTCAAGTAATTGAAAACTCCTTTGATATGAGCAAAAAAATAAAGCTATCAAAGCCGATAATAGACCAAAGTGGCATAAAAATCGAGTGTAACCACTCTAAAACTTACGCCATGATGAGCCTAGAAGCCCCCAACCAAAAGGGACTTTTGGCATATGTCTCAAAAATTTTTGATGAGTTTGGTATCGATATTGCTACTGCAAAAATCAATACCATTCGCAATAAAGCGAAAGATCTTTTTTTGATAGAGAAAAATGGAAAGTTTTGTTCTAAAAAAGAAGAGATTTTGGAAAAGTTAGTAGGAGTGAACTAGTGTGCGGAATTGTTGGGTATGTAGGAAGTAATGATATTAAAAACTTTTTACTTGAAGGTCTCAAAGAGCTTGAGTATAGAGGCTACGATAGTGCCGGGATGGCGATTTTGCAAGATGATAGTCTCAAAATCTGCAAAGCGGTAGGAAAACTAGAAAATCTGCAGAAGAAGTGCCAAGATATAAAAGTAGATGGTTTTGGTGTAGGAATAGCACACACAAGATGGGCAACTCATGGTAAACCCACTGAACTCAACGCCCACCCCCATTTTGGCGAATTTAGCTACGTAGTGCATAACGGAATTATAGAAAACTACAAAGAGCTCAAAGAGAGCCTCGATGCAAAGTTTGTAAGCCAAACAGATACTGAAGTGATCGTGCATCTTTTTGAAAAGAACATCGAAGAGCTCAAAGACCCTCTCAAAGCTTTTAAAGCTACAATCGATGCCCTCAAAGGTGCATACGCAATTTTACTCATTACAAAAGCTGCGCCAGACAAGATCTTTTTTGCCAAAGAGGGCTCACCCCTTATAGTAGGAAGAAATGGGGATGAGATCTACTTTGCTTCAAGCGATGCTCCACTCATTGGATATGCAAAAGAGGTGCACTACCTTGAAGATGGAGAGTGGGGAGTAGTACAAAGAGGCGAGGTGCAGCTCTTTTCGCACGATCAAAAAATCGAACCAGAATTTAAGCCTCTTACAATCAATAAAGAGCTAGCACAAAAAGGTGGCTATCGCTTCTTTATGGAAAAAGAGATATATGAGCAAAGTGATGTGATCACTGAGACGATGATGGGTCGCATCACTGAAAATGGTGTTGATTTTGAAGAGATTGACGAAGAGTATCTCAAAGGAATCACCTCTATAAAAATCTGCGCATGTGGAACCAGCTACCATGCAGGACTGAGTGGGGCTTATTTGATTGAAAAACTTGCAAGAGTTCCGGTCACATGTGAAATTGCAAGCGAGTTTCGCTATAAAGACCCCGTACTTCATAAAGATACCCTCTTTATCGTCATTAGCCAAAGTGGTGAGACAGCTGATACGCTTGAAGCTCTCAAGATGGCTAAGAATGCTGGGCTTAAAACTTTGGCAATATGCAATGTAGATAACTCTTCAATCGTACGCCTAGCAGATCGCACTATTCTAACTCGGGCTGGTATCGAAAAAGGTGTAGCAAGCACTAAAGCCTTCACGACACAAGTGATGGTGCTGTGGATGTTTGCTCTATACCTAGCACAAAGTGCAAAAACGCTCGATGAGTCACAACACAAAAAAGAACTAGAAGCGATCATGCATACTCCTCATGCACTCAAAGTAGATGAGAATATGCATGAACGACTCAAGAGACTTTCAAAGCGCTATCTCCATGGACATGGATTTTTCTTTATAGGCAGAGACATATTCTTCCCACTTGCCCTTGAGGGTGCGCTTAAGCTCAAAGAGATCAGCTATCTCCATGCTGAAGGATATCCAGCTGGAGAGATGAAGCATGGACCTATAGCCCTAGCCGATCCTGAGCTCTTTACCATAGCTCTCATGCCAAAAAATCTTCTCTACGACAAAATCAAAAGCAACGTAGAAGAGCTCAGTGCAAGAGATTCGACAATATGTGCTATTAGTTCTTTGGAGTTTGATCTGGCTGATGATTTTGTTCGCATCCATGAGTGGGACCACTTCATGCTTGAGTATTACGAGATGGCAGTTGTATTGCAGCTACTAGCAATGGAGATAGCTATTAGGCTTGGTAATGACGTAGATATGCCAAGGAACCTGGCAAAATCAGTAACGGTGGAGTAATATGAACGCGCAAGAGCTTTTGAATCAGTTTATCGTAGAGTTGAAAAAAGAGAATAGGCTTCTCATCGAAAGTGTTAAGGAAAAAGATGCTTCGAGCAGACTCATGGAAATAGTCCAGCGCAAAGAAGAGCTCTTGCGCCAAATACTCTCACTTGAAAAAGAGGAGGTAGAACCATACCAAGAGGAGCTACAGCTCATTGACGAACTTACAGAGCGCAATAAGAGTCTCGCAGTCAATAATATAGAATTTATCAATGACATCTTTGATGCCATTTATGCAGCCAACTCCCCCACAAAATATACAAAAGATGGTAATATAACTACATCCAAAGAGGGTTTTTTCAATAAGAAGGTGTAGTCATGTCTCTTTTTAACCTACTTAATATCAACAGCCAGTCTCTCAACAGCTTTCAAAAAGGCATAGATCTTGTCAATAAAAATATAAATAATGTTAATAACAAAGACTACTCCAAAGAGAGAGCTGTTTTTATCGAACTTGCAAACTATGGTGTCTCACTTGCTGAAGCGTACCGTATCTTTGATCAGCGCTACTTTGATCGCTACATACATGAAAACCAAAAGTATTCTTTTTACAATGAGGTTGCTTCATCTTTAGGCACTATTGAATCGATTTTTAATGATGTTCAAGGAAGTGGTTTTGCTGAAGAGTTTAACAAATACTACCTTGCAATCAATGATATTATCAACGAACCAGATAATATCCCTGCGCGCAATGCATTTATAGAGAGAGCAAAGGTTTTGATATCAAAATTTCAAAACAGCTACGAATCGCTCGAAAATGAAAAAGACAACCTCCATCTTGCTATGCAAAGTGAAGCTGATACCATCAACAACCTTACCCAAAATCTTGCACTCATTAATAAAAAAATAGCGGGTCAACCAAAAAATCTCATCCCAGAGCAAGAAAAGCTCAACTCACTGCTCAATGAGCGTGATAAACTCATCAAAGAACTCAGCAAACATATCGATGTAAAGGTGCGCTACAATCCAAATCAGACAGCTGATATCTTCAGCGCCAAAGGGCATGCTCTCGTTCTGCATGATAATAGCTATAAACTCAGCATCGATACTACCAACTCAAAAGACCTAGGATATGATCTCAAAACATTTTCAGCCAAAATCTCTATCAATGGACAAGAGTTGACTGGCGATTTCGCTAAGGGTAGACTCAGTGCAAAACTGCAAGTAGAAAAAAGAATTGATGATACTATTACCAAACTCAACAAGCTCTTACACACTTTCGCTACAGAAAATAACAACGTTAATAAAAATGGATATGATCTTGTTGGAAATCAAGGCAAGGATATCTTTGCTTCTTCAGATACTACACAGCAGATAAACCTTGCTAATATCATAGTAGCCATCCAAAACCCTGAAGAGATTGCAGCTGCAAAAGATGCAGGCGACCTCCCAAATGATAATAGTAATATAAAAGATCTCTATGCACTCAAAGACAAACCAATAACCGAACTTGACAATAAAACATTCTATAACTATTATATAAAGATGGTGAGTGATATTGCGAATGAGAAAAATCGCAATGAAGGTCTTGCGCAGGACACTGAGCAACTTGTCAATGCCTTGGATGATAAGTTACAAGAGATTGGTGGAGTCAATCTTGATGAGGAGCTAGTCAATCTTACGCAGTTGCAGCGATCATACCAAGCAGCAGCACGAGTAATCAGTGTAACTGACAAGCTATTAGAAACTGTTATGAATATAATTCGCTAAAATAAATCTGAAACTAACCGATAATAACAAAAACTCTAAAAGAAGGGTATTATGAGAGTAAGTAATAATCAGATTTATCATACATTCTTGAAGTATGATAAAACAAGACAAGCCAATATTGCCCGCTATACTAATCAGATAGCATCTGGCAAGCGCATTCTCAACCCATCTGATGATATCGTAGCTGTCGCAAAATCGCTCAAAGTCAAAGAGACTGCGAACGAAATTGATGGATATTTGCGCAATATCACTACAGTAGAAAATCATCAGATTGCAGCACAGACTTCTCTAACCAACATCTATGATGCAGCGCAGGATGCAAGAGCAGAAATAGTGCGTCTCCTCAATCATGGAGTCCTGGATCAAGAGGATGCAGAGATTGTCGATGATTATCTCCAAGGGCTCAAAAACTATATCATTGACCAAGCAAATACGAAAATTGGAGATACCTATCTCTTTTCTGGTACCAAGAGTGACATAAGGCCCTTTAATCTAGATGGAACATATAATGGTAATGAAACGACACAAACTGTTCCTGTGTCCAAAGGGTATGAAGTAGACAGCACATTCAATGGCAAAGAGGCTCTTGGTGTTGACACACAATCAGGCAAGATAAAAGTAGTGGAGATAATAGACCGTATTCATGACAAAATTCAAGCAGGTACGCTTACTGGTATCGATGACTCATGGCTTGAAGAGTTTGATCAAGGAATGGAAGAGATATCCAAGCATCACTCATTCATCGGTAGTCAACAAAAAAATGTTGAAGACTTCAAACTTCAACATGAAATGTATAAAACTGTGTATAATGATATGATCGCAAAATTTGAAGATGCAGATGTAGCTGAAGCAGTTGCCAAACTTGAACAATCAAAAGTGGCATACGAAGCATCTATGGCAGTCTTCTCACAAAATAAAGATCTCTCTTTACTTAAATACTTCGCAGCTTAAAATCTATACTTTTTGAGGCTCTCTTGTTGCTGGAGAGCCTCAGCTTTTTTCTTTTTCTCTTTTTCAATACAATCGATAATATAGTCAATTTGCTGTAGTATCTTTGGAAGTTTTTGTGTATCTAGAGAGGTAAAGTCAATACTATTTAATTGTTGGAGTTGTTTTTGTGCTTCATCGAGATTGTCATTTTGCAGAGCAATTTGCAAAAGATCGAGGATCTGCTCTATACTTTTGATTGTATCCCCTCCCAGCCTTCTTTGAGATTTGACAAAATCTCTATGAGGTCATCTATAAGTTGTGCATCATTCTTTGTGTGCACTTCAAAGAGACTTCTATCGATAAAATCATACAGTGCATGTAAATTTGTTGCAATTTCGCCACCATTTTTAAAATCAAGCGAACTATCAAGGGCTCTGATAATATCGCTTACTTTTGTAATGTTGCCGATTTTAGATTTGATATCACCATTTTTTATATCCTCTTTTGCTGCTTTCAAGCATACTATTGCTTTCTCGTAGAGCAAAATCACCTGTTGCAATGGTGAAGCAGTCTGCACACTGTTTTTCATATATGCATCAAGAGGGTTCATCTATATCCTTTACTGTTTAGTATCTTTTGGCAAAATTGCACTGAGTCTTGAGCGCACATCATTCATCTGTGCAAGAAGTGAATCAAGATTAATAAACTGTTTTTTTAGTATTTCGCTCTCTTTATCAATTCTTTTGATGATTTGCTCGATACTATCTTCATATTTTTGTATTTTTCTTTGATAGTTTTTCTCTTTTTGCTTGATTGTTCCTTGAGGATCAAAGAGGAAGTCAAGATATGGCTCAAGAGCTATTTTTACTTCATCTATTGTATTTTTCAATGCATCTTTATCGTTTTTTAGAAGGGATGCAAACTCATTGCTACGCAAAGATATGTGCCCATTGGTATGATCTACATCAATGAGTCCTTTTTCCATAAAGGGAGTGAGCTTATTAAAAATTGTTGCATGTATTGAATGCAAAGAATAATCACCACTCAACTCCCCATCTTTTCCACTCTTTTCTTTGATGTAATCCACCAATGAATTATATGCACTAAAGAGATCTTCAATAGCTTGCTTTGGAGCCTCACTATCTTGCTCTATAGCTATTTGAACAGGATCACTGCTCTCTTTTTTGACAGTGATATCTATCCCATCAATAACATTAGAAAAGGTATTTGTTTGTGATGTAACCTGCTGACCATAAATATCGATCACAGCATTTTGGGCGGTTTGTACATGAGAAGCATTATAGCTGCTACCAAGTTGCAGTTGATCGAGAAGATCACCAGTATCACTAAAGTTTATCTGATTGCTCTCTCCAGTGTTAGTTGAAGAGATAATAAGCTTATAACTGCTTCCATTGTAAAAAACAGAAGCATTAGCTTCGTTTGTAGCTTGATTGATTTTGCTTGCAATACTATCAAGAGTATCAGTTGCGGTATAGTCAACAGCAATGTCTTGACCATTGATGCTGAGTGTCAAAGTACCATCTTGCGTAGCTACTGCATCTGTGCGATTGGTCTTGCCAGCTTGCGATAGCCAGATATCATTTGAAGCAAGTTGTGAAACAGTAAAGGAGAGCTTTGTAGGATTTACTTTGCTCTCATTTGTGATACTTACCCCTGCTACATCTTCATTGCTCACATTTACTGTTTTTTGATCAACAATTGATCCATCTTTGATTGCATCAAACTTTTTCTTGAAATCTTCGAGCATATTTGCAAAAGTCTTGAAAGCAGATTCTGCCTTCTTGACTTTTTCCTCTTTTTGCTGGATTACATCGACTTGCTGGAATTTAAGTTGTTGATATTTTTGAAGAATTTGCTGGTAGTCAAACTGTCCACTTAGATTGCTAAGATAGATCTCTCCAGCCATCGCTAAGCCTTCTTCTCAAACAAGAGCCCAGTTATCTCATCGATATACTTAGCAATTTTGAGGACAGATTCTGGTGGTAGCTGACGAATTACTTCTTTTGATTCATTATCTACTATCTTGACCACCTGTATTCCTGTGTCTTTATCTATCTCAACGCGGAGCGAAGAATTGAATAGCTGCATTTTTTGATTGAATTTTTCTATCGTTTTTTTAATTATATCATTTTGTGTTTGAGGATTAAGCTTTTGAAAGAATTCTTCATCACTAAGAGTTTTTTGCTCTTGTGGAGTAAACTCTTTTTGTGCACTGTTGGCTGTGTGCATATCAAGTGCAGCCTGCATAGAACTAATAGCTTTGACGTCCATCATACTCTCCTCGATTCCTTAGCTAAACCCTCTAGCTTAGCTAAGAAATCGATAAGGGATATCCCTTATCGAAGAAGTTGCAAGACAAGTTGAGATTGCTGATTTGCTTGTGCAAGCATAGCGGTACCAGACTGCATAAGAATGTTGTTTTTCGTAAACTCTGCCATCTCTTTAGCAAAGTCTACATTTCTAATGCGTCCCTCTGCATCACTAGTATTAACGCGTGCAGTTTCGTTGTTTGAGATAATCTTTTCAAGCTCAATTTGTGCAGAACCAAAATTTGCAGCTTGATTATCTATTGCTTTGATGAGATTATCAACTGTTTCTATCGATGTATTTGCATTATCTGTGGTAGTTACATCTATTTTATATCCTGTTTTTCCTACTGTCACTGTTGAAGGGCTTGATCCATCAGCACCCGCTTTAGCTGTTGCGGTAGCAGAGGTAATAGTGAGATGTTGATCTTTTCTACCACCATAGTGAATTGTAAACGTATTTGGCGAACTACCAAAAATATTTGTACCATTAAACTCTGTATCAGAAAAGATTTTTCCAATTGCATCTACAAGCTTGTTAATATCTTGCTGCAATGCTTCCCTACTATCACTGTCAGTCGTATTTGCCGCTTGGATCGTTTTTGATTTTACATCATTGAGAATATTATAGACCTCAGTCAAGCTTCCTTGTGCAATCTGTGCAATACTCACTCCATCTTGCGCATTTCTTGTACCTTGATCAAGTGATACAGCGTAAGTTTTGAGCTGATCAGCAATGAAGAGTCCAGCTGCATCATCAGCAGCACGATTGATTCTATGACCTGTTGCAAGTCTTTCAAGATTTTTGTTAACCTGCGCTTCAGTCTTGAGCAAATTCGCATGTGTGAAGTCAGACTGGAAGTTGTAGTTGATTTTGAGTGCCATTTTCTGCCTCCTGATTTTTTTTACACTTCTAGTATCGGAGGCAAAAATTATTTTTTTAGTAAATGACGGATTTTTTCTGACTCTTTTTGATAACCTCCTTCATCTATTGCAACAAGTAGATTTTGTAATCCTGCGCTATTTTTGCACATTTGTACAACATCCATAAAATATCTTATAGCTTCTGAATAGTTTTGCTCATGTATTGCAACTACACCCAATATTTCTTTTGCCTTGCAAGAATGTGGATTGCTATGCAACAAATTCATTGCCATTTTTTTAGCTTTCTCCCACTCTTTTTTTTCTAGATAAATATGTAATTTTTTTATTAAAAATATTTCATTGTGAAATATCTTTATTAACTTATCCAGAAATTTTTCATACTTTTCATTTTTATATTTTTCATAAAGAGACAAAAGAAGCAATCCAAAAAAGAGTGTCTTCTCTTTTTTCCATTTTTGCCAAATTACAGGTATATCCTCATCTGTAAAAAGTTCAAAACAACGATTTTGTGACATTTGGTAAAAATCATTGATTTTATCAATTATAGCGGTGTTTTTCTGGATATGTAAAGTGCCAAGAACTTTAGCAGCTTTTAAAAAATATTTTTTGGCCAATTCTTTTTTCTTTGTTTTATACAACAGCTGAATATAGATAACAATTAAATCAGGTATTTTTTCAAAATAATCTTGAGAATTTTGAAGGAGTTCTAAAGCTTGTTGAAATTTACCACTTTGCATATAAATAAGCGTAATATAATAGAGTCCATAGATTTTCATAAACTCAAGTGAATCCTCCGTAACTTCATCTTTCATAACCAAAAACTTTGCAATAAATTTTTGAGCCTCTTTTGATAAAGAGGGATCAAAATGGGTCAATATTGCATAGGATTGCAAAATATAAAAAAGTCTATCAAATCGCTTATTTTTATCTTTTATTGTTACTATATCATGTAACAGTAGTTCCAAATTTCTCAATGCTTTTTGCTTTTGTACATTCTCATCTTGGTATCCAAAATGATTTACATAAACTGGTAATAAAAGCGACATTTTTGTATTAAGCTGTTCATGAATTTTTCCAGTCCAAAAAATCTCTGATACATTACGATGGATAAAAGCTTGGGTAGAGACAGCCTTCACTACACCATCAAATCCAAAATTTTTAATATGAACTCCTACAACTTTAATCTCTTCTTTATTCTTACTTCTCTCCCAATGGAGTAAAAATTTCTGAAACTTCTCAAACTCTTTGTCTTCGAGCTCGAAGTCCGCATCAAAGTGCCATATCCACTCGCCTTCACATTTACTTATCGCATAATTTCTTGCATCCGCAAAACCGTTCCACTCCTTTTCATACACCTTGCAACCATACTCTTTGGCTATCTCTATACTTCGATCCGTTGATCCGGTATCGACAACTATAATCTCATCAAATTTTCCTTGCAAGCTTTTTAAAAGCCTTGGAAGATTCTCCTCCTCGTTTTTCATAATTAGTGCGGCTGATATTTTCATGACCAGTACTTTTGTATAAATTCATTTTTATTCCCTTCATAGCTATTTGCTATGGTTTGTATTCTCCTCTCTATCGCCTTGGTATCGATACCAAATCTCTTGGCAATTTCTTGGCTTTCAGATTTCAAAGGATTTAAAAGATATGCAGCTCTTGCATAATTTTTTGCTTGCTGGAGATCTTCACTCTTTAGAGCCAACACATAATAAAAAAGCCAAAAATTCTCAAATCCTCTCAATGATACATCATCTATAGTTTCTCGCATAAGAAGTTTTTTGATTTTTTGATATCTTTTAAGCATTTTTTTTAGCTTTTCATTCTCTTTCACATATTCCATTGCGTATGTGGCGATAGCTATGTTGTCACACTGCAAAGCTTGAAAAAATTTCTCTCTTGCAATATCCTCAGATTGGGGAATATGCTCAAATCCATAGTAAAGTGCATTGAGTCCATCAAAATATATTAAAAGACTAGAAGATAGCTTTTGTTTCATCTTCTTTATATCATCAAGATGATAATAGATCTCCTCAAACCCATAGCGATCCAAATTTATCCTCATAGCCAAAGATTCATAACTTCTATCAGCCTTGTGGATCTCTGTTACTCCGGAATTGGTCGCCTCATCGACTCTATACCATACTACAATCTCTTCAAGGTGTTTGAACAGAGCACTCTTCGCTGTTCGTATCCAAAACTCAAAATCCTGGGCTCGATCAAATCTCTCGTCATATCCATCATATTTTTTATATAGCGTTTTTTTTACCATCGATCCTGGATTTGGGATGGCAGATCCTAGGCTCGAAAACAATCTTTGAAGCAACGTAGCTGAATTTTGATAATAATCGTGAGGCTTTAGCAAATGATTTTCTTCACCAAACATTTGAAGATTACCATAAATAATATCAGGCATGGGCTCTACATCATTCAACAAATCGACATATCTTTGCAATATATTTGGCATCAATCTATCATCATCATCAAGCCATAAAATATACTCCCCTCTGGCTTCTTCTATACATTTATTGCGTGTATAGGGTCTTCCTCTATTTTTCTCATTAGCAAAAAAGCGGATTTTTGGACTATGAAATTCCTCAACTATCTCTTGGGTATTTTCTTCCGATCCATCATCCACTACGACAATTTCATACTGTTCATAATTTTGATCCAACACACTTTGCAGTGCTTCACGCAAAAGCTTTTTTCTATTGTATGTCGCAATTGCTATCGTAATCAATGGCTCGTAACTGTTTTTTTTGAAGTAGAGCTTTGCCGTACCCTTTTGTGTCTCGTAATACTCACTTCGTAAATTGTAATCATCACGCAACCATTTTTGAACGATTTTTCGCTCTTCTTCTCTACTGGCGTCATCAAGTAAAATAAGTGTTTTATCACCCATAAACTTGCGCAGCAGTGGAAGAGCCGGATAGCGAGCCAAGGGCTGCGTATCCATTGGGGGACCATCTACTAGTAAAATATCTATAGAAGTATCAATGTGTAGTTGTGAGATATCGTACCACAGCCACTCATCCTCGTCTATCACATAGTATTTCAAAGGAGCGTAAAGAGGCACGACAATATCCAAAAGATTATGCAGTTTGAGTTCGTTTTTCGTTTTTTTTAAATAGTCATAGCTGTGATCGAGTGAGATAATCTTCGAATGGGGAGAATATTTTTTCAGCAGATATGCCATCAAAACGGTAGAGACCCCACTACCACATTCGACTATCAATAACTCTTCATTAGTTTGGATTTTTTTTAATATTTCACGGTATACAATTTTCATAAAATCAGCACTAGCCGCCCATCCACCCAATCGATTGAGTGGGTAGTGAAGATCGATAAATGCTAAGATCTGTTCAAAATCCTCTAGCTGATGCTCCATAATAAAACCTTTATTAATCAAAATCATTTAATTTTAGCTAAAATAAAAACAAAAAGGCTTAATATGACTTTTGATATATGTATAATTAATAAAAACAGTAACAACTCAGATAAAACAATTAAATCTCTTGAAGAAAATAGCGAGTATATCTCACAAATAATAGTTTCAGGTTCAAGTAACAATGAAAATATAAAATCTCTCCAAATAACTTCCAATAATGAAGCCGATCATCGCAATGCTTGTTTAGAAACTGCACAAAGTGAATATATCCTATGGCTAAGTCCCAATATAGAGCTTGAAGATGAGACATTAGAGGAATTTACTGATATTTTAGAAGATGTGGAAGATGTAGACTTTATATATCCCAATGAAGTCTTTATCGACAAAGTTGATGAGCATATAAAAAATTATGAAGATTGGTATGGCAAAGAAGAGCTTCTCCTTCAAAGCCTCTCACTAGAAAATCATCTTCCAAACTGGGCGGTACTCACTAAAAAAAGCACGCTAGAAAAACTTGGAGGATTTGACCCAAGATACAATGATTACTCTTTTTATGCACTCATTTATAAAAATCTCAAAAATCTTACTCTCAAACTCTCTGATCTAAGCTTCGTGAACCATTATATGCATGAATCTTTTATTGATACCTCATATCGCAGTAGACTCGTGCAAGATATTTTGGATCAATACTCTTTGCAAGAGATTTTCCCAAAACTCAATTGGGATAATGAGCCTCTTGCACTCACAACTGCCAATACACTCATAGGTGATACATTGGCAAAATATTACGACTATTTCAACGCTGCATCATTCTATCGCAATGCAATGCTAAGTTTCCACAATCAAGAGACACTCAAAAAACTCATAGATGCTTATATACAGATGGGGCTTTTTGATGAAGCAAGAAAACTTCTTGAGACGCAAGATGTTGTGCAAGAGCTGCAAGAAGAGCTTATAAACCGTATTGATCAGACTGAAAAACTTGTACAAAATATTGAAAAGGCAGTCCAAGAAGGAGAGGCTGCACAGATCTTGACGCTAGCAAATGATATAATATCTTATTATAAGGGTGCACCTATTTATAATGTACTAGGTGTTATCCATACTCTCAAAGGTGATCTAGAAAATGCCTATAATTATTTCTATAAAGCTGCAACGATTAATCCTCTTGACCAAGATATTTTGGCAAATCTTGCCGAAATAGCTAAAAAAATAGGTAAAGAGGAAGAAGTTATAGGACTTTATGAAAGACTCACAAAATAAGGATAGAGATGCAAGAAAATCTCAGCCGTTTCGATACACTTAAACTTGCTACGCAATACTGGCATGGAGATGAGACTACAACAAAACTCATCGTCGTGCTTTTTATTTTGGCTCTTATAATCTTTTTCATAGCTGGCTTTTATATGCAAAAACGCATGCGGGAGCGTAACCTCAAGCGCTACTTCGTGACATTTGCCAAAGAAAAAGAGCTCACAGATGAAGAGATAAAGATTTTGTGGGATTATTCACATAAAATGGAGCGAGACCCTATTTTGGTGCTTGAATTTAAAGCGCCTTTTGAAAAAGTTATCGATATCTATATCAAAGAAAATCCGAATGCAGATGAAAACATCATAAAAGATATGCGCCGCAAGCTCGACTTTGAGGTGCTTAGTCCCCATGTGCCACTTGTAACTACAAAAGATATAGAGATTTTTCAAAATGGGCGCATGATATTTGCTAATAACAAAAGCATTAATGTCGCGCTCTATGACAAAGATGAGAAGTTTATGTATTGGGTAGCAATCGATAATGATGTACCAGCAGATGTACATCCAGGCGAATATGTCAAAATCGTCTTCATTCGCAATGAAGACGGTATTTATACTATAGAAGTACCAATTGCTGAAATTCTAAGAGACAACGGTAAAACTCTCATCAAGCTCCCACATACCTTCGATCTTCATAGAGTACAGCGAAGAGAATCTCCACGGGTAAAAGTCAACAAGCCAGCAAAAATGATCATTGAAGAGACCCCTATTGATGTGACAATTATAGATATAAGTACTGGCGGAGCGAAAATCTGTACTAACGACAAAAATGATGTTCTCAAAAAGATTAAATATGGAGAGGAGGCTATACTGGAATTTAAGCTAGATAATAGATTTTATAGTCTCAAAGCAAAAGTCTTAGAGATTGATAGAAGGCCAAAGAGCACATGCTTGAGATTTTTATTTGATGGTGTTCCAGAAGATATAAAAGATGAGCTATTGGAATTTGTACAAAAAGAGCAACTCAAGCTTGCTCACATAAAAAGGAAACAATGAAAATCAAAAGCCTCAAGCTCGCTATCAAGCAAAAAAAGTTCAAAATGGATGCATTAGGAGCGCAGATCACTGCCCTCCTGCACGAAATAGATGAAAAAGAGCAGCTGCTACAAGCAAACAAAGATAAAAGAGAAAAGATCGCCCATAGTAATGTCACTCGGGTTTTTGATATAGAAAATGCATTGCTCGTGTTAGAAGAGCTAAAAAGAAAAGATGATACAATTTTACAAGAAATTGAAGCATTAGAAGAAAAGATTGTGAATTTGCGCAAAGAGCTTGCACAGCTTCTTGGTGAGAAGCAAGCTCTAGAAAAACTTATATCTAAAATCAATAATGAAAATGCATCGCAGCAAACTGCACAGGAGAATGAATTAGCCAATGAGAACTTTTTACGCAAAAATACTCCTCATATTATCTCTTAGCTCTTTGCTTTTCGCAAATGTCCAAAAAAAAGAGCTGCAAAAAGAGCTCCAACGGCTCGAAAAGCTCCATGCAATTATCAAGGAGAAGCTAGAGCAAAATAGACAAGTTTTGCAAAAGATTCAAGAAGAAAAAGCTGCTCTGCAAAAACTCAAAAAAGAGCTTGAGAATGAAAAAAAAGCTATAAATAACGAACGTTTCAAAAAACTTGCAAAAGATTTTGAGAACATGGATCCAGAATACGCAGGGGAAAAACTCTCTAAAATGCAAGATCCCCATATTGCAGCATATATTCTTTATAATATGAATTCGCGCAAAGCTGGTGAAGCACTCAACTTCGTCGAACCAGAGGCGCTCAATAAAATCACTAAAATTTTGATACACTTGCGCAACAATGACAAAAAATAGTCTTATCAAAAATTTGTTTTTCTTCCTCGTCTATATTACACTCAGCTCCCTTTTGGTCTACTATTTTTATGTAGACAAAAATAACAGGCTCCAAATTTATCTCGCGCAAAAGATCAACCAACTCTACGCTGAGTTTCGCGCCACCAAAAACACCTATGCGAAACTCTCTAGCCTTGCATATGATGAGATCACGAAAAATCCTCAATTTGTCGTATGGCTTGAAAACTATCCACAATACAAAAAGCAAATAGACACTTATATTGCGCCACACTTCTCCCTTCTCAAAAAATATTCCATAGCGCATCTGAGTATTTACGATCCTGCTGGTAATGTTATTGTCAGTATGCATAAAAGAGCCAAAAAGACGAAGAAGAGTATTTTTGAAAGGGATGAGCAAAATAGTGAGCTTATCATAAAGTTCAAGCGCCCTATATATGCCAACAACCGCCTCATCGCCCTTTTTGAGTCAGCTGTATCATACAATACAATTAAACAAGAACTCCAAAGACTCTTTGGAGCAGCATATGCATACATTGTCAAAGATAGCGTGATTGACAAGAGACTCATACATTATGGCAGCTATCTCTTTATCCAAAGCGATCTACATAAGAGATTTTTCTATGAAGAGCAGTCCCACAAATCTACAAACTCAAAGCAAAAGTGGCTCATCCATCAAATTAATAGTCTCATCAAAAACAAAGCAGCACCACTTTTGGATAAGCAACAAAGCTTTGCCACAATTGCGAAGATTGGGGAAAATTACTACGTAGTATCATTCCTTGCGATAAAAGTCAATGATGCCCTAAGCTACCTCATCTCATACAAAAAAGATACAAACATCAAAACATTTGATACAATTTTTTGGCAAAATGTGATCTTAAGTAATATTGTCTTACTCATTGCCCTTCTCTTTATCTACTATTTCATCCATATCAAGCAGAAGTTTGAAACACTTGCAATTACAGATAAACTGACAGGTCTTTACAACCGCAATAAGTTCTATAAAACGGCACAGCAAGAGATCAACCGTGCCACAAGACACCAAAGACCACTCTCACTCATTATATTCGACATCGATAACTTTAAAAAGATCAACGACACCTACGGCCACGATGTAGGGGATTACGTGCTCAAAACCATAGCAAAACTTGTACACAAGAATATTCGCAAATATGATTATGCTTTTCGGTGGGGTGGTGAAGAGTTTATCATCCTCTCACCAGAGACTTCTGCAAAAGAGGCTATGAAACTAGCTGAAAAAATTCGCAATCTTATCGCTCAGTATAGATTTGATAAGGTGGGAAAAGTAACAATTAGTCTGGGGGTAGCTGAATTTGACAAAGAGAGTGATAAGCATATAGATGCAGTGATCAAAAGAGCAGACAGTGCATTGTATCTATCCAAAAAAGATGGAAAAAATCGCACAACTTTAGCCGTTTAGGCCGCGCTTTTTGTAGATTTTCGCAAAGATTTTTGCAATTGCTTGGTAGAGGTTTTCAGGGACATAGTCACCAATCTCACACGATTGATACAAAGCTCTGGCTAGTGGTGGATTTTCCTCGATTGGAATTCCGTGTGCTTTTGCCTCCTCTTTGATACGCAACGCCACAAAATCTACCCCTTTAGCTACGACCTTCGGTGCTTGCATTGCGCCTCTTTTGTATGCAAGAGCTACTGCAAAGTGCTCTGGGTTTGTGATAACTACATCAGCCTTTGCTACTTCAGCCATCATTCTTGTAAGACTCATCTCCCGCATCTTTTTGCGTATTGCAGATTTGATCTGTGGGTTACCCTCATAGAGCTTTTGCTCCTCTTTTATCTCTTGCTTGCTCATTTTGATGCTCTCTTCAAACTCATACTTGCGGAAAAAAAAGTCGATAACTGCCACAGGAATCGAAAGCAGTGCAAATCCCAAAACCATAACAAGGGTATATTTGATTAAAATATAGGAATCACTGTAGAGTGGCGTGGCACTAAAACGAAAAACATCTTCCAAAAGATATGTTACGAGATAGTAAGAAACTGCTGTTGCTACAAGGAGTTTGAGAAGATTTTTGAACAGTTCAAAAAGGACTTTGAGTGAAAAGAGTCGCTTGAGTCCGGAGATGGGATTGATCTTTTCTAGTTTTGGCATAAGAGGCTTCCAAGTGATATGAAAACCAACTTGTACTACATTTGCAGCAACTCCAATCACAAGAAGCGTAAGAAAAATAGGAGCGAGTAAAATTGCCAAATCATACACTATCTCTTTGACTATCAGATAATTATTCTCCGGAATATTTGCAAGAGGATTGCTAAAAAAATGGACAAAGAGCGTATAGAGTTTCTTGAATGCAAAAGGGATATAGAATAAAAAGAGCAAGAAAACCGACACCAAAGAGGCGCTGATGGCTATATCCATGCTTTTAGCCACTTGCCCCTCTTCGCGAGCCTTCTCACGTCTTCGGGGGGTGGCCTTTTCGGTCTTGTCTGGCTCTTTTGCCATATCAGTTTCCTATATGCTTGATAAAATACAGTATATCTGCATTGAGATTTTGCAGATAGCTTACTCCTAAGTATACAATAATAGAAGCTCCAGCAGCGAGCGCTGCAATACCTACAAATATCTGCAAAGGCAAACCAACTATAAAGACATTGATTTGCGGAATGAGTCTATTCACAAGAGCTAAAGCCACATTGATAAGATATAAAATAAGAGCAAAAGGAAACGCAAGCTTGAAAGCTAAAGTAAATATTGTGATGGAGTTTTGTATAACATAGTGCCAAAAACCTGAATGGAGATGCTGCATAGTTAACGGGTAGTGTTCGAAACTGGCAAAAAGCGTAGCTACAAAATACTCATATGCCCCACTTACAAAAAAGATCATATAAAAAAGCATGATAAAAAACTTGCTAAGCACAGAAACCTGTCCATATGTTGGATCGAAGATATTGACGACAGTAATTCCCATAAAATAGCTTATAATTTCTGCAGCATAGCTAAAAGCAGATATGAAAAAGTTTGCAAGAAGCCCAAGTGCAAATCCCACTAACAGCTCTTTAAAGATCAAAAATATAAAATCCCACACTCCAAGATTTTGCAACTGTAGGTGAATATCGAGATTTTGGACAGCAAAAAAAGCCAAAGAGACTACAAGCAAGATTTTAACATTGCGTGGAAGCATAGCAGTATTGATAAATGGAAAAGCCATTAGTACTGCGATAACACGAGTGAAAACAAGAGCAAGCGCAACAGCTTGATCTGGTGTGATAATCGGTGTCATCGAATGAGTGTAACTAATGCATCAAATATTGAGTGAAAATAGTCAATCAAAGTCACATACATCCACGATCCAAAAATGATGAGCGCTGCTACTGTGGCGACAATTTTTGGAATGAATGTGAGCGTCATCTCCTGGATCTGCGTGGCTGCTTGGAATATACTAACTAGCATTCCCACACCAAATGCAACCGCTAAGACAGGTGCACCTACCAAAAGTGCAATTTTGAGCATCTGTTCAGTAAGAGTAATAACCTGATCAAGATTCATTTGTAACTCACTATAAGTGCTTTAATTAACAGTTCCCATCCATCAGATAGTATAAAGAGAATAAGCTTAAATGGAAGTGAAATCATCATCGGCGGTATCATCATCATACCCATCGACATCAATATACTGGCTACTAACATATCGATGACCAAAAAAGGCAAAAAGACCACAAATGTCACTTCGAAGGCTATCTTTATCTCGCTTACCATAAATGCAGGGATAAGAGTCGAGAGTGAAATATCTTCGTAATTTTTGGGCTTTTCTTTGGCAATATCCAAAAAGAGCTTAATATCTTTTTTTTCTGTATTGTTGATCAGGAACTTTTTTAGCGGTTTGACCGCCCTCTCCACTGCTTCCATATCATTAATCTGCTTATTGATATATGGCTGAATAGCTTGGGTATTTATCTGATTGAATACTGGCTGCATGATAAAAAATGTAATGAAGAGTGAGAGTGCTATGATGACCTGATTGGGAGGAGATTGGGGGATACCTAAAGCATGGCGCAAGAGTGATAGAACAATCACAATACGTGTAAAAGAAGTGATAGAGATTAAAATGGCAGGGGCAAGACTAAGTATAGTTATAAGAAATAAGATTTTGAGCGTAACATCAAGATCTTTGAGCTGTTCTAGGGTCTGGTCTAAAACGCCAGTGGCAGCAAAAAGTGGAAAAGGGAGTATGAGTAAAAAAAGAAGAAGTTTTTTAGGCATCTTTCCACTCTTTTATTAGCTTCATCCCTTGTTCATCATGCGCTATGAGCATAGTTGTATCTTTTACTTTTATGAGATAGAGAAACCTATTTTTCCCTAAAACTTTTGTCTCCAAAACCTCAATCTCTTTGCCACCAGATTTGAACTTTGGCTGAAAGTTGGAAACATAATAATAGATCGCATAGAGTATTATAACAAGAAGAGTGAAAGAGGCTAAAAATTTGATAATTTCATAATTATCTAGCAAGATCGATGATCCTCACTCCATATTTTTCATTGGCTATAACCATCTCTCCGATTGCAAAAGGTTTATTGTTGAGTTGCACATCTATATACTCATCGATATTTTTTTCTAATTCAATTACATCGCCCTCTTTTAAAGACAAAATCTCTACGAGAAGCTTTTTGACTCTTCCAATTTCAATATTAAATCGTAGATTTACATCTTTTAAAAAATCGATCTGTGGATTTTGAGGATTTTTCATCATGGTTAAGCCGTTTGTATTACAAAATCTGTAAAGTATATATTTTTTACGCCACCAATTGGAAGTATCGCATTGACTCTTTTTAAAATCTGCTCTTTAAGCTCCTCTATACCTTCTGCAGTTCTGAGCTCTTTTGATGACTTGGTAAAAAGGAGGGTCGTGATGGCATCTTTGACTTGGGGGAGACGTTTTTCTAGCTCAGCTTTGATCTTCTCATCTTGCACATCCAATACTATAGTGACTTTAAGATAGCGATCAGCATCTTTATCTTGGAGGTTGACAATGAAGGTACCTACATCAAATTGCACACCAAGATCTTCAACATTTTTGATCTCTTCGACAACTTTTTCAGCCTTTTTCTCTTTTTGTTTCTCCTCTTTTTGCTTATCGAGAACCAAAAATTTGTAGGCTGCTCCCCCACCTGCTCCAATAATTACAAGAAGCAGAACAAGAATGATGATAAGCTTTTTCTTACCACCTTTCTTCTCCTCTTGCTGCTCATTTGTTTCTTCAGCCATCAGACGCCTTTAAAGTTTTATCGTTTTATATCCATCGTGGTCTGTAAGATCTGATCTGAAGTGGTGATTGTTTTTGCACTTGCTTGATAGGCTCTTTGTGCTGTGATGAGGTTGATAAACTCTTTTGAGATATCGACGTTACTCATCTCAAGCATCCCACTTCTGATCTTACTGATAACACCACCTGGTACTATTATCGGCGTAAATGTTTTTTGATTAGGCAGGTAGAGATTATCCCCTTTTCTAATAAGAATCTCTTTGTCTTTGAATGTGGCAACTCCTAAGCGTGCAATATCTTTGACCTGGCCATTGGTATATGAGCCTTTAACAACACCATCTTCAGAAACAGAGATGTTCATCAAATCACCCTTACCATAGCCATCTTGTTGTGAGTAGAAGATGAAGTCAGAGGCAACTTGACGTATATGATTAAAGTCAATATCAATCTTCATTGGGGAACTTGCTCCAGTTGTTACTGGATATGAAGCACTAAGCGTATTTCCAGATGTCAAGTTTCCATTAGTATCAAATGTTAAACTATTTTTATTATCAGTATTATCGTTATCAATAAATGAATGCACATCCCAGTTATTAGCACTTGTTTTTACAAAATAGAAATAGAGAGTATGCTGATTTCCTAAGCTATCATATACCGGCATTGTGTTGACGTAGTTATAACTAGAAGAATCATTACGTGAAAAAGTAGTATTCGCAGGAACAGGTACACTTGAATCAAGATTTGTAGGCTCTTCAAAAGAGACTTTTGACGTAGTTTTAGGTGCAAGTGAACTTGGAATATTGACATTTCCCAGCGCACCTGCCATATTGCCATGCTCATCAAGAGCCCATCCTTGAAGCTTATATCCTGATTGATTGATGATATCACCATTAGCATCAAGTCTGAAGTTTCCATCGCGTGTGTAGTATACAAGATCAGCTACACTAGGGCTTCTCACCATAAAAAATCCCTCACCATCAAGTGCCATAGAGAGAGGCTCGTTCGTGTTTTTGAATGAACCTTGAGTAAAATCTTTTGAAGTAGAGCCTACATAGACACCTCCACCTATCTCCATATTCTTTGGTGCACCGCCAGAAGAATAGGTAGTCAGTGAGCTTGAAACCAAATCATCGAAATTTACTCGTTCTTGTTTGTATCCAGTGGTGTTAACATTAGCAATATTATCTGAAATGACTGAGAGCCACTGTTTGTTTGAATTAAGTCCTGTATTGCCTGTATAGAATGATTGTAGCATGATTAAACTCCTATTGTAATTATCTTATTGAGCTCTATTGAGCCTTTTGCAAATTTGGCTAAAATATTTGCACTATCTTTTTCAATACCTTCGATAAGAGCAGTTGAAACAACCTTCGCATGTATATTTTGTGAACCATCATGTGCTACTACACTCACTTTATAGTAACCATCTTTAATATCTTCATTTTCAAGAGCAAATTTATAGGATTTGTTTGCTTGGAGATTATGAAAAGTAGCAGAATCAACTATATTATTTTCATCATCATAGATATAGACTGTAGCGTCTGTCGCATCTTTTGGTAATGAAAAAGATACTTCACTCTTGCCATCTTCTACATACGTCATATCACCTTCGTAACTGACTTTCTTACCAATCATATTTGTTGCATTGAGAAAGAGTGCATCTGTTCCGCTCAGTTTATTGACTGAATCTTCGAAGTTTTTCATCACTTCTAATTCGCGTAGTTTTACCGTATTATCGATAAACTTTGAGATATCTTGCGCTTCGAAAGGGTCTTGAAACTGGAATGAAGCAAGTAAAACTTTGAGGAAACCTTCTTGATCGATTTGTGAATTATCGTAAGAAGAGTCGTAAACTTTAATTTCTTTCCCTCCATATGCCTTGAGGGTATCTATGGCACCTGTTTGCATAGTTTTTCCTTGGAGCCTTACATTATGGTATTCACGATTGTAACCGAAAAAAAATTAATTAAACTTTAAAATTAATAAATTTTAATAATTTTCTATCATTTTTATGAGATTTTCTAACTCTTTAAAGCTTTCTGTAAGATTTTTCTTGACATTGATAGGCTGTTTGAGGAAGTTTTCTATATCTTGAATATGGTCTATTGCTCTATCAAGCTGCACAGATGAACCCTTTTTGTAAAGACCCATATGTATCATATCCTCTGCTTCAGTGTAAGATGCTAGAAGTGAGATAAATTTGCTCTGGAGTACTAGCTTTTCTTCATCTACGAGTTGCGGTGTAAGGCGGCTGATACTTTTGAGGACATCAACTGCTGGAAAAATCCTCTTTTGGGCTATTTTTTTCGATAAGACAATATGCCCATCCAAAAAGCCTACAGCTGCATCGGCCACAGGATCAGTTGATACTTCATCACCTTCTACTAATACTGTATAGATTCCTGTAATACTCCCTTTGTTTTGGAATGTTCCAGCTTGTTCGATGATTTTTGGTAGCAGTGAAAAAACTGAAGGTGTATAGCCCTTGGATGTGGGCGGCTCTCCAATAGCTAGCCCAATTTCTCTTTGTGCCATTGCAAGACGAGTAAGAGAGTCAACAAGAAAAAGAACATTTCTGTTTTTATTAGAAAAGTAATTGGCTATTGCTATCGCTACATACACTGCCCGAAGCTTTGCCAAAGGGGTTTGGTCACTTGTAGCTGTTACGACTACAGATTTTTGCAAACCCTCTTGAGTAAGATTGTCTTCTATGAACTCTCTTACCTCTCTCCCCCGCTCTCCAATAAGCGCTATAACATTTACATCTGCTTCGGTATAACGCGATATCATACCAAGAAGCGTACTCTTCCCTACTCCAGCACCTGCAAAGATACCGATTCTTTGCCCTTTTCCTATTGTAAGAAGTGAATTAATTGAGCGTATTCCGATATCAAGCGGCTCACTTATGCGGCCTCTTTGCATAGGATTGATTGGGTTGTTATGGAGATAGTATTTGTTTTCATAGCGCAGATACTCTTTATTAAGAGGATTACCAAATGGATCAATGACAGTACCTAAAAGCTCTTCACCTACTCCTATATTGACCGGCTCAAGTGCTGCTTCGACAAAACTTCCAACCTTGACGCCTCTTGTATCATCATAAGCCATAAGAAGTGTTTTGCCATCTTTAAATCCTACCACTTCTGTCTCAAGACCACTCTCAAGATAGCATGAATCTCCAATGGAGACATTTGGCAAATATGCTTCAATTATAGGTCCGCTTACACCGACAATACGACCCTTTGTGATAAATTTAGGTAAGTTTTTTAATCTCTCTTTTAATTTCATCTTTTATAACGCCAATTTTTTCTTTTATTCTATTCTCTATTTTAAAGTCGTGAAATTCAATAACAAATTCGTTGTCTTTGAGCTCATCATCCTGTTTGATTTCAACATTTTGGAAGCGCTTTTTGATAGGTTTATAAAGCCCTTTTGATACGCTTATGGAAAGTGGCATAAAGTTGTGGAAATCTTCAAGTAGTTTAGCAATAGCACTTTGGACTGTAGGAGTATTTGACTCATCAATAAACAAAAACTCTAAAATCTCCTCGGTACTATCAAGAACAATATCAGAAAATTTCATCAAGAAGTTGTTGTATTTTTCTTCATACTCTTTTTCAAATCCTAGATACTTCTCTTGCAATTGCGCTAATTCTTTCTCTTTTTGCTCTTGCATGCTCTTTTGAAACTCTTGGAGTTTTTGCTCAAACTCTTTTTTGAGACTATTTGATGCATCTTCAAAGCCTTGATCATAACTCTCTTTAGAGACTTTATTGAGCAGCTCTTTATACTCTTGTTCAAGTTGCAAGATCTTCTCTTGATAGTATCTCTCTACCTCTTGTGCGCTTTTATGATCAATGTTTTTATCATCTTTTTTAGGATCTGGTTCATGAAATACTGAAAAGTCATCTAGATCTAATCTCATTTGCCCTCTTCTTTTATCCATTTACTGATGACATCTGCAACGAGTTCTGGACTCTCTTGCGCTATCTCAATAATACGCTGATATGCTGGCTCTTGCTCAATTGAAAATGATTGCTGCTCTTGCTCATGATACTTCGCAGCTGCTTGCGCAGCTCTGTGCATCGCTTCACCATCTTGGCCTTGCAGTTGTGCTAGCTGGGCCTCTTCAAGTGCTGCTCTTTTCGCGCGCTTCGCTTTCATTATCATAAAAATAATAAGCCCAAGGAGAATGAGAGAGAGCAGTGCAATTGCCCCAAGCAAGAGGAGGTTTTTTTGTAAGAAACTACTAGCTCCCATACTCTCTTGCTCCATACTCCCTTGCTCACTCTCAAACGGCACACTCACTACTGTCACCTCATCGCCACGCTTTGGATCATAGCCAATGGCACTTTTGATAAGTTGCTCATATGTTTTGAGCTCCTCTTTGCTGCGAGGTATATATTTTGTAGTGATGCTATTGTTTTTGTCTACTTGTTTAATGTATTTACCATCGATTAATACACCTACACTTATACGCTTGATCTTAAAAATATTCTGTTTTGTTACGATATAGGATTTTGAAACATCATAATTTGTTGTTGTATCTTTTTTACTTTTATCTTGCAAGAGTGATTGATTGTTTGTTTTGATAGTTGCTGGCACATTTGTAGGAGTTCCTGGAGCACCAGCTTGTTGTTTTGCATAACCTTTGTTCTTTTCTTGGATCTTACGCTCACTTATGACAGCTACTTGGTCTGGATTGACGAGTTCATCTTTTTTGTTCACACTTGCTGCTTCTACATCTACACTTGCACGCACTACTACCTTTTGAGGACCTAGTGCGCGAGCAAGCATCGACTGCACGCTCTTTTCTATCTCATGCTTGAGCCTACGCTTGATTTTGACGAGATCTCCTGCCTCTTCATTATCCTTTTGGGCAACAAGATCAGATAAGACTCGGCCTTTATTATCAACGACAGTGACATTTTGAGGTTTGAGTTTTGGCACTGCATGAGAAACTAAGAAAATTATTGCTTTGACCTGCTCTTTGCTCAGATCCTTTCCGGGCCAGAGTGAGACAATCACACTCGCTTTGGCTTCATCCTCTTCTCTAGCAAATATAGAGTCTTGCGGCAAAGCGATATTGACTTTTGCATCTTTTATCGCATCGATCTTTTTAATAGTACGAACCAGCTCACCTTCAATAGCACGGATATAGTTGATATTCTCTTGGAAGTGGGTAGTACCCATTTTGGGCTCATTGAATATCTCAAATCCCACAGTTTTCGATGATGGCAAGCCTTTTGCCGCAAGTTTGAGCCTGATATCATAAATCTTGTCTTTTGGCACAAGTATAATCGATCCGTCACCTTCAATTTTATATGGGATCTTCTCCTCTTGCAAAACAGTGAGAATCTGCCCTGCATCATCGGGACTGAGATGTGAATAGAGTACTCCATAGTTTTGTGAAGCGATATTGCGCATCAAAAGTGCACTAAGAAGCAAAATTATTGCAAGAAGCGCCAACCCCAAAAAGAGATTTTTTAAAAAGTTCTCACTCTTAGCAAAGTTTTTAATTTTTTCTTGAATTTTGTTTAGATCTAGCGCCAACTACTCACCTTATACCTGTATTCTCATGATCTCTTGATAGGCTTCGAGAGCTTTGTTACGCACTTCAGTAAGTAGTCGCAAGGAGATGTCAGATTTTTCTATTGTAGTCATAAGCTCAACCATATTCTCTACATCGCCTTTGAGAATCTGCTCTTGAGCTTTACTAGCAGCTTTCAAGTCACTATTCACATCTGCTATAAATTCACCCAAAATCTCTCCAAAATCGCTTTGGTTCTGCTTTTGCTGAATATTTTGTAAATTATTGGCTGCAACTGCTGAGATATTTTCTATTTTCATCTCTTACACCTTTATTATTTCTAAACTCTTTAAAAGCATATCTTTATGTGTATTAAAAGCGGTAAGATTTGCCTCATAGGTTCGCATAGCAGAGATCATATCTACCATCTCTCGCATTGGATCGATGTTTGGTAGTTTTACATAACCATTTTTATCAGCGAGGGGATTTTGCGGATCAAATTTGAGCTTGTATGGACTTTGATCTTCGATAACTTCTTTGATAGCTACTTTAGAAAGTGGGACTCCATTTTGACTATCAAGAATCTGCTCAAAGACTGGAATCTTTCTTCTATATGGATTTCCGTTGTCATCTACTGCATCGATATTTGCTAAGTTGCTAGAAATTATATCCATGCGGTACTTTTGGACTGAGAGTCCTGTCTGTGCAACCTCTAAGCCTTTAAAAATCATCTTTATCTCCCACTTATTGCAAGTTTGAGTTTTGCAAACTCTTTTTTGAGATTCTCGCCCAAAGCTTTATACATGATAGAACTCTCTGCTAGTTTTGCGAGCTCCTCTTGGATATCGACTCTATTATCATCATATCCACGAATACGACCCTCTTCTATCTCTTTGAAGCTCTTTTGTGGCTCTGATGGATCGATATGGCGTGGATCATCTCTTTTAAGAGCCATGTGGGATGTAAGCTCTTGTTCAAATACGAGATCTTTTGGTTTAAAACCTGGAGTATCTGCATTTGCAATATTACTTTGGATCACTTTGGAGCGCTCAAGGTAGAAACTCGCCATTGATGAAAGATTATCGATTTTATCCCACATTATTCATCCTCTATCTGCTTTTGCAGTTTTGCATCTTCTATAGCTATTTTAGCTAAATTATACCAAGAATTTGAGCAACCATTAACATTTTTCATTAATTCCTGTGCTAAGTCTACTTTTCCAAGTCTCACGTATGAAAGCGCAAGAACACTTGAGAGGAAACAGTCACTATGCATCTGATTTGAAAGTGGCTGCAAAATCTCTATTATTGTTCCATAAAGCTCTTTTTCAATCAGTTTTTGTACAAGATCATGCAAAAACTTCTGTACAACAGGATCTTTGTAATTTTTTATAAAGTCCTCTTTATAATTTACAAAGAGATTCTTATCGATTCTATCTTGCTTAAGCTGCAAAACTGCCTCAAAAATAACGGCATAAAAATCTTTGGCACATCCACTCACAGCTTTTTGCAAAACATCCCTACAATCAAGACTAAGTATGTAGCAGATTTGTGCTTTTGACTTATAATATTTACAATCATGCTTTTGTATATTATCCAATATTTCATAAGATTTTTTATACTCTTTTGCTTCATAGTAAAAATTTGCCAGTTCATAATAAAGATCATCATCTCTATACTTTTGTGTAAGTTTTTGCAGCAAATCTATCGCCTCTTTTTTACTCTTACACTTTTTGAGATTTTGAACAATTTGCAAGAGAGTTGCTTTTGGAAATACATTGATAAAAAAATCTCTATTTGCAGTATAAAGCTGGCAGATATGCTTATCTTTTACAATATATGGCTCCCATAATCTTCTAAAATACTCAATCTGCTCAAATTTTAGGGAGTTTGGGTTGACAAGTGAAAGCTCCCATGCAAGGCGCGTGTAGAGTTTGTCACTACCTATCTCAAATGTCTCGAGTCCAAAATTGGCCAGTGCAAAAATTCCTATATAGTTTGTACGATTTTTCACTAACGTCTCTACAATAAAGCGTAAAGGATCTTGTAAAAATGGATCATCAAGGTATTTTTTGATGTAGTGAGCTAGCTTCTTATCTTGCTTTATGAGGTAGAGAAGTTTAAGCTTGGCAACAGTTGCGAGCTTGCTCTTTGGAAAGGTTTTAATGAGACGGATATAGTAATTTGCACTGCTATGGTAATCTTTTTGTAAAAATTTTATATCTCCAAGTCTAAGAAGCGATTTTTGTATCACCTCTTTGTTGCGTACATAAGTGAGAATGCGGCGAAAGAGTAGCTCACTAAAGCGATAATCGCCATATCTGTATGCACTCTCTGCAACGAGATAGTAGTATTGTGGATTTTCTATGAGATAACTCTCGAACTCTTTGTATGTCTTTTTGAAAAATTGGAGTGCCTTTTTATAATCCTTTTTAGCAAAGTAGTACATTCCTTGTAAGAAGCTAAACTCTTTTTGCTGCTTCGCTGAGAGCTGTTCGATATTTAAAATTACGTAATATTTGGTTGCAAGATCCATCTTGCCTAACCACACTGCACTACGCAAAAGACCCATGAGGATATTGAGTTTTTCACTTTTATCGATACTCTTTTCCAAGGCCATCTTATAGCTTGTGTAGGCTCTTTCAAAAAAACCTAGATTTTCATAAATGAGACCCTTGAGGTAGTAATATTTTGCATCCTTTTTCCCACCTTTTGCCACATAGAGATTGAGATAGTTGACAGCACTCCATAAATACTTCTTATCGCCTATTCGCTTGCCAATATAGAGATAAGTATAGGCAAGCATGAAAAGAGAAGGAAGAAAATACTTCGATTTTGGATATTTGATGATATAGTTGAATTCGTCAAGAGCTTGATAGTATGAACCGACACGAAAATCGTGAAGAGCATTTTTGTAGATTTTGTCTAAGACTTTTGGAGTAACAGTTTGAGCAGTAGCAAAAACTACTGCAAAGAGCAACAACAGATGCTTAAACTTTGACATCAACTCCGCTTCTGCTACTTTGTGTAGATCGAGATTCACTGCTGGTAAAAACTACTCTTTTTTCTCTATCTTTGAGAGCTATGCGATATTTATCAAATCCGCTCTGAGTCATAACCTCATCTATAAACTCTTGCATATGCGCGTCGATATGCATATGCGCACCAGATACAAACTGCATTTGCAATGAATTTTGTTGCATTTGCACATTGATGAGAGTATTTTCAATTTGGAGTTTAATCACTTGACGCTGGAATTGTGGCATGTGATGATTTTGCTCAGGAGCTTCATGCGTGGTTGCTGTAGACTCAGCCATATTATGGGAATTTTCCATAAAATCTGACTGTACATCTGGCTGAGCATTGATCTGTACTGACTGCTCTTTTGTTTGTAAAGTGTTATGTTTATGATCTTGCGCTACAAGATTCTCTTGGTTTGAAACTTTAAGAGGTTTGTCGTTTTCATTTTGTAAAACTTGAGATTTTTCACTTATAAGGATGTTTTTATTGATATTCACAGACTTTTTAATTAAAGATTTTTTCTCTTTTTGGAGATTGGCATTTTGACTGTGCTTTTTCGGATTCTGTACATTATTGAGAACTATTTGTGTAAAATTTTGCTGCAGATTTGTAGGATATCTATCTATACGAGAATTGACATGCTCATGCTGCGGTGCAGCGCTCTTTTGATGAAGCGCCACTTTTTGGTCTATATTTTTAGAAGTTTTTGAGCCATTACTAGCAATTGGACTCCTCTTTTGCTTCTTTGGTTGAAGAGCATCATGAGATACTTTTTGTTGGTTTTGTGTTTCAAAAACTTGAGATTTTTGCATACTATTTTGTAGCACACCGTTTACATTATGAAAATATGCATTTTTATTTTGTAAAGTTTGTGAGACGTTCTTATTCTTTGTAGTCTGGGTAGCAGTATTCTGTTTCAATATATTTTCTAGAGGCACCTCTCCTTGCGTTTGAATTGAAGCAGTAGCTTGGTTCTCTTGGTGATGAACTATCTTTTGCGTTTGTGTATTTTTGCTAACTCCTCTTACCTTATGATCAATTTTATGTATCGGATGTGAATTTGTTTTGTTTATGTTGTGTATTGCATGTTTTGAGAGATTGGTTTGAGCTCTTTTTACGAAATTTTTGTTTATTTTTGCTTTACTGATCTCTTTTTCTTGTATAACGTGGTCTACATTTTTGGTATTGACTTGTAATAGATCTACATCTTCTAATCTTTTTGCTTGAATATTTTTCGATTGCGTATTGTTACTATTTAGCATATTTGCATGATGATGTTGCAATAGATTTTGCACTTTATCTTTTA
Organism: Nitratiruptor sp. YY09-18; assembly: GCF_016593235.1. NCBI lineage: Bacteria > Pseudomonadati > Campylobacterota > Epsilonproteobacteria > Nautiliales > Nitratiruptoraceae > Nitratiruptor > Nitratiruptor sp. YY09-18. The sequence continues at coordinate 1,213,955 of NZ_AP023065.1, forward strand.
TTTTATTTTCTTGACGCACAGTTTGTAATTTTTGAACAAAAGAAGCTTGTGCACTACTATCTACTATGCTTTCTGACTCAACTGTATCTTCAGAATTATTCTGCGTTTGTAATTGAGTTAAGAAGTTATGTGTAACAGTACCATGAACATTATCTGTATTACTTTTGTGATTTTTCATCTGCACCAAATATGCAGTAAGAGTTTTTTTGTCTTGAAAGAAGAAATTTTGTTTTTGCTCATTATTGTCATTGACAAGATTTTCTAGAAGTTTTTCAAATGCATCTCCACTACTCTTTTTACCAAATAGTAGAGTTTGCTTGAGAGAAGGTGTTGTGCTCTTTTGCAAAAGGAGACTAAGTATATCTTTCACTCTCTAATTCCTGCCAATGACTTTTTGAGTTTATTGATAGCCTGCGTTTTTATCTGTGAAACCCGTGACTGCGAGATTCCTAGAGCTTGGGCTATCTCTTTTGGCTCTTTCTCTTCAAAGAAAAACATCTGCAATGTTTTCTTCTCTTTTTCGCTCAGATCCTCCATAGCTTCAACTAAAAAATCCATCATTTGTGAGCTAATAGCCTGATCTTCAGGTCCAATATCATCACTTATCATAATATCTATCAGCTTAGAAGAACCTTCATCACTGCTCAAAGCCTTATCCATACTAATCATAATCGCTAAATTTGAAAGAGGAACATCTTTGCCTTCCTCTTTCTCTTTTTTGATTTTTTCGCGCATGGAACGAGGCATGATATGCAGACTTCGCAGATAATCCAAAATCTCTCCGCGGATTTTTATGTAGGCATATGTAGAAAACTGCGCTTTTGATTCATCAAATTTATCTATTGCTTTAATAAGCCCGATAATACCGGTATTGACAAGTTCATCAAACTCTATACCCGCATCACGAGGCAGCTTGAAATAGATCTTGGAAGCTACCTTCTTGACTAGTGCAGTGTTATCTAAAATTATCTGCTGTTTCTCTTCTACACTTACCCGCATCAACTTTTTCCCATTAAAGTAAAGAGTTTCTTCCAAAAATTCTCTTCTAAAGGTTCTTGGAGTGAGAGCTCTTGTTGACATATCTTTCGCAAATTTTGTGTATAGCTATCTTTTGGATACTCCATAGTGATAAGTTTTTGCGCTCTGACTGATTGGCGTAAATTGTTCGTAAATGGAAGGGTTCCCAATAACTCTATCTCAATGCCCAAAAACTTTTTGCATGAGACTTTGAGCTTGTTGTAAGTATTCTCTCCCTCTTGCTCACTCCTGCACATATTGACAATGACTTTGAATTTATCATAACCAAAAATATTATAAATCGATTTCATGAGTGCATATGCATCCATCATAGCTGTTGGCTCAGGTGTGGTGATAATATATGATTTATTGGAAGCTCGCAAAAACGCACTCACTTTCTCATCAATACCTGCACCAGTATCTATAATGACGAAATCGTACCTATTAGAGATCTCATTGAGCTGATTGATGATTGACTGGATGGAGATATCATCGAGATCAAAGAGGTCATCTATTCCAGAAAAGCCCATGAGTATATCAAATCCGTATACTTTTGTGATAACATCATCTATCTTTTCACCACTAAAGAGATCTTTGATACCCTTTTTGGCTTTACGATTGAGAAAAAGATGTACATTTGCCATTCCGATATCTGCATCGATAAGGAGTATCTTTTTTTTGAACTCATTTGCCATGAGATAGGAAAAATTGACTGCAAAGTTAGTCTTGCCAACACCCCCTTTGCCACTGGCAATCGCGATAAATTTGCTGTTGCCTGTACTCTTTTGCGCTACAAGATCTCTCAAACCACTTGCTTGATCCATCATAAGCTCTCACCTAATATATAGTTTGCCATACGTTCTGGGGTCAATATACGAATATCTTCTGGCACCTTTTGACCGGTACTAATAAATGAAACGGGAATATCTGTCTTTATAGGGAGATTGAGCAAAATCCCTGGCTTGTATGTCTCATCGATTTTTGTAAAGAAAATATCGCTTATTGGGAAAAATGTTCGATAGCGATTGACTATCTCAATCGCTTCAGAGTTTTTGTAGTTACAGCTAATTACCAATGAAATATCCATAAAATCACTTCCGCTACCCAAAATCTCCTTCATCTCCCCAAGTCTCCAGTAATCATAGTGGCTTCGCCCAACTGTATCGATAAGCACTACATCAATTCCGCTGAGGTTTTGCAGAGTTTTTTTGAGATTTTTTGAATCTGTAATCGCAAAGAATGGAATATTGAGAATATTAGAAAAAGATCTTGCCTGCTGAATTGCTCCTACCTTGAAGGTATCGATGCTAATGACTGCAATTTTGAGCTTTTGATTAAGCACAAGTTCACTTGCGATTTTGAAGAGGTTTGTTGTTTTTCCAACCCCAGTGGGCCCTACAAAAGAGATCACCTTAAAAGCACCCTTTTGAATTTTCAAAGGCCCTTTGAATTTGATCTTTTTCTCTATAGCATTGACAAGAGCCTCTTTGAAAAAGGATGTATTGAGATCAAATTTATTCGCATCAATATCGAGTCCACACGACTCTTTGACAAGCATTTTTGCCACTTTTGGATCTACATCTTTTTTTAGCAGCAATCGTATGAGATCGAGTGCGTCACCGGTAAACTCCTTGAACTCTTGTGCAAAATCGAGCTTGCTATTTTGCGCTGCATGTGCAGGTAGATCTAAAAGAGCAGAATCCCCTTTGACAATAGCATTTTTGAGTGGCTCAATCTTCTTGTCTATCATCTTTTCGATTTTTTCCAAAAACTTATCTATCTCTTCATTTTTTTCTTCTTTTGCCAAAACGTCAAAAAAACCCTCTTCTTGGGTAGGAACTTGGATGAAAAGTGCATATCTTTTCTTGCCAAGAAATGGGATAAAGCCCCGCTCATTCATTACTTCATAGCTAATGATTTTGACATCCTTGCCATACTCTCTCTTCGCTTGCGTAATAAGCTCGTCGAGATTGTTACCTTCGTACTTAACTATTTCCATCTAACTCTACCTTAGCTATCACATTGAGCTTCGTTTTTGGCTCTATCTCGTTATAAGAAAGCACTACAACATTTGGCAAATATGGCTCTAAAAGTTTTCGTATAAACCTGCGTACATTTGATGAAGTCAAAAGCACAGGCTGGCGCTGCTCAATAACAAACTTTTCGATATTTGCATTTATCTGCATGATAAAGTTTTGCAGTTTCGCTGGATCAATTGGCGGCAGATTACCATTGTACTCTTTGATCTTTTCATAAAGATACTCTTCGCTTTTCGCACCAAGTGTAAGAGCATAGAGCACTCCATCCTTTGCATAGATCGAAGTAATGAGCCTTGCAAGACCTTCGCGCACAAATTCAGTCAAGATATCATTATCTGTGGTCTTGGTAATGTTATCTGCCAAAGTCTCAATGATAGTGAGAAGATCTTTGATAGGAATATGCTCTTTGAGAAGATTTTGCAATACCCGATGCAAGGTAGAGTATGGTACTTGCTCTGGTACAAGATCTTTGACGATTGGATACTTTTTCGCAAGCGCATCTACAAGCTCTTTTGTCTCACTTCTGCCCAGAATCTCATATGCATGGGATTTGAGCACCTCTGAGAGGTGTGTGATGATAACTGTTGGCACATCCACCACTGTGAAGCCTAGCATTTTGGCTTTATCTTTTTGCGATTCATCTATCCAGTAGGCTTTGAGTCCAAAGGTTGGCTCAGTAGTCTCAATACCTTCAATTTTGCCTCTGGTGTTTCCTGTATCGATTGCAAGAAGTTTCCCTGGACTTACAACTCCCCTAGCAACTTCGATTCCACGTATGAGTATGCGATACTCACCACTTTCAAGTTCGAGATTGTCTTTGATATGAATGAGTGGGATGATGATTCCCAGCTCTTTACTGAGCTGCTTTCTAAGTGACTTGATTCTCTTAACTATCTCTCCACCCTGGCTATCGTCTACCAATGGAATGAGACCATAGCCAATCTCAAAAGATATAGTCTCTGGCTGGACGACAAAATCCTCCTCTTCCTCTTCAGCGCTTTGATTAATAATCTCTTTTGCTTTCTCTTCTGCTTCAAGTATCTCTCTTTTTTGCAGATCAAGCTGCATCATATAGCCGGTGATCGCAAGCATAGAAGCGAGAATCATAAACGGAACAAAAGGCATACCAGGTACTATCGCCATAATGGCCAATGCCCCTGCAGTCATATACAAAGCTTTAGGATAGGATGTAAGTTGCGAAAAGATCTCTTTGCCAAGATTTTCAGTAGATACCGCACGCGTTACCATTAAACCGGCAGCAGTAGAGGTGATGAGGGACGGTATCTGGCTCACAAGCCCATCACCTACAGTAAGGAGTGTAAAGTTTGCGGTAGCAGTTGCGATATCCATACCGTGCTGGAACATCCCTATCGCAATACCGCCTATGATATTGATAAGGGTAATAATAATCCCAGCCACAGCATCACCACGGATAAATTTACTCGCACCATCCATAGCCCCGTAAAAGTCAGCCTCTTTTGCTATCTCTTCGCGCCTTCTTTTGGCCTCCTCTTCATCGATAAGTCCAGCATTGAGATCAGCATCGATTGCCATCTGTTTCCCTGGCATCGCATCGAGCGTAAATCTGGCCCCCACTTCACTGATGCGCTCTGTACCTTTGGTAATGACTATAAAGTTGATAGTAACCAAAACAATAAAGACTATGATACCTACCACATAGTTACCACCAACTACAAACTGCCCAAAACTCTCAATAAGTTTTCCTGCTGCATCTGGCCCCTCATGTCCGTGCAAGAGAATACGCCTCGTAGTAGCAACATTGAGTGAGAGACGAAAGAGTGTTGCAATGAGCAAAAGTGATGGAAATGCTGAAATTTTAAGAGGATTGTTGATATAGACCGTTGCCATGAGCATGACAAGAGAAAGTGTAATACTGGTAGTGAGTAAAATATCAAGTAAAAATGGTGGTACGGGAAGTACCATAGAGCCAAGGATGGCTAAAATGAGAACAATGATTATAGCATCACTATGCTCATTGATTTTAGAAAATATAGATTCCACTTTTGCCGTCATTTACTCTTCTCTTCATAGATGTTGAGAGCATTTTGAATATACTCTTTGATGCCTAGCTGATCACTATCACTGATAGCTTTAGCTATTTGCATATCAAACATATCCCAATACATCTTTGCTGAAAAATCGTGACCAAAGAGTGTGGAATCTTTTTCCAAACCCTTTCGCACCTCTTTTAATAATATATGCAAAAACTCCTCTTCAAAAGCCTTTGCCGCGTCAGCTTTCGATTTGATTTGCGAAAGAGCGTTGAGATCCCAATATGTATCTATCTTCATTTCCTACCTCTACATTATCACGATCTTAGCATGGAGTTTGCCAGATTTTTTTATTGCTTCGATTATTGCTATTAAGTCTCTGGGGGAGATTCCTAAATCATTAAGTGCTTTTACCAAATCCCGTAAAGTCGGAGATTTGATTGAAAAAATTCTACCATTTTCTTCTTTAATTGAAGTTGTAACATTCTGAGTCACCTTCGTCTTACCCCCACTGAGTGGTGCAGGTTGTGAGACTTTTGGCTCTTTTTTGACTGTGACATAGATATTGCCATGTGAGATATACACAGGTGTATCAAGCTTTATATCACCACTCATGATCACCGTGCCAGTACGCTCGTATATCACAATAGTTGGCTCATTGACGCTTTCGATTGGCAAAGAGAGAATCTGTGAGACAAATTTCACTCTATCAGCCAGTGTAGCTGGAAAATCTACTCGCACAGTAGCTGCATCTATGGCATAAGCAAGCTCTTGTCCAAAAGTTTTATTGATTGACTCTACAATATTTTTAGCGAGTGTAAAAGATGGGTTTTTGAGTGTAAGAGTGATATATTTTTGTGAAGCAAAGCTATATGGGAGATTGCGCTCGATTATCGCACCATTTGGTATGATTGCTGTTGTTGTGAAGTTCTTGCGTATCTTCCCACCACGATTTGATTCACTGTATCCTCCACCAGTTGAGAGAGGCCCTTGGGCAAAAGCATAGAGCTTGTGGTCTGGACCAAAAAGAGGTGTGCGTATAAGCACGCCATTGCCGATATCTTTGGCATCACCTATGCTAGATACCGTTACATCTACAACCATCCCGCTCTTTGCAAACGGAGGCAGTTTTGCAGTGACCATCACAGCTGCAGCATTTTTGGTCTTTACATCTTTAGGATTGATATAAATTCCCATCTTTTTGAGCATATTCGCAATGCTTAAAAGTGTAAACTTTGTGGTAGTGCCATCACCTGTTCCTTGCAAGCCCACCACTATGCCATAGCCAGTGATATAGTTCTCCCTCACTCCCACAACATTTGCTACTTCACCAATTGTAGTCTGTACCGCTTGGAGCCAGCTCAAAAAAAGTGTCAAAAATAGTAGTATTCTCACAATCATCCTCTCTAAAATGGCCATATTTTCATCAATATTTGTGCCAGCCAGCCAGGTCGCTGGGTGGTATTCATAAACCCTTTTCCGTTATACTCTACATACATATCTGCAACTTTTGATGAATCGATCGTATTGTCAGCATTGACATATTGTGGGTTGACAATCCCTGAAATCTTTATATATTGCGTGTCGTTATTGATCGTTACATACTTTTTCCCAACGATATAGAGATTGCCATTTGGATAGACTTTGACCACTCGTGCAGTAATTTTTGCTAAGAGTTTGGCGCTACGATTGGTACCTCCCTGTCCCTTGAAGGTGTTAGTAGAAGATTGCTTGAGGCCAAAGAGAGTCTCTTTCTTTGGCAGTTTTTTATCCATAACAGTAGGTGCTGGAAAAGAGAGATCCATGGAGTTGCTTCTTGTGCTTTTTGTATTGGTAGTTCCTGCACCTTTGATATTTTCATTAACAACAATTGTAATAATATCCCCTACATTATAGGCTTTTGCATCGCTAAAGAGATTATCATAGCCATTATAGAGCGATCCTGGTGCTTTATATTTTGGTTTTTGTATCTGTTCTTGTGCAATAGTCGGTGGCTTTGGTGCTTTATACTCCTTTTGTACACATCCACTAAAGAGCATCAATAGACAAATTGCACTACACCAGGTTTTAAAACCTTGCATTGTATAACCTTATTGGATGAGAGATTTTTGACTTTCACTATTTCACCAATAGCACCATCTTGAAGCGCCAAACCAAGAAGCTCTATTTGGATAGGCCCACGCTCATATATAATCTTGACATTTTTATGCCTTTTGACTGGATAGTCTGGTTTGATCATAGAAGATTTGATGATGCGGCCAGCTTTTATGTTGGTTGCAGCAAGAGATCCCACTACACTTTTTGGCAGTGTGATAGCAGAATTTGTCAGACGCACTCTTTTAGCCTCTACATCTTGCGCAGTTATAGGAGAGCCTCGAGGGATATCGTGCAAAGCCACATATGCCTTGCCATAGCGCTCTATCGTTACGCTCGCTCTTTTTGTAAGCAATTTCTTATTATCGGTGTAAATATCTATATTTAAATAGATATGGCTAAAAGATTGGCTTGAAGGAGTTATTTTTATGCGCCAGTTTTGCACAGGCTTATCAAGAGTGACATGAATACGCTTTATTGTAACATCTTTATAGTGCTGCTTCACATACTCTTCTACCATTCTTACCAATTGCTCTTTTGTAAGGGGTGAGGCAGCAATGATGCTCACAGCATCCCCAACTATATGAACTTTAGCGGGATTGATGAGAGACTCAGCCAAAGTAGACACTACTTCACTTTTACTTATTTTTCCGTCCGCAGTTGCTGTATGGCCTATAGGTAAGTTTGCTAAATACTCTTTTACTCTAATATCATCACTCTCAATGGTAGCGATATCAAAAAGGTGAATATCTTTTTTTACAACTATACTCTCTTTTAATACCACCTTCGTATCACCCATAAGCGATAGAGCTATTAGCATCAATATCCAAATCTTACGACTTGAGATTTGCCACAGTACGGAGCATCTCATCTGCAGTTGTTATTCCTTTTGAATTCATCTCATACGCTCTTTGCGCAACTATCAAATTCACCATCTCTTCTACAATATTGACATTTGAACTTTCCAAAAATCCTTGCGCAAGCTTTCCAAATCCATCAGTATTCGGATCACCCTCAACAGCTTCACCGCTTCCATCAGTCTCTATGAAGAGATTTTGTCCCAAAGCTTTGAGTCCCGAAGGGTTAATAAAGCGATAGAGTTTGATATCTCCAAGCTCTTCAACGGTCTGCTCACCTCCCTCATTGCGTACAGCTGTTACTTTACCATTAGGGCTTATCGAGAGGCTGACAAGGGTTTCAGGAGAGTTGATTTGAATATTTGGAATGAGCTTATACCCTTCTGGTGTGACAAGATACCCTTCAGGGTCAATTTGGAAATTTCCCGCTCTTGTATAGGCTTCACCGCCATCTGGCAGTTCAATTTTGAAAAAGCCCCTCCCCTCTATCGCAACATCGAGATCTCTTTGTGTCGTCTTGATGCTTCCTTGCGAGAAAACCTTGCTTACATCACTTACTCGCACACCCAAGCCTATTTGAATACCTGAAGGGACTCTATTACCATCAGCGCTCACGACACCTGGGTCTTTAACATTTTGATAGATGAGATCTTCAAAATTTGCTCTACTCTCTTTGAAGCCTACGGTATTTACATTTGCAATATTATGTGATACAACATCAAGATTTGTCTGCTGTGCACTCATTCCAGATGCCGAAGTCCAAAGTGCTCTAATCATTTCCTCTCCTTACGCCTTGCCTATTTCATTGGTTTTTTGTGTGAGCTGGTCAAGATTTTTAATAATATTACTGTATATCTCAAATCTTCGCTGTGCTTCTATGAGTGAGGTTATCTCCAGCATTGGATTGACATTGCTTTGCTCAAGATATCCTTGCTCTATTTTGGCATTTGCACTTGTAAGTGCAGTTTTGGCTCTGTAATAAGTATCTCCAACAGGCTCTACATCGCTTGTATCTACAAGACGTAGCTGAGCTACCTCTTCACCATCTTGATATATCTTGCCATCTTTTGCAATTTGGAGATCCTTTTGGGGATCGAGTATGATTGGTTTATTTTGCGTGCTCAACACTGCATTGCCATTGCGATCGATAAGCTCTCCATTTGGAGTCAAAAAGAGGTGCCCACTTCGTGTCAAGAGCTGCGCATTATTGTTTGCAACGACCAAAAATCCTTTACCATCAAGAGCAACATCAAGAGCTCTTTTAGTCTCTTTTAAGGCTCCTTGTTCAAGATCAACGAGTGAGCGCTCAAAGCGTGGAAATACAAAGAGGTGGTTGGCATCACCACTGTTTTCGGTAAGTCTTTGACTCATCTCTTTGATGAGCACTTTCTTAAAACCTTCAGTATTGACATTTGCCAAGTTGTTCGTGGTCTCATCGAGCTTCTCCATAGCCCTAGAGCCTCCAGTTGCTAGTACATACATTGCTTGAAGTTGTAATGCCATTATCTACCTCACATATCCAAAATTTTTAATCTATCTTCAGGGGTGATGATATGCGTAATACGTATACCAAAATTGTTCTTGACAGTATAAAGTTCCCCTTTTGCAATGACTCTGCCGTTGACTTTGAGATCTATTGGCTCATTGATATAGCGATCAAGTTCTATGATGCTGTTTGGATTAAGCTTGAGGATATCCTCTATAGGCATCGTAGTCGATCCAATCTCTACAGTGATTTCAAGTGGAATATCTAAAAGCATTGAGAGCTTGGAGTTTTCGCTCTTTTCGTAGTTGCCAAACTGGTCACTTCCATTATCTGTGCTGTAGCTCTCTTGCGCAAACTGCTGTGCCATGAGCTCATCTGGATTTGTACTCTCTTCATTAGAGACACTTGCCTCCTCGCTCTTCTCTTCATCCTCATTGGCGAGATCACCAAACTGCTGTGCCATCAACTCGTCAGGACTGAGATCTTTTTGCTCTTCACTCATCTTCATCTTCCTTTACCACTTCTTGCTTGAGAAGTGCAGCATATTTGTCACGAACTTTTCCAAGCCTACAGATAAACTTCTCTTTATCTCCTACTATGAGTTTCACAGGATCCTCTTTGCTCACATCGAGCATTAACTCTGAACCTACTTCCCACTCAATGATCTCTTTCATAAAGTAGGTTTTTTTTGCTAGCTCAAGTGCAACAGTCACATCTGTCTCATTCACAAGCTGTGCGAGTTTTTCTTTCCAGACTTCATCAACCTCCCCTGAAAACTCACTATAGATCACATCTTTAATTGGCAAAAACATCCCTTGCGGGAAACAAAAGTATATAGGTGCCTCAAATCCATCGATATCGATGATCGCCTCACTGATAACAACCTTCTCATTCCCGCTTGTAATCTTGGCTAATGCAGGATTGAGCTCTGTGCTCTTCTTCTCGATCTGGATCTGATAGACATTGCTGAAAGTATCTTCGAAAGTCTGCAGTGCCAAATCGATAAAATCTTTTATCACATAGGTCTCAAGCTTTGTAAATTCTCGTCCCTCAACTTTAAAAGGTTTTGCAGGGCCTCCAAACATGACACTAATGATTGTAAAGACCAAGCGGGAATCGACAACGAGCAAAGCTGTATCTTTGAGAGGCTTCATGGTAAAGAGGGTGTAGCTTGATGGCATAGGGATTTTGAACATAAAAGTATTAAAACGGGTGATATAGATGCTCTCTTTGGAGACCATATTGATTTTTGGCATAATTTTGCGGATCTCATCTCTAAACACTTTCACCCAGCGTTCAAAGATCAAATCCAGACCAGGAAGGCCTCCCTTTTTGATCGATTCTAGTTGACTAAAATCGAAAGGCTGGAGATCTGAAGTAGTCTCTTGCTCTTGTGGTGCAGTATCGTCACCAAGGAGAGCGTCGATCTCTTCTTGAGATAAGAACTCTTGTTCAGACATATCCAACCTCTATATTAACATTTGTTCTTATTATAATGTAAAAGCTGCAGATATGCAATGTTTTTTTAAAATTTTTAAAAAATTTTTGCTTATTGTTACTCTTAAAGATACTCCTCTCCGCTGCCGAAATCGATAACTCCCTTGTTGATAAGATTTTTGATCTCTTCTATGACCTTTTTCTGCGCCTTTTCTACATCGCTCTTTTTCACAGGTCCAAGTACTTCCATATCCTCTAAGAACATCTCAGCTGCACGCTTGGACATATTGGAGAGGAATTTATCCAAGATCTCTTGCGGAGCACCTTTGAGAGCAAGCATAAGGTCGTTTTTGTCAACATTTTTGAGGATCTCAATGATCGCGCGATTATCAAGTTTGACAATATCTTCAAATTTAAACATACGCTCTTCTATATTGTCAGCCAAAATCTCATCCTCTTTGCGTACCTCTTCAAGAAGTTCTACTTGCACCTCTTTTGGAAGAGCATTGACTATTTCAGCTGCCACATCAATACCACTAAGGCTCTCCTCGTTACCAGCACCGATGGTAAGAAGCTCCTCTTCAAGTGTTGATGCTACAACTTTGAGCGTTTGTGAAGAGATCTTCTCAATCGATGCAATACGCTTGATAACCTCTTCTCTTACATTTGTCACACCGACTCGTTTTGGGATATACTGCAAAATCTCGGCAGCTTTTGATGGCTTGAGTTGTGAAAGAATGAGGGCAATAACCTGCGGATGTTCATCTTTGATAATATTGGCTACCATTTTCGCATCGAGCTTCTCAAGCTCTTTGAAGATCTCTTTACCCTCTTGCTCATCAAAAGTTTGTTCTAAAAGCTTTTGAAGCATTTCTTCAGGTAAGGCTTTTTTGAGTATGGATCGTAAATGATCTGGAGCAATTTTGAGAGGTGAAATATCTTTGAGATGAGCATACGCATCTTCAAGTACACCTTTGACTATATCTTTGTTGGGCGGTTCAAGTGAGAGGATAGTTTTGATAAGTCTTTCTATCTCATGCTCTTTTAAACTCTTAAAAATCTCTACTGTTACATCTTCAGGCAAAGATGAAACCAAAATCGCTGCTTTTTTTATTCCTGGAATATTTGCTGTTTCATTTTGCGCCATAAATAATTCCCTCAATTTTTAAATTAATCTATTTTATTATTTTGATACGCAAAAATCAACTACAATTTCCGATAATGCTTAAAACCACAAAAGGGTTATCCATGGAGAAGCACGATTTTGAGAACAAAAACCTTGAAATTGCCGCAACACATCTAAGAACAAGCAAAGAGGAGTTAAACCAGTGTGCAAACACTATTTTTGCAACACTCCAAAAACTCGAAAATATTGCGGATGAAAAGACGAAAAATGAGATTCTAGATGCTGTTGCTGCTTTACAGATGCAAGATATTATTACGCAGCGTCTTGATAAAGTTGCCTCTTTTTTGGCAATGATCGATAAAGAGGTAGCACTGCAAAGCGATAGCCAGTTTCTCGATCAGTTTGCCTGGGAAAATGAAGTAGACCAAGATGATGTAGACGCACTTTTTAATGAGTACAAAGGATAATGCATGCATATTAATATCACTGAAGATATGCAAGAGATTCTCGAAGAGTTTATACAGGAGGCTGAAGAGATTTTAGAAAATCTCGACCAAGAGCTCATCGAACTAGAGAACGACCCTACAAACAAAGATCTCCTCAACCAGATCTTTCGAGGAATTCATACACTCAAAGGTGGAGCTGGATTTTTAGGACTCGAGAGTATTATAAACCTTGCCCACGTGATTGAGAGTATCTTTGATAAACTGCGCAATGATCAGATGCAACTCGATTCTAATAAGATGGATATCATCTTGGAGGGGATCGATATACTTAAAAACTCTCTACGTTCACTCCAAGAGACGCATGAGATACCAGACCCTGAAGATATCAGTGATATAATGCAAAAGCTTCACGATCTTTTAGAAGACAAACTTCCCGAAACACAAGAGCAACCAAAAAGAGATGAACAATCAGCAATTGAGCAACAAAATGATGCTTCTGCGCAAGGCAATCATGAAGAAATGCAAAACGAAAGCCCCAAGGAAGAGGATAGCGATTTTGAGATCATATTCAAAGATGATGTAGATCCTGCTGTAGCTGAACTTATCAAAAAGTATCCAAATAAAAATATGAGCCAAATTCTCGATGAGCTTATCCTCCTTCCACCTGAAGAGCGGGATATGGATCTCATTCTCAAGCTCGATGAACTTATCTCCCAAGGTAAAGATATAGATGATTTGGTACTAGAAAAGAGGCCAAAACCGAAAAAAGAAGCTCAAAAAGAAGAGCCTAAGCCTGCTCCCAAGCCGCAAAAAGCTCCTGAACCTGTAGCTGTGCAAAAAGCGGCTCCAAAACCAGCACAGCAACCTGTAAAGAAAAAAGAGGAGACTGAGACGATTCGCATCGATATCGATCGTATCTCCACACTCATGAATCTCGTAGGAGAGCTTGTTCTTGATCGTAACCGTATCGTCAAACTCACTTCACGGTTTCGTACAAACTGCGGTGATCTCGAAGCCATCGAAGAGCTTAATGAAGCGATAGCGGGTATGAGCAGGAGTGTATCTGATCTGCAAGAAGTGGTCATGAAGCTACGCATGCAGCCAGTGAAGCGTATTTTTAGCAAATTCCCGCGCATTGTAAGAGATTTGGCAAAAAAGGTTGGCAAAAAGATCAATCTCGAGCTCGAAGGTGAAGATACAGAGATCGATAGAAGTATACTCAATCAGCTAGAAGACCCACTCATTCACCTTGTGCGCAACTCCATAGATCATGGAATTGAGCCACCCCAGGATCGTGTAGCCAAAGGTAAACCCGAATATGGCACTATAATCCTCTCAGCTTTGCAAGAGGGTGATAGAATTATTGTGAGTATAGAAGATGATGGTCGCGGAATAGACCCAGAGAAGGTCAAACAAAAAGCAATAGAAAAAGGACTCATCAAACCTGAGCAAGCTGAGCAGATGAGTGACAAAGAGGTATTTGAGCTTATCTTTTTGCCTGGATTTAGCACTGCAAGCGAGGTGAGTGATCTGAGTGGTCGTGGTGTTGGTATGGATGTAGTTGCAAATACTATCCATGCCCTCCGCGGCGATATAGAGATCGATAGTAAACTTGGCAAAGGGACAAAAATCACGATGAAATTGCCACTTACTGTAGCAATTATCCGCACACTTATGGTAGGAGTCAATGATCGAATCTTCGCAATACCGCTTTTTAGCGTTGTAGAGATTATAAAATATCGCCCCCAAGATATCAAAGATGTAGGAACATACAAATCCTTGATGCTTAGAGACGATGTCTATCTCTTCTTCCATCTCAATGAACTCTTCGATATCGAGAGCGAAAACGAAAACAAGTTTGTCATCATAATCAATATTGGCGAGAAACATATCGCTATAGCAGTTGATAATCTCTACGGTGAAGAGGAGATTGTCATCAAACCTCTTGGAGATATGCTCAAAGAGGTAAAAGGAATAGCAGGTGCTACTATTACAGGAGATGGGAAAGTGGTACTCATTTTGGATATTAAATCACTCATAGATACAAAGCGTAACGATCTTATAGGAGTCGTTTCATGAAAGATATTGAAGTTTTGGGACTCAGCGAACTTCCTGAAGAGAGTATCAAGGAAGAGAATCGCGTCATTGCATTTTTGCTCAACAATGAGCTTATTGGTATAGATATTAAAAACATCATCAAAATCACTAAAAAGCTAGAAATCACCCCTGTACCAAAAACATCAGAGCATATCTTGGGTGTAATGAATCTGCGGGGAAACATTGTGCCTGTTGTCAATGTCAAGAAAATGCTCAATCTCCCTCATGCAGATGATATCAATGAACAAGATCTCATTCTCATAATTGATTCAGAGATGGGACATGTGGGTCTCGTTATTGATAAAGTTGTAGGTGCAATTACAATTCAAGAAGAGGATATTCAGCCTGCACCTATTAACTCTATCGGTATCGATTCGCAATATATTATTGGTGTAATAGTGACTCATGAAGAGATAGGAAACAAAAATCTCCTTATCCTTCTTGATATTGATAAGCTCTTCTATAATGATGAAGAGAAAGAGGAATAGAGGTTTGCTATGAGAAAAAAAGAGTACTTGCCAAAGATTTTAGAAACTGGAGCAAACGAGCTTGAGGTTATTGACTTTCGTATGTATGAAGAGCTCGAAGATGGCACGATTTACGAGTGGGTGCTTGGTGTAAATGTTGCGAAAGTCAAAGAGGTAATACAAAGACCCAGTAATATTTTTCGCTCACCTGGTATGCCACCAGAAGTTGAAGGACTCGCAAAAATCCGTGAAGAGGTTATCCCTATCGTGAACCTTGCTAAATGGATGAAAATAAAGGTACCGCAGCAAAAAAGCGATAAGTATGTCATAGTGATGGAATTTTTGCGTGAAGTCATAGGAGTTCTTGTTCATGAAGCAAAGAGGATTCGCCGTATAAAATGGGCCGATATCAAAAAACCTCCTGCAAGTATCGATGAAAAGCTTGGCGGCAAAGTAGTAGGAGTTATTGAGATAGAAGATGGACAACTCCTACTGCTTCTTGATTTTGAAGGAATTCTAGATGAGCTTGGAATGATCAAAGTCTTCAACGTAGAAGATAAAGAGGAGTATGCGAAGAGTGAAAAATCTTACAATATCTTAATTTTAGATGATAGTCCAGTTGCACGCAAGATCATACGTAAGATCTTGGAAAAAGATGGACATAAAGTCTATGAGGTAGAGAGTGGAATCGAAGGATTGGAATATCTTGAGAGCTTGGCGCAGCAAGCAGAGCAAGAGGGAGTAGATATAACAGATAAATTGCAGCTAATTATTAGCGATATAGAGATGCCTGGTATGGATGGTCTCACATTTACCAAAAAGGTCAAAGAGCATCCTGTATTTTCTAAAATCCCAATTGTTATCAACACATCACTCTCAGATAAAGCAACAGTAGATAAGACACGCTTTGTCAATGCAGATGCACACCTTGTAAAATTTGACACAAAAGATCTCTTACATATTGTAAGAGAGTATGCGATAAAGAAATAGGAGGAAGATTCAATGGCATTACCCGAGAGAAATATAAAAATTTTGATAGTCGATGATGCACCCATGATCAGACGCATTCTCAAAAACCTCCTCAAAGAGATGGGATTTACAAATCTAGAAGAGGCTGAAGATGGTATGGTTGCACTGCAAAAACTCAGAAGTCAAAAGTTTGACTTTGTCATAACTGACTGGAATATGCCAAACCTCACAGGTATTGAACTTGTTCAAGAGATTCGCAAAGACCCAAATCTCAAACATATACCGATAATGATGGTGACAGCAGAAGCAAAAAAAGAGAATATCATTCTCGCTCTCAAAAGTGGAGTCAATAACTATATTGTCAAACCATTTACGCCAGAAAATGTCAAAAACAAAATAGAAGCAATTTTTAGCGCTAAATCAAAAAAATAGGAGTCAACAATGAGTAAAAAAGAGAACAGTATCCCTTGCGAAGATGCACTCAAAGCTTGCCAAAAAGAAAAGGATGCCCTCATAAAAAAAGATAAAGAGCGCTGGATAATAAGTGGTGAGAAACTTGCCGAAGGTATTTTCAACGCAGCTCTTGTCAAAACCGGCATCTATCGCTTCAAAAACCGTTTTGCAAATTTCAATGAATCTTTTGGCAAGATCACAAAAACAAGTGATGAGAGTCTCAAAATTACAGATACTATTATGCAAAGTATTGCTGAAATTGAAAAAGCACAGAAAGAGACTACCAACGAGATAGATAATGGTGAGACAATTCTCAATAAAACAAACCGTGATATCCTCGATTCAGTCAAGGCGATGGATAACCTCACAAAAACTACAGAGGAGCTCAAACGTAAAATCAGTGGGATCGATCATGTCCTCAATGTTATACTAGAAATTACTGAGCAGACAAACCTCCTCGCTCTCAATGCTGCCATCGAAGCAGCAAGAGCTGGAGAAGTGGGAAGAGGCTTTGCTGTTGTTGCAGATGAAGTGCGTAAACTAGCTGAAAAAACAAGTAAGAGCGCAAGTGAGATACGCGAAGTGACAATTTCAGTAATGGATGAAATGGACAACACCTCAAAAGTTGTCAATAACGCTAAAACTATTGTAGAAGATAGTGCTGAGGGAGCCAGTGGTGTTCTTAAAACTTTCCATAAAATCAAGCAAAATAGTGACAACGTGACAAATCTCATTAAAAGGCAGATCGATCATACAAATAAGCAAAAAGAACATATCTACACATTTAGTCAAGAGATTCAAAAACTCAACGAAGACCTCAAACAAACACAAGAGCTTGCCAATGTCACAGGTTTGAGGATACTCTCTACTATTGATTATATGAAAGAGGGAATCGATAGCTGTGCTGCATATCAAAAAGATGAGGCTGTAACAAAAGTGCTCAATGCAATTGAAGCTCACTCGATCTATATTACAAATGTAGCAAAAGTTGTTGAAGGCTATCAAGATATCACCCTTAAAGATTTTACTTCATGTGACTATGGTAAATGGTTCTACTCTGGTGAAGCTTTTAAAGAGCTTCGTCCTTATGGTGATGAAGTGATAGCAATTTTGGAGGGTACCGAAGATATCCATAAAGATATTCACAATCTGGCCCATGAACTTGTAAGACTCAAGAAAGAAAACAGAATGGATGAAGTTTTTGACAAATTCCATGAGCTCGCAGATACGGCAAGTGAACTTGTCAAAGAGCTTACAAAAATCTATGCAATCATTGCATCAAAAGAGCTTGATTAAAGGCTAACTATGATTTATAAAAGCATCTATAACAAAAGAGGAATAGAGCCCAAAAATAGTGAATCACCTTTTGAGCTTCATGAGCTCTTTTTCTCTATTACTGATCCAAAAGGGATAATACTTACAAGTAATGATGTTTTCCAAAGAGTCTCAAAATTTGATTTTGAAGAGCTTATAAGAAAACCGCACAATGTCATTCGTCATCCAGATATGCCGCGAGCAATATTCAAAGCTTTGTGGGATACTATACAACAGGGTAAACCTTTTATAGGCTATGTGAAGAATATGGCCAAAGATGGATCTTACTACTGGGTTTTAGCCGCAGTCTATCCGGTAATTGACAAAGAGGGCAATATCAAAAGTTATATTTCTTTACGACTCAAACCCTCCTCAAAACTCTTTGAAATAATCCCGCCTCTTTACAAAGAACTCTTAGAGCATGAACTCAAAAACGATATAGATGCAACACTAGAACTACTTGGTAAACGCCTCAAAGAGCTAGGCTTTGAGAGATATGACGATTTTGCAAAGCATGCATTTTTCCAAGAGATCTTGAGTCGTGAAAAGATCTTGGCCAATAAGAGTGTACAAAACTGCCAAGTTGATTTGACTAAGGTGAATGAAGAAAATATAGAATTTATCGATCTTCTTTGTAATCTCCAGACTATCTTCTTCCGCATCAATCGCTACTTCAATGAGATTTTTAGCAAGGTCAATCTCTTCTTGAATCTCAATGATGAGCTCAATAAAAAGAGTAAGTTCATCTATGAACTTGCCGAAGATATCCGCTTGCTCTCTCTCAATGCCTCTATAGAGAGCTACAAAGTCAAGAAAGAGGGAGTGAGTTTCTCAACTCTCTCGCATGAGATGCGCAAAAATGCAGAGCTATGTGAGAGAAAGATCATACAGCTAAGTGAAATCATTGAAGATACCAAAAAAGATATCGAAGATATAGGATTTAATATCCTCACATCCAAACTCATTATTGAGATGATAAATTTTTTCATCAAAGAGATGATTACAAACCTCTCTCATACCAATGTTAGCAATGAGAAGAAAGAGGAGGTAGTCAATAATATCACTAGTCTTTTTAACTTGCTCATATCATATGCACAAAATCTTTCTAAAAATGTCTATGCATCAAAAAGTCAGCTGCGCTCAATGTTTTACAATATCCAAGAGCTCAATGTGCTCATCAACAGACTTGATTTCATTCATATAAACGGTCTTATTGAATCAGCACATACCAAAGAGGAAGGTGGTGGTTTTACTATTATCTTTTCACAAATGCTTAAGCTCATTGAAGCAGCAAAGCAAGAGATTATCAATTTAGAAGTGAGCATTACAAGTGCAAATGAAGAGAACCTCACAGTCAACCTTATCACCGATGTAGCGCAGCAAAAGATCGCAAAACTGCAAAAGCAGTATGCTGATATTTTCCAAAAAGTTAGCTAACTTCTAATACCTCATCAAGCTTGGCAAAAGCCGGCTTGAGCACACGCTCGCTATACTTTTCGCAATCAGTTTTGAGAGATTTTTTGAAGCTAAGGCGCTTTATCTCATCTTTGCTTGCACCTTTGGCAATAGCATCTTTGAGCTCTTTGTCTATATCCATCGGCTCTTTTGCAAACTCCCAAAGTGTAAGCCCAAATGCTCTTGAATACTTGATCGCATCACTATCAGCTAGCACGAGATAGTTGCGATCTTTCTCATCCACATAATTGATGAGGCCCTTGGTATCAAAAAAGCCATACTTATCGCCTAAGAAGATATCAAATTGCGATTCGAGCTCTCTTGTCTCATTCCAACGATTGAGAGCAAAGATAGTCTTGATATCTGGATTTGCATTTTTCATGCGCTGATAGATATTGAGTGCACTGGTAGCATCAAGTTCACCATCCATGAGGGGAATAACAACTGCATCGAGTGCATAGATCATGCCGCTATCTACCAAAGCATCCATGATATAAACTGCTGTCTTATTTGCTCCAATATCCATGACGATATTGTTCTCTAGCAGCAAAATATCTCGCAGCTCTTCACGTAGATCCTGCCCAGCTACGCCGATACGCTCTAGCCAGACAAGTTTACTCTTTTCAAAAGAGATACTATCCTCATTCTCATCGTCAAATTCAAAAAAAGATACAGGATTTTGCGATTTTTGGTAGAGATAGGGAGCAATGAGCTGCATACTGATGGTGCTTTTTCCTACACCACCTTTTGTGTTGATGACAGCTACTTTATAGATTTTTTGCATAATTACCTCGTGGATGCTTTTTGAGGTAATTATACCAAAAGCGAGGAATCTCCCCGCTTAGTGGCTACATCCACATCCGCCCTCGCTGTGACCTCCGCCTTGGTTGTTGCCGCTTGTTGAGCATGCGCTCACTCCTGGAGGAGTTGTAGGCTGGATAGCTTCGTTGCTTGCTCCACCCTCTTCATTCACTTTTTCTATGAAATGCCAGAGCTTATTGGCTGCTTGGTGGTAGCGTTTTGATGTTTCACTCTCAGGATGATAAAAGACCACAGGTTTCCCTTCATCTCCACCCTCTCTAATTGCTGGCTCAATAGGTATTTCACCCAGTACACTTGTTCCATACTCTAGAGCTACATCGTGCGCAGTCCCTTTACCGAAAATATCACTCTCAGTACTACAATTTGGACAGATAAATCCACTCATGTTCTCCACAATTCCAGCGATTGGAATATGGAGTTTTTTGAACATATCAAGGCTGCGTCTGCTATCATCGAGGCTTACCATCTGTGGAGTAGTGACTGTCACACCAGCTGTAACTGGAACGCTTTGTGCGAGTGTCAGCTGTGCATCACCTGTTCCTGGAGGCATATCGATAAAGAGTACATCAAGATCGCTCCACAAAATATCACGCAAGAACTGTTCGATCGCTTTCATAACCATTGCACCACGCCAGATAAGTGACTGCCCCTCTTCCATGAGTACACCCATACTCATCACTTCTACACCATACTTTGTCTCAATAGGTTTAACTTTATTGCCCACAACCTCTGGCTGGACACCAAGAATCCCCATCATACGCGGGATATTTGGTCCATAGATATCGGCATCAAGAATTCCTACCTTTTTGCCCTGCATCGCTGTAGCAATTGCAAGGTTTACTGTAGTAGTTGATTTACCAACACCACCTTTACCACTACTTACCATCACGAAGTTTTTCACTTGTGGCGCAAGGTTTTTACCTCTGCTTGATGTCTCCCTTGGCATTTTTGGCTGATGAATATTGACAACAACCTCTTTTGCACCTTCAAGTTCGAGCTTTTTTGTGATCTCATCACGCAGCTGCTGTGCCACTTCTGGAGCACTTGAAGTGATATCGAGTTCTACAAATACTCTATCACCACTCACTTCTACCGCTTTTACAAAACCAAATGTCACTATATCTTTGGTAAAACCAGGATATGCAACAGTGCTTAAAACCTCTTTTACTTTTGCTTCATTTAGCATAACACTGCTCCTTTAATCATATAATTCGGATAAATTTTATCTTATTTAACTTTAATTGAAATTAATTTTTGAGGTAATTGGGGGAATTTTATTTATGCACAGAGCTTATGCTCCGTGCTCTTCGAGGATTGTTTGGGTGATTTTGTAGCTACAAAATTTTGGTCCACACATAGAGCAAAATTCTGCCTCTTTGAAGACATCTTGCGGGAGCGTCTCATCATGATATTCGCGAGCTTTGTCTGGATCGAGGGCAAGCTCAAACTGCTTATTCCAATCAAAATGATACCTTGCATCACTCATCGCATCATCTACATCTCTCGCACCCTTTCGCCCGCGTGCAATGTCAGCTGCATGCGCAGCAATTTTATATGCAATGATTCCTTCTCGTACATCCTGGGCATTTGGAAGTCCAAGGTGCTCTTTTGGAGTAACGTAGCAGAGCATACTTGCTCCATACCATCCAGCCATTGCTGCGCCTATTGCACTTCCAATATGGTCATATCCAGCTGCAATATCAGTAACAAGTGGTCCAAGGACATAAAATGGCGCTTCATGGCAGTAGTCGCGCTCAATTTTGATATTGCGCTCGATCTGATTCATTGGTACGTGACCTGGCCCTTCAATCATAACTTGCACATCTTTATCCCATGCCTTGAGTGTAAGCTCACCTAGAACTTTGAGCTCTTCAAGCTGTGCATCATCACTCGCATCTGCAAGACATCCAGGACGCAAACTATCTCCAAGTGAGAGACTCACATCATATTGACGACAAATATCTAGAATTTCATCAAAAGCTGTATAGAACGGATTCTCTTTGTGGTAGTGCATCATCCAAGCTGCCATTAAGCTCCCACCCCGTGAAACGATACCCATCTTTCTTTTGGCTACAAGTGGCATGAAGCGGAGCAAAAATCCAGCATGGATAGTGAAGTAACTCACACCTTGTTGTGCCTGACGCTCTATAACTTCTAGCATCTTATCAATTGTAAGATCTTCTATTTTATTATTACAATCGTGTAAAATCTGATAGATCGGAACCGTTCCGATAGGAACTTCGGCATTTTTGATAACCTCTTGTCTGATCGCATCAAGATCACCACCAGTAGAGAGATCCATAATAGTATCAGCGCCATATTTTTGGCACACCTTCACTTTCTCTACCTCGCCTTCTATATCACTAGCTAAAGCACTGCTACCTATATTTGCATTGATTTTACACTTTGCCGCTAGACCAATAGCCATAGGTTTTTGGTGCACATGATTAACATTCGCAGGGATGATCATACGTCCTCGTGCCACTTCTTTACGTACAGTCTCTGGCTCAAGCCCCTCTATATTTGCCACATATTCCATCTCTTCAGTAATAATGCCTTGCTTTGCATAATACATCTGCGTTTTAACAGGATCATTCTTTCTCTTTTCTACCCACTCTTTTCTCATATTCGACTCCTTCAAAGCATATAGCTTGGGGTGGTTTCTCAAAATATTACTTAAAAAAGATAAAAAAAAGCTTTCGTAATGTATAATTTTGTAACATTCAGGGAAAAAGGATAAGTTTTGTCTGATATTACATTGGTGTTACTTAGTGCTGGTGAATCCTCACGCTTTGAACTTCCTTGCAAGAAGCAGTGGCTATGGATAGAGGATGAGCCCCTCTGGCTCTATGTGTTACGCAGATTTACATCTTTTGCCGCATTTACCAAAACAATACTCACAGCACACCCAAAAGAGAAGAACCTCTATGAAAAATATAGCAACGCCATTATAGTCCAAGGTGGCAAAAGTCGCCAAGAGTCTATCCTCAATGCTTTAAAATTTGTAGAGAGTGAATATGTGCTCATCAGTGATATTGCCCGTGTATGCATACAAAAGGATGTAGTCCAAAGAGTGATAGCACACAAAGATGAAGGAGCTTGCATAGTCCCTTATATAAAGCCGGTAGATACAATTGTGTATAGAAATGAAACAATAGACCGCAATGAAGTAAAGCTTATCCAAACCCCTCAGCTCTCACACACAAAGACTCTGCGCCAAGCACTCTCGCAAGGTATAGAGTATACAGATGAAAGTAGCGCCATAAAGGCACTCGGAGGAAAAGTTGTATACATAGAGGGAAGTCCAAAGCATAGAAAGCTCACCAACAAAGAAGATCTAGCGTTCCTTGAGTGCCTCAAACCACCTCTGCAGATACCACGCACTGGATTGGGCTTTGATGTGCATGCCTTTTGCACTGGGCGTCCACTTATGCTTTGCGGCGTTGAAGTGCCTTATGAAAAGGGGCTTCTTGGTCACTCAGATGCTGATGTGGCTCTCCATGCGCTCATTGATGCCCTCATGGGTGCTGCTGGTTTTGGAGATATTGGAGAAATTTTTCCAGATAGTGACGAAAAATATAAAGATATTGACTCCAAGATTTTACTGCAAGAGTGTGTGGAGCTTTTGCAAAAATGCGGATTTGTTATAGAGCACGTAGATCTTACAATTATGGCACAAGCACCAAAACTGCTAGATTTCAAACAAACAATGCAGCAAAATATTGCCACACTCTTGCATATTCCAAAGCACAGAGTCAATATCAAAGCCACTACTACTGAAAAACTGGGCTTTATAGGCCGCAAAGAGGGCATAGCAGCTCAAGCAGTAGCTACACTAAATTACTATGATTGGAGTAGAGCATGAGAGTACTCATAGTTGAAAATGAGATATATCTTGCACAAAGTATTTCCTCAAAACTGAGTGAACAGGGCTTTAGCTGTGAAATTGCAGCCAGTATCCAGGATGCTACACAAGATGGAGAGTATGACATAGTCTTGCTCTCTACCAACATAAACGGGCAGGAGTTTCTCCCTGTTATTGAAAAGTATAAAGATAAAATCATTATCTTGCTTGTTTCATATATCTCACAAGATACCGTTTCAGAACCTTTGCAAAAGGGAGCAAACGACTATATCCTCAAGCCATTCATGATAGAAGAGCTTATTCGCAAGATCAAACACTTCATCGAGCATGAAAAACTGCAGCAAGAAAACCGCGCTTACAAAGAGTATGTACGCCATACATTCAAAGATTTCCAACCGCAAGACATCTCTATAAAAGAGCAGTTTCCACTCTTTATCAAAACAAATTATCAAAAATTTGCTGACTATTACGCTTTTAGTCTCAGTGAACTACTTCAAGAGCCATTTCACTTCTACTCCCTTGCAGACAAAAGAGCGATAAATAGACTAAAAAGTGAAAAAAATTCACAACTTCTCTACATCACAGATTTCCAAACACTTAAAAAGAGTGAAAGAGCGCACTTTTTAGAGATAATTAAAGATAAAAGAGCAATTGTTTCGACTACAGACAACATTGAAGAGGAGATTCCATATAAAATCTTGGAGCTGCGCAGTGACAATAAAGTCTTTGATAGAAATGATATTTTAACGATTGATGAGTATGTCAAATATATCATAATCAATTATCAAAACAAATTTCCTGATACTGTTCTTTCCAAAAAGCTAGGTATTTCGCGCAAGAGTCTGTGGGAAAAAAGGAAAAAGTATGAAATCTTCAAAAAGAAATAGACTTTTTATAGACCGTGAAGCCCTTGCGACTCTCGCTTTGGTCCAAGAGGGTCTTTTGAGTCCAGTCGATAAACTCATGAATTCCAAAGAAGCTAAAGAGGTTGATAGCACCAAAGAGTATAGAGGCAAATCTTTCCCTTTCTCCTTTATCCTTGCTCCCAGCGGTAAAAAGAATCAAGAAATACTCCAATCTCTCAAGCCAGGCGAAATAGTAGATCTTTATGAAAACAATATAAAAGTTGGTGAAGTCGAAACTGAAGAGGTTTTTACAATTGATCCCCTTGAGAGACTTAAAAATATCTACGGAACATCAGATACTTCCCACCCAGGTATTGCTACAACACTTCAAAGACTTGGCAATTATGCAATAAGTGGAAAGTTTCATGTGGAGTTTGGGGATATTAAAAAAGCAAAAGAGCTCGTACAAGCAAAAAAACGTGAACTCAAGGCCAAAAACACAGCTGCGATCATGCTTGCAGCCAAACCTTTACATAGAGCCCATGAGAGACTTATTCGCCTCACCCTAGAAGAGAACGATCTTGTTGTTCTTTTTTTGCTCAAACCCTATGTAAATGAGAAGTTCTCGTACGAGCTGCGTTATCAAACATTGGAATATTTTGTCAAAAACTATCTTCCTAAAAACCGTGTACTTATAGTCCCGCTTGAAAACACCTATATCTTTGCTGGTTTTAATGAACTTATCCTCGATGCAATTGTTGCGCAAAACTTTGGCTGTAACCGCTTGGTAGTTGGGAAAAATCATGCAGGTTTGGGTCTTTACTATGACAAAAACAGCGTAAAGAGTATTTTCGATGACCTCAAAGGTATCTCAATAGATATACAAACAGTGAGCGAATTTGTCTACTGCGATGAGTGCAAGACGCTTGTGAGTACCAACACCTGTCCTCACGGCTCTCACCATCATATTTCATATCATGCTGACTCAATTCTCGAACTCCTCGAGCTTGGGATTTTGCCACCTGCAGTATTGGTGCGTAAAGAGATTAGTGCAATTATTTTAAGTGAACTCTTTCCAAATCGATTTAAAAATCTCGAAAAACTCTTTGCAGACCTCATCCCAAATCCAGGACTCATGGTTAAGCATAACGAGAGAGATTTTTATATAGAACTTATGAAACTTTACCAGACCACTTCACTCACATAAGGATAACGATGCGAAGATGCTTTCTGACAGGCTGCTATAGCGGGCTTTTACCAAAAGCACCTGGCACTTGGGGGACACTCTTTGGCGCATTACTAGCATGGGTGATACTTCTCTTTTTGCCTCAATCTACTCTCTTCTATCTCGTCATTCTCACTACTATCATTGCTATCAAAGAGATCGATAAATTTGAGCAGCAAACAGGCATCCATGATGATCCATCAATCGTTATCGATGAGATTGCAGGTATTTGGCTAGCTATTTCTATCCTCCCATCTACAAATCCGATCTGGATAGCTCTTGCATTTTTCTTCTTTCGCTTTTTTGATATCAAAAAGCCTTCATATATAGGCAAACTCGATAAGTTGCCAGGCGGATTTGGGGTGATGGCAGATGATCTATTGGCTGGAGTATTAGCTGGGCTTTGTGCAGGAGTTATCTATGTAGCTTTTATGCACTATGTTGTATAATTGAAAAAAGGAGGTATATGATGAAAAAACTACTGATCATTTTCCTTAGTTCTCTCGCTCTTTTTGCAAGTAGCTATACAGGCTTTATGAAACTATCAAAGGGCGATTGGGCCAAGTATGAGATCTATACAGATCAGGGTAAATTTGTAATGACAACAAAGTTTTTGGGAACTACAAAATATAAGGGACTCAAAGTCAATATAGTAGAGACGGAAGCCAATGGTGTAGTGACACAATATTGGAGTGCAGTGGGAAATGATAGAGCAATCCAAAAGGTTATCACAAAAACTCCTCAAGGTATCATGTGCATGAGTGAAGAGATGATAGGTGCTATGCATGTAAACAAGGGCTCTGGGTACCACACAACTACTCCAAAAGAGTATAGCCCCCAAAAACCAAATATAAAGTTTACTACATATACTCTCCCAAACGGGAAAAAGATCAAAGTAGCTATATTTAAAAATAGAGAGAGTGAAGTGTGGGTAAGCTCAGAAGTACCTTTCGGCATTGTACTAGCAAAAGAGCATGGAAAAACTGTTATGAAGCTTATTGATTTTGGAAGTGGCGCAAAAGCTGCTATACCTTTGCGCGCTGCTCTTAGCTGCAGTGCTCCAGCATTTCCCCAATTACCAATGTAAATGAGCAGGTCACTCCTGCTCTGCCTCTTCAATATCCTCTTTGATAGCGTTGAGAAGTTTTTTGAATTTTTCGTACTTTTTGATATTTGGCTCAAAAAATTCACAGCTTCTTAGAAATATCTCTTGGAGTTTTTCATAGACGCTTATCTTCTCTTGTGCTGTCATATCCACCGCATCGATGAACGCCTGAAAACTCTCTTTTCCTGTAATTGAGCGCAAAATATCGCGCAGCATCCTCTTGCGCTCACGCACCATCACATCTTCACCCATGCGAAGACCAATCACTTTGATATCGAGCCTGCTAAAGTAGACGCCACACTTCACAGGAGCAAGCATATTTTTTTGGATCGACTCGATGAACCCTTCAGCTTCGGCTTCACTTTCACAAGCTATCTCGCACTGCTCCTCTTTTATCTCTTTGACAGCTTTGAGTGCATCAAAGTCTTTCTTGAGATCATCAAAATTTATATCCATTCTCTACCCTTTTATATTTTGTGTCAGTTCTAGTAGTTTTATATCATCAATCGGAGTTACATAAGAAGAGGTAATGAGCTCAAGAGTATCGTCATGTTTGATACTCATGAGCACCACACCCTCTTGATTGAAATGCTCTGCAGCCATCTTCTGATACTCTGGCATGAAAATGGTCACTTCTACTTTGGATTGAGGAAGGTTATTGATAAAAAATCCAAAATCCTCTTCATTGATGTTGATACCGATCATCATGAGATTGCGATCAGCTATCTCTTTGTTTACTGTACTGATAAACTGTTTCCCAAAGCAGTCTTTTCCTGCTACTGCGATGAGTTTTTTCCCATGAATATCACTTGGATTCATTCGATCCCCCATAAAGATTTTGCCTCTTCCTCTTCGATTTTGCAGCGAGGACAAACCTGCTCGCCACTAAAATAGGTAAATGGATTGCCACAATCGATACAGCGAATCACTTTGAACTTTTTCAAAACCTTCTGCTCAGGTTCAAAGAACTCTTTTGTATCAAAATACTCTGTAATTTGAATACTACCCTTTTCACACACATCATGACACAAGTGACACTTGACACACAAAAGTGGATCAAAATAGATAGTAGAGAATCTCTTATCGCTACTGAGCGCCTGGGTAGGACACACTCTATAGCAAATAGAGCAGTTATCGCAACTTTCATCAACCACTTTATCTGAAGTAAACGAGAGATATTCATTCTCTAAATATTTATACTCTGCAGGTTTTTCCATCCGCTTGAGGATAGTAAAGAGAAGTTTGCGCTTGTTAGGTATATTTTTTTGACGTATTGCTTGAATGTGCGAAGAGCTCAGACCAATTTCTGGATTTTCAAGTGCTTCTATCTCCTCTTTGACCTGTTTATGGAGTGTAGCAGCACCTTTGAGGGTAAATATATTGAAAAACTCACGTCTGTTTGGCTGATCCTCTTTTGTAACGCCAATCTTTTGGGCTTGAATCTCTTTGTCACTGATAGTGCTAAGTACATAATTGGCTTCAGCAATATTTGATTCAATCTGTACAAAACATCGCTCTTTGATATCGCATGTAGCGCAATGTCCAATATCCAAAACAAAATCTTTCACAAGAGCCAAAGATAGAAGATGATCAACACTGAGTGCTGCAAGGCACAAGAAGTTGCTTTTGCATGAAATTACACTCTCGTCACTCTTGATAAAATCGAAGAAAAACTCGGTCACATCAAAATTATTGAGGCTCAGCGCTTCTGTAGGACATACGCCCATACACGCACCACACTCTATACACTCATTTTGATAGATATTGACTGCGCTCTCGGCTACTTTAATAGCCTCAGTAGGACAGATAACTTCACATTTGTTGCATTCGCTCGATTTAGCATAGTAGCGAACACAAGAGGCTGGATTGAGTTGTATCACACCTGCTCCTGCACAAGATACTCATAATCTTCTAGCAAAAACTCTGTAGCTAGTGCTGCTGCATCTTTATAAAAAGGAGTTCTCGCCTGCTCAGCTACATTGATGAGGTACATTGGAGCAAACTGCAACAGATGCTCTTGCAAAAATCTCTTCTGCTCGACTTTGAGCCTAGTCGCTGCCTCTTCATCCCCCTCCTCTTCAGCGCGCTGCTGCGCATCAACTAAAAGCTTCATGAATTCAAGCTCCACGCCGATATGATCAGGACTTACAACTCTTGCTTTTTCATAGTTGACGCGAAAACCATAGTCGTTATAGACTTGCAACACGGGATTTGCTCCACCACTCTCAATCATCCCCTCTTCTGTTGTATAGAAGGTCTCATATGGAATGAGATGCAATACTGCAATATCTGCAAAATCCACATTCAATATTTCATTGATCAGTTTATAGCGACTTCGCTTTTGTCTCTCATCCCACTCAAAGTAGTTTGGAAAGAGCTCTTGGGCATTTGGGAGTTTTTCAAGGAGTGAGAGAGTATGCTCATCCATCTCTGCTATGAAGATTCTTGAAATCAGACCATACATGGCACTTCGCTGCTGGGTCAATACAAATCCTTTTTATAAAGTATTATTTATCTTTATTTTTCTATCATTCAGTTTATGTAATCAAAATTATACTCCACCTCTTTTATTCTAGGCTTAATTATTTTATACTATCTATTATCTTAGGAGGTTTATCGATGAAAAAGTTCATTCTTATTGGAATAATAACTGCATCTTTTCTCTATGCTCAAAACAACCTTGATGGTGCAGCTCTTTTTAGCAAATATGGCTGCTATGGATGCCATGGTGTCAATGCACAGGGTATGGGTGACTATCCTCCACTTGCAGGCAAACCTGAAGCCTACTTAAAAAACAGGCTCCTAGAATATAAAAAAGGAACAATCCACTCCAATAGAGCTGGAACCATGCAGCCATTTGCTCAAAAACTCAGCACTGAAGAGATAGAAGCAATTGCCAAATATCTCTCTACATTATATAAAGATCATGAGAGTAGCGAGAGATATTTTCAAGAGTTTGAAATAGGAGATAGTAGCGGAAGTTAAAATATTGATGCGCCAAAGGCGCATCTGATTAAGCCTCTTCGCGATACATTGGATTTTTATATGCTCGTATTGTAAGAGGTGTTGCTGGTCTTTTGATCCAAGGTGGACGTCTAAACTTCATCTTCTCATTCACTGGACGAGTAAGTTTGTCTCTCCATGCTTGGTAAGTTTTGAAGTTGTTTTCATAGTTGACATAGACATCACCATATTTATCACCAGGTTTTGCTTTTTCGATGATAACTTTTTGATGCCATGCATGGTTACCAGCAATTGGATCTGGATGTACAGGAGCTACAGCATTTTGCCATGCACCTGTAAGCCCATCCCACCAGATATTATCAAGGTCTTTGTTGATATCTTTGAATTGCCAGCTATCTTCTCGCTTGATCATACCTTCTTTTATGCCCTCTTTTGCTCGCATCTTACCGATCTTACCATCCATCTCCATTTTATAAAGAGGTGCACCAAGTCCCATAACACCAAGTTTATGTTCAAATCCTGGGATCTCTACCGCATTTTTGAGCTTCCAACGACCAGCATGGTGAGAACATGCAAGAACACCTGGACGTGTCGCTTCAGTAGGCACTGCCATACCCACGAAATATCCACTCTCTAATCCACTCACAGTATCTACGATACGTACACGGATCTTATCACCGCGCTTGATACCAAGGCGTTTCGCATCACTTGTATGGATCCAGATAGGGTTATGATTTTGACTGATCTCCATCAAATGTTTAGAGTTCACACTTCTTGTATGGATATTGTATGGCAATCTGTAGATTGTATTGAGTGCGAACTCATTTTTCTTCGGATCGATATAGTCATGGTGCACTTGTGTAACAAGATGTACCATCTCTTTGCGCTCTTTTTCGTCTCTTGGATAGATAGGAATAGCATACTCTGGCCATTGATACTCTTTTGCTAGCCAATCAACATAGAAATCAAGTCTCTTATCTGGAGTATGGAATCCATGATATGCTTTTCCGTTTATCTCAATTCCAAACGGCTTTCCATCATGATAGAGCACATCATACTCATCTTTTTCTACTTCGCTTGCGTGAACTTTCTTACCATGAATTGTATAGTATTCACCATCAAATGGAATCTCTTCCTCTTGTGGTTTATACACATCAGTCTCTTCTGTCCATGCACCACGATCTCGCATAAACTCATAGCATGGATATTTGCTGTTTGGATATGCTGCCTTTGCCGCCTTTTTGAGTTTTGGCAAGTTAGCAAATGCTGCATCGTAAAGCTCAGCAATCGTAATAGGTCTGCTAGGATCCTCTTTACTTGCCCAGTACTTTTTGACTCCATATTTACCATCTGGATCAACATAGTGCACCATCAAGTTTGCCCAGAACTCATTCTCTTCCCACACTTCACCAAGGCCAGCTTTGATATGTGCCTCTAGAGTTGCTCTTGCCGGATCTTTTGGCTTCCATCCCATCTTCTCAAGTGCTACGCGAAGAGCTGGCTGACGGAAGGCTGTCCACTGCTCTGGTTTTGTTGGAGCTGATTGCTGGTCATGTCTTTCTCCTGATAGACCTGTTGGCAAGACATAATCACAATACCAGTTTGTCTCACTCCATGTTGGAGAGAGGTTGAATGTAAGCTCAAATTTATCTTCACGCTTCAATGCCTCAATCCATCTAAATCCATCTGGATTGATCCATACAGGATTGTACATACGTGGTACCCATACTGCTATGCGATCAGCGATTTTGAAACCACGCTTATTCCACTTCTCTCTCCACTCATCATCCATGATGAGGTGTGGAAGCAAGAAACTCATCTCATACGTCGAGAGCGGATATTCTGGTGGCCAAGAGTAGTCATTCCATGTATCTACTCTCTCAGGTTGTTTACCAGCTTCTGTTGCTTTGAAAAATTTACCATTGACACTTACTTCATGCCAGTGGTGCCAACTCACTCCACCGATATCACCTTTGAGTGCACCTGTGAGAGCAAGGAGCAAGAAACCACTTCTTGTGTTCATCCATCCACCACGGTGACCGATAGTTCCAGCACGCCAGAGATATGTAGAGATTTTATCTCCTGCATCTTGGATCATCTCCCAAAGTTGATCGAGTTTATACTCTTGACCTTCCAACCTACACTCTTTGACAACAAAGTCAAGGTCATAATGTTTGTACATATCTTTGAGAAGCTCTATGAAACTCTCATAACTCTCATCTTTTGGAAGCTGGCTGATATAGCCCTTGTCCTTGATATATTGGAGATACTCTTTATCTTTCATAAGTTTTTTCCAGTTGACCCAGTTTTTCACAAACTCGTGGTCAACCATATCCTCACCGTTTTTCTTCTTCTCATGAAGAACTCTGTTTGCTAGATAGAGATAGAGCGCAGCTTCTGTTCCAGGCCAAATCGGAAGCCATAAATCAGCCATACCAGCACTGTTTGAAAGGCGTGGGTCGATGACAACAAGTTTAGCTCCTCTCTTTCTCGCATCCGCAATCAAACCTGCACTTTGCTGGAAGTAGTGACCAGCATCTGCAGCATGAGAAGATTGCAAGAAGATGAGACGGCTGTTAGCCCAGTCTGGAGAGTTTCTATCGTCATTTGCCCATTGAATAGATCCTTGACGTGCACCAGCACTACAGATGTTTGTATGCGAATCAAAACCATCAAATCCAAGCGTATGGGGAACTTTACCGCTAAAGCCATTCTCATTTGGACGACCCACATGGTAGATGAACATCTTGCGGCTTACTTCGTCGCCCTTTTCAAGGAGCTCGGCAACTTTTTTGCCGATATCTTTCATCGCTTCATCCCATGTGACACGTACCCACTTACCTTCTCCTCTTTTACTACCTGGAGCTCTCTTGAGTGGGAATGGGATTCTGTCTGGATCATACATCTGTGACCATACAGCATACCCTTTCGCACAGTTGCGTCCGCGACTCCCTGTATGGAGAGGGTTTCCCATATATTTTTTGACAATCATACTTTTTTTGTCTACCCACGCAGTCAAACCACATCCAGCTTCACAGTTACTACATACTGTTGGAACGATAACAAAATCATTTACATAGATACCATCTGGGTTATCTTCGCTTTGTACCCCTTTTCTATTGATACCACCTCTTTTCCAGTCCTCTCCATCAAGTTCTTTGAAATCATCCCACTCTTCAAGTGGTGGATAGAAAGAGAGAGATTTTGGAGTATTTGTAAATTTTGTTGTCTCTTGTGTATTTGCTTGTGCAATAGTCTCAAAGACACCCTTGCTTACAGCCAAACCTGCAACTGCTGCAGCTGCTGTGCCTTTGAGGAAATTTCTTCTGCTTTCGATAAAACTCATGCTTCGCTCCTTAGCTTAGAGGTAGTAGTTGTGGGATTATTAGCCACACATGTTTTGTAATATAGAGCCCAATAATCGCTGAGAGGCTTGCCAAATAGAGCAATGACGCACTTCTACTTTTAAGGCTGAAGTAGACGAGAATCATTGGGATAATAAATGCTATCCATTGACCTGCCCAGAACATTACATGGTATGGACCGTTCTCTTTGACATATGCCAAGATTGCTGCAACCTCTTCAGCTTTCATATGTCCAAAGTAGTATTCACCCATATAGATTGTAAAACTCAAGAATGCACTCGATCCAAGAATAATAGCTAGATCTCTTTTTACTTCATAGCTCCACTCTCCACCAATAATGAGGAAAACTGCGCTACCACAAAGAAGAGCTGCTAAGAGCATTTGTGCAAGTTCAGTTGGAGTTTGCCAAAGTTCTCTTGCAGATGCCTCGCCCATGATAGTGGCAGTATAGAGAGTCACAGGGATTGCTAGTACGACTGCAACTTTAAGAAGTGGATCATAAAGATGCTCTAATTTACAAGGCTTTTTGAGCAGGTATTTTTTGATTGCAATAACTGCCATAATAAAAATAACACCTGTAAACACAGTAGCCATCCATGCACCCACTGTAATTGCGCTCGTCCAGTGAGGGTAGAAGAAGATATGCCACATTCTCAACGGTTGATGCAAATCTAAGAGTGTAAAGAGCAAGAAAATATTGAGGAAAATAAATGAGATAATTGGCATCCAAAGTTTTACTTTATCACCTACCTTATCTCCATAGCGAGCAAGCAAAAATGCTCCAACCAAAACAACACCTGTGCCAATACTTTTTGCCCACATATTGAGCGTAATCATCCATCCCCAAATAACTTCAGGAATTGCTACATCTAGGGTAACAATAGCGTTTGTCGCTGCAACAGTATGCTCTACCATTAGTGACCTCCTATATGGTCTAAGTGAGTAATTTTGTTGAAGAGATTGTATCCCTCTTCACGTTTTGCAGCAAGAGGATTGAGCTGCACTTGACCACCACCAACATAGAAATGTTTTGGATGCGTATTTTTCTCTGGCTTTCTTACCTGTACGCCACCTTTTTTCTGATGTTCCATAATGTAGCGGCTGATATGGCTTGTAGGATCATCAAGATCACCGAAGATGTTCGCCTCTACAGGACATGCTACAACACATGATGGCATCATTTCACTGGCAATTCTGTGCGCACAGTATGTACACTTATCTGCAGTATTTGTCTCAGGATCCATATAAATAGCACCATATGGACACGCCATCATACAGCCTGCACACCCAATGCAGCGCTCTTTATCGATATTAACGATACCGTTTTCAAGATAGTGAAGCGCACTAACCGGACAGATTCTCTCGCACGGTGCATCTTCACAGTGGTTACAGCGCAGCGGTGTATATGTACGCTTTGTCTCTGGATAGACACCCACATCTACATATTTTACACGCAAGCGCCAACTATGAAGTGGAACTTTGTTTTCGACTTTACATGCCACTTCACAACCTTTACACCCCATACATAGGTCAAGGTCAACTAAAAAGCCTAGCTTCATAACTACTCCTTTATAGACTGAGTAAACGGTTCTATAAGCTTAACTTTTGATATACATAAGTCAAGCTAAATACCATAAAAGCGCTATTTCATAGCTATTTATAGTTTAACACTGCAAGCTTAACATTTACTAAAAAGTTCTCTATTTTTTTAAAAATGGTATCAATATTTGTATTTTTTTCATACTTTAACAAACATTTTTCCTCCAAGAGTTCAATCGTTCAAATATATTGATTGTTATCCAAATTATTTTTTAATCAACTTATGATTTTATTTATAAAGTTAAGAGGAGTCACATCGAAGTAGAGGTTGATAGCTTCTATCTTGCCATCTATCTCGTCAGCTGGCTTGTGCGGCTGTGGTGGCAGAGTAAAATCTTTTGGCCAGATTTTAAATGGATTAACCAGAGCCACTACAGGAATCCTGGCCTCTTTGGCTGCCAAAGCCATGAGATAGCTACCAACTTTATGGACAAGTCCAAACTCACCTAAACCATCAGCTCCAAAAATAATAACATCAACCTTTTTGATGAGAAGACCGACAGCTGCATCGATAATGAGTTTTACATCCACCCCGCTATCTTGCAATATATATGCAAGTTCTCTGCCTTCACATTTTGGACGAGACTCTGTGCAAATAATCTCTTTTGGATTTGCTTGGAGCAACGTCTTGCGCACCAGTGAGCTATGCGAGTGGGTTAAAACTCTTTTATCGCGGAGAAGATTTGCAGACTTTTTGATTATCTCTTCATCATATTCTTGAAATTTTCTCCACCATTCATCACACAGTTGAGGTGTAAAGAGTTCTCTGTTCTTATCAATAAATCGACAAAAATTGTAAATCGAAGCCATATAGGGCTGAGCAGCTTTAAGAGGGGGTAAAATTTGAGACAACTCCTCTTTGTTGGCTTTTTTGACAAGTTCGATACTTTCATACGTCAAATATGTTGCCCCATGGATTGAATCGGTTGCAATCTTTTGAATCTCACTATCCCACCAATGCATTATTTTCCTTGAAAAACAGACTAACTAGTAAACTTATTGTAACTTTAAAATTTTTAAGATAGACTTGCACAAATAAATAGGAGAAATTATGTCTGATATAAAGCGCTTTATGATCATGAACAAAATTGAAGGAATATCGTATCTCATCTTGCTGTTTATTGCTATGCCACTTAAATATATTGCTGGCTTTGCAATTACTACGAAAATAGCAGGTATGATACATGGGATTTTGTTTATTCTCTTTTGCTACCAACTCTACAAAATTACTAGCAAATCATTTATCAGTAAGAAAGAATCAATCCTTTTCTTTATTCTTTCACTGATACCATTTGGAAGCTTCTATACAGAGAGGCTTTTCAAAAACCGTTTCGATTATGAGCCAATCAGTGTGAAAGATTTTTGATTTTAGCTAGATAGCTGTACTTCATATCCAACTCAAAGCTCTCATTAGTAGGATACTCATACCCAAACACCTCCCTCCAAAGGGAGTGATCCTCCATGCACATATAAAAAAACACCTTCCCATGCCATGGCTGCAATGATTCATAAGCAAAGTGAAAGAGCTCTCTTTTTATATTCATAGGATAGGAGAGCTTCCCAGCTGCATCAACAAGAGGCATCTGCAATATTTTAGATTTGAAAGTGCGCCTGCGAAGCTTCTTGATAACGGGTTTGATAAATGTGAGCGTTCCAAAAGAGACAAGAGCTACTCTTTGTGGGTCGAAATTTTCAAGAAGCTTTGCAAAAATCTCTCCATACTCTTGCTTCCAATTATCATAATAGATCATTGGATGGAAGTGAAATCCTACGAGCCGCCCTTTATCATGAATCTTCTTGGCCGCTTCCAAGCGCTCTTGGAGAGATGCTGTGAGGCGCTCTTCAGACTGTACGATTGTTTGGGGATTGAGACTCCAGGTAGTTATGATATTTGGCGGATACTCATTTTCTAAAAGGTAGCGGACATTATCACTTTTGGTTTTGAGCTCCAAAATAACGTTGTGATTTTTACGTGCAAATGCTATGAGCGCATCTAGCACTCCACCGCGATTACCCCACATGAGACTATCGCTGCTTTGCCCCGTTCCTATATGGTATATCTCATTGGGATCAAGTTCTATATTGAGAAGTTTCTCCTTGAGATTTGTATTGAACGTAATTGTATCTTCATTATAAAAACTTTGGATTGAGCAGTAGCTACAGTCATATCCGCAACTTTCTACCATATCCAGTGTCCAAAGATTACAGCACCTTGTCTTCGGACTTGCTACCGGACACATACCAAAACCAAGCTTTTTATCAATTTGGGCAAAGCGGATTTTATGGGTATTCTCTTTATCGATCACAAACCCATCATAGCTTTTAGGTCTCCTCTTTATCTCTTCGTACCTCTTTTGTATATTTGAGAGAATCTCTTCTTTGCTCTCACCCTCCCAAAGATTTGCGAGGCTTCCCTCACTCCACATATAAAGATCGATACCTATATCACACAGCTGCTTGAGCTGAGCTGCACTTAGACGCCACTTATAGGCTTGGGTGCGCACAAACTCCTGCTCGCTTTTGGGGAGATTTGCAAAGAGAGTATGTGCAATTTTTTTCTCAAAGTCGTATATCTTCATCTATTTTTTTAAGCGAATCTCTATCGATTTTGCATGGGCTTCCAGTCCCTCGGTATGCGCTAAGATCGCTGCAGCCTCTCCAATATTTTGCATAGCTTGACATGAAAAATTTATAATCGAGCTTTTTTTAAGAAAATTTTCTACACTCAGCGGACTATAAAATCTTGCAGTTCCACCTGTTGGGAGTGTATGATTTGGCCCTGCGATATAATCACCTATGGGCTCAGGAGTGTTTTCGCCCAAGAATATTGCACCAGCATGCTTGATTTTTGGCAAGAGTTCAAAGGGATTTGCAGTCATTATCTCTAGATGTTCTGGAGCGATTTTATTCATAATATCTACAGCTTCACTCATACATTCTGCTACAATAATTGCACCTCTTTCATGGATCGATTTGCTTGCAATATCTTTGCGCTTAAGTTCTTGCAAGAACTGTTCTACCTCTTTATCTACTTTTTGTGCAAGCTCTTGCGAGGTAGTGACCAAAATAGAGCTTGCCATCTCATCATGCTCTGCTTGGCTAAGAAGATCTATCGCAATGTAACGTGGGTCTGCACTCTCATCTGCAATAATTCCAATCTCACTCGGTCCTGCAATCATATCGATATTGACTTCACCATAAACTAGCTTTTTGGCAGTTGCTACAAAGATATTGCCAGGTCCTGTAATAACATCGACTTTTTCAATAGTCTGGGTACCATAAGCAAGTGCTGCAATTGCACTTGCTCCACCTACTTTATATACTTTTTCGATTCCGCATAGATGACAAGCAGCGAGTAAAAGCTCATTTGGCTCATTATCAGGTGTAGGAGTTGTTACTATGATATCTTCCACACCTGCAACAATTGCTGGAATAGCATTCATCAAAAGGCTGCTCGGATATGCAGCTTTACCGCCAGGGATGTAAAGACCCGCCTTTTCAACCGGAGTAACCTTTTGTCCTAGTATCGTACCATTATTCTCAAAATCGATCCAAGATTTTGGTAGTTGTTTCTCGTGATATGCTTTTATGCGATCATATGCCAAATGCAGTGCAGCTCGTAATTTTTCATCAAGATTTTCGTATGCTCTTTGCATCAACTCTGGGGCGATTTTCAAATCTTCACTGCTCTTTGGCTCCCAATTATCAAACTTTGCAATATGGCGAAAAAGCGCTGCATCACCTTCACTTTTGATCTCATCTATTATCGATTTGACAATTGGCGTGACATTTTCGATATCCATATCTGCACGCGAGAGGATATGTGCAAACTCCTTTGCAAAAGAAGCATCTTGTGTATTGAGTATCTTCATAGCTCCCTCTTTTTTTCCTTGATTGTAGCAAACATTTTCTTGTATCTCTCTTCCATTGTAATGTTACCACTCCTTCCACCCTGATGGATGTAAAGAAGCTCTTTTGGAAGGTCATTGCTTTTTTGTAGCGTAGCAAATGCGACAGGATCGTATAAAAGATCAAACTCTATACCACTCTTCTTTGCTTCTTGCCATAATTGATAAAGCTCTGGATAGAGATGTGCAAACCTATAGCGTTTTGGTGGCTCTATGATTTTGGGAATAGCTGAAACATCAGGCTCCATACACTCCATCTGCTCTTGAAGGTATTGCTTTTTGCCTACACATGGGAAAGTTATTACTTGCAAAAAAGAGCCAAGATTTTTGAGAGCTTTTTGCAAGAAAAGAGCAGTTGTCCCTGTGCCAGAAGGCAAAAATATTGGAATATCTTTTTGATTTTTCTTGCTCCAATCTACTATCTCTTTGGCGAGTTGTTCTATTCCATAATATGCCTCTTTGCAGCGCACCCCCTCTGGGATTATAAGTGTATCATCAACTTTTATACTCTCACATAAGAGATTGCGATCTTGCTTAGAGTATGGCCAGGTAGAGATATCTTTGATCTGCATACCTTGCGAGAGTGCAAAGGCAAGATTTCCTTTTGGGCTATCCAGAAGCGCTTCATTGATGCGGGTATAGTAGACAAACTTCCACTCCTTTTGTTTTGCCAAATAGGCTAGCGCTGCCATGGCGTTTGACTGCATAGACCCATAGGAAACAACAGTTGAAATTTTGAGATCATTTTGTAAAAAATAAAAAAGTTTTCGCGCTTTATTGCCGCTAATAAATGGATGGAGGAGATCGTCTCGCTTGACATGCAAAGTGTAATCGAAAAGCGTGATAGTATGGAGTGGAGAGTCAATCAAAGAGCAAAGCCCTTTGATTAGTTAATATTGAGACTGCGAAGATCTTCATAAGCTTTGATGACGCGAGCTTTCATACTTTTCTCACCTTCACGAAGCCATTTTCTAGGATCGTAATATTTTTTGTTTGGCTTATCCTCACCTTCAGGATTGCCGATCTGGCTTTGGAGGTAGTCATGATATTTTTCAATGTATCCTTTGACTCCGCTCCAAAAAGCCCACTGGGTATCGGTATCGATATTCATCTTCACAACACCATAGTCGATCGCTTCATGTATTTTGGAAAGTTCACTTCCGCTTCCACCATGAAATACGAAACTCACAGGCTTCTCTTTGTCTATACCAAATTTTTGGCGGATATACTCTTGGGAATTTTTAAGAATTATTGGCTCTAATTTTACATGCCCAGGTTTATATACACCATGCACGTTTCCAAAGCTTGCTGCGATAGTAAAGTATGGGCTAATGCGAGAGAGTCTCTCATAGGCTTCGGCTACCTCTTCAGGCTGTGTGTAGAGCTTGGCATTATCGATGCCTGTATTATCAACACCATCCTCTTCGCCACCTGTTACACCAAGCTCAATTTCAAGATGCATGCCGAGTGGCGCCATACGACGCAGATACTCTTCACATGTTGCAAGATTTTGCTCAAGGGGCTCTTCTGAGAGATCAAGCATATGAGAGCTAAAGAGAGGTCTGCCATGGAGTTTATAGTACTCTTCCCCAGCTGCAAGGAGTCCATCGATCCAAGGAAGGAGCTTACGCGCTGCATGGTCAGTATGGAGCACTACACTAATACCATAGGCTTCTGCAAGAATATGCACATGTTTTGCAGCAGCAATTGCACCTAAGATTGCTGCTTTTTGTCCTTCATTGTCTAGACCCTTGCCAGCCCAAAAGTGCGCACCACCATTGCTCAGTTGGATTATCACAGGAGAGTTTGCCTCTCTTGCTGCTTCCATAACTGCATTGATGGAGTTAGTACCTACCACATTGATAGCTGGCAATGCAAAACTATGCTCTTTTGCATACTCATAGAGTCGCAAAAGATCATCACCCCACACCACACCCGGTTTCAAAAACTCTCTTACGCCCATAGCAGTCCTTTAGATTCTTAGATGTTCTCTTTGATTGAAGCCGATTTTTTGAGCTTAGCAACCTCTTGCTTGATCATTTTTTGGAATTTTTCCATCTTGAGCTGCGATTTTATGCGATCTTTTACTTTTGCAAACTCCACAGTAGTTTCAGGCTTTTTATCCTCTACATAGATCACATGGTAACCGAACTGCGATTTGACAGGTTTTGTAGTAAATTGACCAGGTTTTAGCGCAAAGGCTGCGTCGCTAAATGGCTTGATCATCTGGCCTTTACTAAAATATCCAAGATCTCCACCTTTTTTGCCGCTAGGTCCCACAGATTTGGTCTTAGCGAGTTCTATAAATTTTGCTTTGAGTTTGCTTTTTGGAGTCTTTTTGAGTTCATTAATAATCTCTTGCGCCTCTTTTTCGCTTCTTACAAGGATATGTCTAGCATGTACAAGTGCAGGTCTTTTGAATTTTTCGATATTCTTTTTGTAGTACGCTTTTGCTTCACTATCACTTACTTTGATTGAATCATACTTTTTCTTCATCCATATTTCAAACGCAAGGTTGCCTTTGAGTTTTTCGAGTGCTTCTTTGTACTCTTTTGATTTTTGAATACCACTTTTGAGCGCTTTTTCTTTGAGAAGTTCTCTCTCGATTGCTTGCTCGACAACTTTTTTCTGGATATTTTTTGGAAGTTGATCGAAACTTCTTCCCGATTGTGCAATAATAGGAGCGACATCTTCGGTCGTAATCTTTTTCCCATTAACTGTTGCTAAAACTTTTCCTGCTAATGCATTTGAGGTTAATAGGCCTAGAGCCACCATACCACTTACTAAATACTTCTTCATTCCTATCCTTTACAATTTTTGATTTAACGCTATTATTATT
This sequence comes from Nitratiruptor sp. YY09-18, assembly GCF_016593235.1. NCBI lineage: Bacteria > Pseudomonadati > Campylobacterota > Epsilonproteobacteria > Nautiliales > Nitratiruptoraceae > Nitratiruptor > Nitratiruptor sp. YY09-18. Next base: position 1,255,761 of record NZ_AP023065.1, read on the forward strand.
TCATATTATGGTAAACGTTTTGTACATCATCATTCTCTTCAAGCATATCAATGAGTTTTTCAACTTTTTCAGCTGTTGCATCATCTACATCTATTTCATTGTTTGCTACAAGCCCAACATTGCTTTCTAAAATATTTGCTCCAGCTTTCTCTACTGCCTCAAGCACTTGATTGAATTCACTTGGGTCAGCCTCTATGACAAGTACCTCATCAAACTCTAGAATATCATTTGCACCTGCTTCCAAAGCTGCCTCCATAACAGCCTCTTCATTCTCATCACGCTCTACGCTGATGACGCCTTTTTTGTCAAACATCCAAGCCACACTTCCGCTTGTACCCAAACTTCCGCCACTCTTGCTAAAAGCGTGACGTACAGCTGCAACTGTCCTATTCTTGTTATCTGTAAGGCACTCTACCATTATAGCCACCCCACCTGGTCCATACCCTTCATAAGTTACCTCTTCATATTTGACACCTGGAAGATTACCACTTGCTTTGTCAATCGCTCTTTTGATATTGTCTTGAGGCATGGAGACAGCTTTAGCGCGCTCAATTGCTAAACGCAATGCAGCATTAGTCTCAGGATTTGGACCGCCATCGCGCACTGCAGTCATGATATCCCGTACAGCTTTTGTAAAGACTTTGCCTTTTTTAGCATCCTCTTTTGCTTTGATATGCTTAACTTTGGACCATTTATTGTGTCCTGCCATCAATACTCCTCAATATATTTTGGGTAAAATTATAGCAAAAAGTCAAAGGCAAATTATGGTTAGAAGAAAGCCTGAAGAGATACAAGAAATTAAAAAAAGACTTCTTGAGCACTACCCCCAAGCCCACACAGAGCTCAATTACAAAAATCTCTACCAACTCCTTGTTGCTGTCATGCTATCTGCCCAATGCACTGATAAAAGAGTAAACCTTATAACACCAGATCTTTTTAAGAAATATCCTAATGTCCATGCTCTAGCACAAGCAGATATAGACGAACTCAAAGAACTTATAAAATCATGCTCTTTCTTCAACAACAAAGCTAAAAATCTCATAAAAATGGCACAAATGGTAGAAGAAAAGTACGGTGGCAAAATTCCAGAGGATGAAAAAGAGCTAGTCAAACTTCCAGGAGTCGGACAAAAAACTGCCCATGTTGTCATGATCGAATATTTTGGCAAAAACCTCATGGCAGTCGATACACACGTCTTTCGCGTCGCTCACAGACTGCGCCTGAGTGATGCAAAAACACGAGAGGGGGTCGAAAAGGATTTGGTTCAAGCTTTCAAGACAGACTTAGCAGCAATTCATCAAGCGATGGTACTTTTTGGACGCTATATCTGCACCGCTAAAAATCCAAAATGTGATCAGTGTTTTTTGTATGATCTGTGTGACAGTGAAGATAAGCGCCCTCTTAAAGACTCCTAAGTACCCATTTATTATATTTTTTCTCAAAAGTCGCTATATCACAGCGGCTTTTGATCTCATTTTTCTTAAAATCTCCAAATTTTCTACCCAAAAGTGCCACAAGTCCCAAATCAAACTTGGCAAAATGGGAATTTGGATTCTTCTTGATATACGTAACTAACGCATGGTAATCTGTAAGAAAGCGAAACTGATAACACACTTTTGCTTGCGCTTTTTTACCACTCTTTTTTATCCAGAACACATCGATACTTTGTGGAACGAGTATATCCACAGATGAATATGGAGTATAGTAGTTGATGACCATATCAGCTACTACTCTTTTAGTTAGATCCTTTTGCGCACATCCGTGCAAAAAGAGCAGTATCACAATGAGTAAAAGGCTTCTCATAATATATCTCGCAGCAGGTTTAAAAGTGGAGCAATTGTATCGACTTTGACTCTTTCATGCACAGAATGTGGGTTGATAATGTCTGGACCGATAGATGCTATCTGCATTGATGGGAATTTTTGTGCAAATATCGCGCACTCAAGTCCTGCATGAATCGCTTTGAAAGAGACAGGATGTTTGGTAATTCTTTCATATTCTCTTGCTATCTCTTTTGCCAAAGGTGTGATAGAAGGCTTCCAGGCTGGATATATATCCACTATTTCTCTATCAAAGCCATCAAAAAAGCAGAGAGTCTCTTGAATAATTCTCTCAAGACCCTTATCACTGTTTGCACGGACACTTATCTCAATCCTCAAAAGATTATCAATAAGAGTAGTTTTTGCAAGGTTCACACTTACTTGCGGAATGGCAAACTCTCTTTCCCATGCACGTACACCATGTGCAAATGCACAAAGCAACTTTACAATAGCAAAATCTGCAACTCTTTTTTCTTCTGTTCTTTCAATGAGAAAATATTCACTATTTTGTAAAGACTCTTGTGTACAAATAACTGCTTGCAGATGAACTGGAATTGAGTTACGACGCTCTCCAGCTTCTATAGCAGCTACCTTTGCATCGGTTGCAAAATATGCAAACTCCTTGATAGCACTTGGGATATTTTTGTCAATATCGACCCCACTATGGCCTCCTGGGAAGTTACGAGCAGTAACTCTATAGAAATTACCTTCACACTCTTGCAAATCTACCTCTCTTTGCGCAACAATATCTGCACCACCAGCACATCCTACATATATCTGTCCAAACTCCTCACTATCGAGATTGATCATCTTCGTGGCTTGGAGGCGAAGTTCAAGATTCTTTGCACCAATAAGCCCTATCTCCTCATCATTTGTAAAGAGATATTCAGCCTCTTTGCCTTCTTCCATCAAAGCTAACATCATGGCTACACCTATGCCATTGTCTGCTCCGAGGCTTGAGTTTTTTGCTAAAAGATATCCATCTTTTTCATATATTTCAATGTGCGGGGCCTCACCCACACAAACCATATCATAGTGCGATTGCAAACAGATATCGCGTTTTGAGCGGTAGCAGAGTATGTTGCCAGCCCTATCTACTTCATAGTGGTAACCGCAGCGTGAAGTAAATGTAGTGATAAACTCACGAAGGGCTCCGGTGTTGCCGGAGCAGTGAGGGATCTGTGTAATCTTTTTGAAGAGTTCAAGGATGCGCATTAAAAATGCTTACCCTTTTGTTGAAAAATGTCAGGAAGTTTATTCTTATCAGTCTTTGTCAAATCCTCTTCTACATAGCGAAAGAGTTTTTCTTTGGCTTCTGGCTTGACTCGCTCCCAGACTCTTGCAAAAATTGTTTGTGGAAGAGCAAGAAAATATTTTGGAGGATTAGTCTCAGTAACAATGTTGCTAATATCATTTGCTAGTACTTTTATCACATCTTCTTCCATCTTTTTTTCTAGTTCATGATGCTCACCGGCATTACCGCCCATTTTCCCTGCATCTGCTTTGAAGCGTCCAGCCTCATCTGTAACGATATCTTTGAGTTTCCAGTGAGCTTCTACATAATCGATTGCATTGATTTGATCGAGTTTGATATTTTGTGGTTTGAGTCCAGCTTCTGCTTCTAAATCTCTTGGGTTTGCTTTGTAAACTTTCATTTCTCCCAAGTTTGCAACGATTACGATATCACCAACTTTCATGCACTATCCTTTTTTCTTTTATTCTATCTCTTTTTCTTTGAATTTTTACTAAATGAGCGAATAAAGAGGATAATAATAGCAATTTCTATAAAAAGCAAGAGGAAGTGTAGAGTATAAACCTGCTGCTCTTTGGGTGCTACATATATTTTATAAAAGACAAAACTAGCAACCATACCTGCAAGATAGCCTATCTGTTTGGCAATATCCACTTTTGTAAGAGCCAATGCCTTTTTGACTATAAGCGTTTCAGCCCTCATCAAATATGCCCCAAACATAAAAGTAATTTGGTATCCTGCATAAACAAGAAGTGCTGTCATATATGTATATGGCTTGATGAGAAAGAAAATAATGAGAAGAAGCATAATAAATTCAACCAAAAGGCCTATTTGAAAATAGCGCTTGATATTGAGAAGCACATCATAAAATTTTGCGATGACAAGCATACCAATTGCCAATAAAATACCTCCAAGTGAGTAGATAGAAGGCTCCAAAGGAGTGTAAATAACAAATATGGTACCGACCGAGAGGCCGGTGAAGAGGGAATTGAAAAATTTATAGGAGAGGTAGGTTTTGAGACGTAATCTCAAAAGGTTCCTTTGATACCTATATAGAAGCTTTGTGGCTCGCTCCCATATCCATACACTTCTTGGTATCTTTTATCAAAGAGGTTGTGCACCAATATATAGCCTTTGAAATGTTGTGCAAATTGGTGAGAAAGAGACAAATTGACTACATTGTATTTGCCTGTCTGTTTTGTTTGTGCAGCATCATCATAGCGAGACCCTACATAGTAGCCATTGATGTTGATAGTATGCTCACTACTTGGATACCATGTAAGAGAGTAGTTGTAGCGATGTCTTGCTCTTCTTGGAAGTGGATTTTTGCCTGGATCTTTTGGGCTTAGGTATGTAGCACCAAGCTCTAGATAGAGGCTATTCCCAAGTGCTCTTTTGTAGCTTGCTTCTATTCCTTTGAATTTGCTCGTACCGCCATAGTTTTTATAGTACTCATCACCCCATGTATTACTATCTGGATCGTACCAATTTATGAGATCTTTGACCCTCTCTTCAAAGTATACTAGCTTTGCGCCATATCCTTGCACACCAATATCGTAGCTGGTCGTTTTTTCTGGCTGGAGATTGAAATTGGAAACTCCCCAAGGATTGATCATCTTTATCTGATTTGGCACATTATAGGCTTTGCCAGCATTTGCGAAGAAGGAGAGGTTGGCAAGGTTATACTTTGCACCTATTTTTCCAGTTACTTGATTGTCAAATTTGTCATAACTATCGTAGCGGATATTCTCTTGCAAAATTAACTTATCAAATCTATTGGAATTTGTAAGATAGATATATCTATCATCATAGTCTATCTGCCCACTGGTAGCGGTAGTTTGTGCGAAGCTACTCTTATATCTTTGCAGCCCTGCTCCAAACTGCATAGTACCACCATAGTTGAGAGTATCTCTTAACTCAATATTACCCGTTTTTCCTTCATAGCTGTTTACTCCCCAGGTAGCATCTGGAAATTCACGGTTGGTCGTGGTTGTATCAATATGAAGATCGAGCGTATGATTGTGCAAAGATTTTGTCGCATTTGTATAGAATGCATGGTAGCGATAGATATCGTTGTAGCGAGAATTTGGATCTGGTGCATAGGTGGTAGGATTGTATCCATCAGCTTGATTGTATGCGCTGATTATATTCATACCACTCTCTACTATTAAATTATCATCTTTGTATCCGACTTTTGCTCTTACATTTCTATTGATATAACCATCAGCTTCATAGTCTCGCGGATCTTTGTTATAAGGCGTAATTGCAGAAAATCCGTCAGTTTTATAAAAATCAAAATCTAATCCATAAAAGATTTTATCATGTTTCTTTACAATTGAAAGAGCACTTTGGACTGTATGAAAACTCCCATAATTTACATCTATACTTGTATGCTCTTTGTCATTTGTAATGATATTGACCACACCAGCTGCAGCGTCTGAACCCCAGATACCACTTTGTGCTCCTTTGATAATTTCAACTCTTTTGACATTGTTTAAAAGCAGATGTTCAGATGATGGGCCATTGAAATTTGATGGATCGTTAAATCTCACTCCATCGATAAGAATAAGGAGTTTGTCGTTTGAAAGACCACGAAGATAGATATTGTTAACTTTTCCTACTCCCCCATTTGCAGCCTGGGATGAGCCTGTGATGTAGTGCAGAAGTTGTGGAAGTGTGCGTATACCCTTCTCATCTAGTTCTTGTGCGTCAATTATCTCTATATCATCAGTAACATCCTCTACATCTTCTGCAATCTTTTGTGCACTGACAACAATTTTCTCGATCGACTCAACTCTAGCTGCTTGCGCATTGAGATTTACTACAGAGACTGTAGCAGCGATTGCAGCAAGAGAGAAGTATCTCTTTTTGAATCCTTTTGCCATTTTCTCTCCTTTTATGTATTTGAAGAGGCAATTATACTAAAACTCAAATCCTTTGCGTGCCTGGACTCCCCTGTCAAAATAGTGCTTTATTTTCCTCATCTCTGTCACAAGGTCTGCTTTGTCTATAAGCTTTTGCGTAGCTCCGCGTCCTGTTAAAACAAGTTCACATTTCGCTTGCTCCATAAGAGATAGAAGATCATCTTCACTCAACAATCCAAAATGCATCGCTACTATGATCTCGTCTAATACAATCAAATCATAATTTTTATGCAATGCTTCCTGAGCACGTGCATACTGTCTCTTTGCCATCGCAAGCTGCTCTTTGCTTGGTTTGTCAAAAATGAATTTCCCATCCCACTCTCTGTCTACCTCAATACCCAAAGAGGTGAGGATATCGATCTCACTGGTTTGCATTCCTTTCATAAACTGCATAAAAAGGAGATGTTTTCCCGCTCCTTTTGCTCTTATTGCAAGCCCAATGGCTGCAGTCGTTTTACCCTTACCATCACCTGTATAAATCTGAATCATTGGACCACTTCAATGACAATATCATCATAGTAAGCTTGCGATTTTCCCGAAGATATAACTCCCACGCCGCCTGGTCTTACTTTGAGATGGAAGAGTTTTGCCACTTCACGATTATCTAAAAAAATTGTTGCTTTGTCATTGCAAAAAGCAACTTTGAGCGAATGGGGATGGATATTATTTGGCAGTTTTTTTGATAAGAGGATTTTTGGCTCTTTATTTTTAATCTCTTCTACTATAAGCTTTCTGTTTTTAAAATCGATACTTACTGCATAGTAGTTTTTACGATCTCTTGCTCGAAATATCACTCCTGCATTCTCTTTACTTGAGAGTATAGTCTGACAGCTACCATTTGTAAAATAGTATTGATTCGTAAAGAAGAGATTTTTTTGCTCGAATTTGCTCCCGCGTGGATATTTTACAAAAAGCTGTTTCTTACCGTTTACTTCCCAAATACCGGGAAAGGATTTCCCACTACAACTTACTATCCATCCAACAGGCAATTCACCTTTGGTTACATGTTTAAAATCAACCTTGATAACCTTTTTGGCATGTGTACAATCTGCAAAGAGCATTAGTGTTGCTATAAGCATTCCTAGTATATATCGCATCTCTTACTCCTTCTTTTTTGCTATTATAACTCTTTTGAGATCTATTGAAGGAAAAAAATGCACATTCTCTTTGCTCCAAGCGAAGCCAAAATACAAGGTGGCTATGAATCCAAAATACAATTTTGCTTTGATATAGAGCGTAGGCCAATACTGCAAAAATATGATGATGTTATCAAAAACGGTACACTTGAAGAGAAACTCAAACTTTTTGGTACAAAAGAGCCGGTGGAAGTAGATATATTCAACTCCCCTACCAAAAAAGCCATAGAACGCTATCATGGTGTAGCGTATGAATACTTAGACTACGCCTCTCTCCATCCTTTGCATCAAGAGTTTATCGACAATCATCTCATAATCTTTTCTAATCTCTTTGGACCTTTGTGTGCAAGAGATCTTATTCCTTTCTATAAGCTCAAGCAAGGAGAAGCAGTAGGTGGTATAAAGCCAGAAAAGTTCTATGCACCACTTTGTAAAAATCTTCATCTAGATAGTGAAATATTGGATCTACGGGCAGGATACTATGAGAAATTTTATAAGCCTGCTTTTGCTGTAAAAATGAAATTTATAAAAAACGGCAAAGTAGTAAGCCACTGGGCAAAAGCTTATCGTGGAATGGTTTTGCGTCAAATTGCAATACATAATATTGACAGCTTCAAAAAACTTCGTGATTTTACTTTTGAGGGACTAAGACTCAAAGAGATTATAAGTAAGAAAAATGAAGAGATTTGGGTTATGGAGATAATATAGATGTGTTTGATAATTACACTTTTGTTTTTGGCTCTTGCAGTATGGTCAAGTCTGCATGCAGACTATATCGCAGCTTTGCTCTATGGTGCAATTGCCCTTGTTTTTGGTTTGCTCTTAGTATGGAACATCAAGAAAACATGGAAAGATCACCACAAAATTTGAGAGCCTTTTTGACAAGTGTCGGCAGATGAGCTGTTTTGGCTTCTTCTAGATCCATCCAGACTAGCTCTCCTTCAGCTTCCTCTTTGTAGCAATAAACTGTAATAGCAAACTTGGTGTAATTATGTTTAAATGATCCAAGGAGCAATTCTTTTCTTTTCGCTACAGGTAAGAGGAGCATACCCTTATACATGGAGCCTTTAGAAGGTGTGAGAGCGATTCTTTTATTTCTTACACAAAGGGCATAGTGAAGATCTAGCTTTTCATACTCTCTCTTGCCTTTGCTCCAAAACTTTAACGGATCATTTTTCCCTTCACACTCTTTTTGGAGTGGACATACCTCACAGAGTGGATTTGTAGCACACACAAGACTGCCAAGATCCATGAGAGCTAAGTTGTGCTCTTTAGGAGAGGCTTTATTTAAAAACTCGCTAGCTTTTTGCCATACCTCTTTTTGCGAGCCAGTAAGTGCAAAGAAGCGCCGCAAAACCCGCTCAATATTTACATCCACTACAGCAACAGGCTGGTTATATGCAAATGAAGCGATTGCATGAGCAGTATATTTGCCTATTCCAGGTAGCTTTTGTAACTCCTGTATACTTTGAGGTAAAGTTGCTACAAGATTGGCTACCTTCTTCATTGCAAGTGCTCTGCGATAATATCCAAGCCCGCTCCACTGAGCTAAGAGCTCCTCATCACTTGCCATGCGAAGGCTCTGAAGTGCAGGAAACTTTTGCAAAAACGGCTCATACTTTTGCAAGACTCGCTCTACCTGCGTTTGTTGCAGCATTATTTCGCTTACATAGATCTCATAAGGATCAGAAGTCTTGCGCCATGGTAGTTCATGGCGCCCATACTGTTTGAACCACTCAAGCAGTGTTAACTTGTTCATGATTGCAATACAATTATGGCTTGTTTACAACACCCATAAAAAGAGGTGTTGAAGTTTTATTATGTACTATCATAAATGCAAAAGGTCTATCGCAATAAAAAGTATAAACAGGTGGTACTCCTGCAATCTCTGTGACAACTGTAGCAGTAGCTGCTGCAGCTTCACTTCCCTCTTCTGTCACTTCTATGAAAGTTTTGTGAAAAAAACCTCCAACATAGAGATTGGCATTTGGATCGATAGGTCTGCCAAGCGATGAGAGATCAGCATGTACAGGATCAAAAATATCTTCAATTCCTAAAGCTTGTAAAGCTTCAGTGATATTCTTCGTTCCCCATGTAAGTTTAAATTTTGGTACCTTCAAACGTACATCAATCTCCTCTCTTTTTGCTCTTACAATCTGTTGCATAGAGGTTTTGGACAACTTTTCTAAAAGTTCCTCAATAGCAAAATCTTCATTTGGCAAAAAGAACCACATGCTAAGCTCTTCATTTTTATACGGTAACTCCAGAGCCCGAAATCCCTGCATCTGGCTTACATTAAACTCCCCTTGTGCTTTCATCATATCCGCCTCAACACTCTCACCAAATGGAGCAATATAAAAAGGCTCTTTAGCTGTTTTTGATTTGTTAAACTCTCTTTGCCATTTTCCATAAAAATAGAGAGCATTAACAAGCACCATTCTTGTCTTTGGTTTTACTGAACCTGGTGGTAAAAGGTCTTTGATCTTCTCTTGCGTCTTGTTTGTAACCCACTTATTTATCTCTTTGCGCATCTCTTCACTTTTTTCTAAGAAATTTGCACTATATATGGACGCATCAAAAAGATCTTCTATCAAATAGCGATAACTCTTATAAAGATGAAACTTTTGCTCTACCCATGCAGCATTGGCAGTAGCAAATGTTGCATTATGCACTTGCAGCTTCTTTTGCAATGCTGCATATGAAGCAGCCAGTGCAAAATCTGGAGGATAGCCAAAAGCTCTTGCTATTTGCACCCGACTCTCATTGCTGGCTCCAAAATAGAGCATATTCATGACTCCAGCAATACTCAAAGGGGATATGAAGAGATTTTGCCTGTGATAGAGCTGCTGCGATAGACGTAGACCAAATCGGTAGATAGATGCTGCTAATTTTGAAACATTGGTCTCTTTAACGATTTCACATGCTCCAATATGCAAAAAGCGCGCCTGGGAATCTGCTCGAAGAGCACAGTAGTTGGGATAAGTCTTTTCTCTTGGCTCACAAGGAGTTGTAATACACTCAACCTGTTTGAATCCACACACAGGAGCTTGCAGTTCATCTTCACAAGATACTATCTGCTGTAGCAATACAATATCTTGTGAATTACCATAATCAAAAACCAACTTTTTCGTATCTTTGCTCACCGCAAATGCAGCTATGTAGTAGGCCATATCTGCAGTTCCAAATGCTGGCTTGATGATTTTTACTGGTATCTTGATTACACCATCAAAAAACTGTGGATCTTCAAAAACAATCCGGTTGGATCCGCTCGTTTGGACTATTTTATAAAGAACTAGTTTATAAGTTGAATAATCTAGAAGATAATCAAAACCTGCTTCTTTGGCGTCTTGGAAATTTGTAAAAATCTGATATTGCGGAAGATCTTTATATTTGTGGTTTCGCTTGAAATCTAGATATTTTATAGCTCCTTGAGAAAACTCAATTGCATTTTCTTCAATCTTATAGTTGAAAAAACCCAAATCTGCATAGCGAAAATACTCCCCAGGTTTAACAGGGAGCAGTTTATAGACTCTCTTTTTTTGTGCATTTGCTGAAACAGTAATAAAATCAAACCGTGTATCGCCATCGTTATCAAAATCTCCAATATAGTAAAAGAGCCATACTGCAGGCATATCACATGACCCATCTATCCTCTTCCATCCAAAAACGTTACCACGCGTTGGCGTGACACCAAATAGTTTATAACAGTTTCCTTGTGGTGTCTCATAGACCCAATTGGAAGCACTATTTTGTACCTTTTTTGGAGAGAGCGCATAGTATTTAAATTCTCCAGACAGATCAAATCTTTTGTCTTGCAAATGCAGAGCATTCACTGTAGCAAATAGTGAAGAGAAGATAAATAAAGAGAGCCATAGATATCTCACAATTGATCCTTTGCAAGGGGATATAGATCATTATACCTTACATTTGGAATCAAAAAATGGAGAAGTAGATGGGGAAAAATCCCAAAAAGATTTATACATTAAAATATTTTGCCTCCGGGTGATGCACTACAATTGCACAAGTAGACTGCTCAGGATGGATCTGATATGTCTCACTCAATTCAATGCCAAACTCTTCTGGTTTTAAGAGATTGAAGATATGGCGGTTAAGCTCAAGATCGGGACAAGCCGGATAGCCAGGAGAGTATCTGGCTCCTTGATAACCTACCATTTTTACATCACGCAAATCCGGTTTTTCATTGCGTAAAATCCCAAGCTCTATGCGTATCTGCTTATGAGCAATCTCAGCCAATGCCTCGGCAAGCTCGACACTGAGACCATGTACCAAATGATACTCATGATACTTCCCAGCTTTAAAAAGCTCCCCTTCATACTCGCTAAACTTGCTTCCAGCACTCACACAAGTAAATGCACTCACATCCATTCGGTCACTATGAAAATAGTCTGCGATGCATCTATGAGGCGGTTTAGACTGCCTTGGAAAGGTGAAAATCTCTATCGCATCTCCGATGATATTTTCTATCGGTTCACGATTGGCATCCTCATCTCTTTGCCAACCAAACTCCTCTCCAAATACATAGAGCTCATTATCCACAGCTCTTGCAGGCCAATATCCATAGAGAATGGTAGGCTCAAATATATCTTTTAGTTCACTTCTTAGTCTATTGAATGCTGGAATCACCTTTTCATCCAGCTGCTTTTGATACTCCTCTTTGCTCAGACCTTTTGATTTATAGCCCCAACGCTGTTTAAAAAGAAGCCTTTTGTTGATCCACTCATAGGCGATATCGGGGTCAATCTCAAGTATCTTTCTACCCCAAAATGGTGGGATAGGTACAGGGGCTGGTTTTGGCAAAATGATATTTGCCGGATCGATCTTTATCTCTTCTTTTGGTTTAACCTCAACAATCTCCTCTTCATCCTTGTCACTCCCAAGCTTTGTATCAAAGTTTCCCTCTTCGATTCTACTCATCGCCACTATTCCATCAAAAGCATCACGGCAATAAAAGATAGGTCCATCATAGGCCGGACGACAAAACTCATCCACAAACTTCTTTGTCAGCGCAGCCCCGCCTAAAAGCACAGGCGTATCAATTCCTTTTTGCTTCATCTCTTTGAGATTTTCCAACATCACTTGAGTAGATTTAACCAATAACCCACTCATACCAATTGCTTGGGCATTATGCTCTTTATAGGCTTTGATAAACTCTTCAAGTTCTACTTTAATACCAAGATTGACAACTTTAAAGCCGTTGTTGGTGAGCAAAATATCTACAAGGTTTTTGCCAACATCATGCACATCACCCTTCACTGTTCCCAAAATAAGAGTGGTTTGCAATTGTTTCTCTTTTTTTGGCAAAAACTGATTAAGATAATCTACTGCTGCTTTCATCACCTCTGCACTTTGCAGCACAAAAGGTAGCTGCATCTGCCCGCTGCCAAAAAGATCTCCTACCTCTTTCATAGCTCCGATCAAAATTTCATTGATAATCTTTTCTGGATTAATGCGATCTTTGGCTTTTTCAAGCAGTGGCATCATCCGCTCTTTGTCCCCATCGATAAGAAGCTTGTGGATTTGCTCTTGGAGTGGGAGTTTGCTCAGTTCATCATCACTTGCAGCCTCTTTTTTTTCTGCTTTGCTGAAGTGCTCAATGAAAGCAAAGAGTGGATCGCCATTTTCGCGCCTGTTAAAGAGCAGATCCTCACAAACTTTGCGATCCTCTTCGCTGATTTTGTGGTAAGGGATGAGATTTTTGACATTGACGATCGCCATAGTAAGACCGGCTTCGACACAATGATGCAAAAAGACACTGTTGAGGTACTCCCTTGCATGTTTCTCAAGACCAAAGCTGATATTGGATACTCCTAAAACGGCTCCAACTTCTGGATGACGTTTTCTAAGCTCCCTGATCGCTTCAATAGTTTCAATAGCTGCTGTTTGATACTCCTCATCCCCACTTCCAACGGTAAAGGTTAAAAGATCAAAAACAAGATCACCAGGATTGAGGCCATGGAGATTTACGGCCCTTTCATACATACGCTCAGCAACTGCTAACTTTTTCTCTTTTGTCTTTGCCATTCCCTCTTCATCGATTGCCAACAGTACCAATGCCGCACCATAGCGCTTTGCCAATGAACAGATTTTGTCAAACTTCTCTATCCCATCTTCAAGGTTGGCTGAGTTGATAATCGGACGTCCGCCAATGTGCTTGAGAGCTGTCTCAATAGCTGGAACTTGCGTGGAGTCCGGCATGAGAGGAATCGGGATCTTTTCATTGTAGAGTTTGATGACTTCTTTCATATCTTTTGTCTCATCGCGCCCTGCAAACCCGACACTTACATCAATACCATGGGCTCCACTGCGCACTTGTTGCTGCGCAACACTGAGTGTCCCTTCATAATCGCTTTTTAAAAGAAGCTCTCTAAAAGCTTTACTTCCTGTCGCGTTGCTTCGCTCACCCATCAAAAAGGGAGGAGGATTTTGATGAAGGGTCCTTGATTCAAAGAGGCTTGCAATGCTTCTAGGCTGTTTTCCTTTTGGAGGGAGGGGCTTTTTGCCTTCAACTGCATCAACTAAAGCCTTGATATGTTGCGGTGTAGTTCCACAGCATCCGCCAAGCAGCGCCACACCATCAATGGAAGTAAATTTTGCTTCAAGCTCTGTAAACTCTTTTGGGCCCATAGGATAGTAGGTATAACCGCCTCTGTTTTGTGGTAGCCCAGCATTGGCATGGATACTGATAGGTCTATCCCACACTTCGCTCAGCACCCTTACATGTTTTTCCACCATATCTGGACCGGTTCCGCAATTAAATCCAAGTGAAATTATGTCAAACGGCTCTAAAATAGTAGCAATCGTTGCCGCATCAGTTCCAATAAGCATCGTACCATTTTGCTCAATGGTAACACTTACCATCACTGGAATCTCAGGGGCTGTATCTTGACAAGCATGGATTGCCGCTTTGATCTGCAAAGGATCTTGACAGGTCTCAAGCAAGAAAAGATCTGCACCACCATCTTTAGCTCCCCGTGCAGCTTCACAGTATCCTGCATACATTGCATCATAATCGATATGCCCAAGACTTGGCAGTTTTGTTCCTGGACCCAAAGAGCAAGCAGTAAAACGAGGTTTCTCAGAAGTACTATATTTTTGGCAAATCTCTTTGACCAGCTCACACCCTCTTTTTGTCAAATCATACGCTTCACTAGCCAAATCATACTCTTCCAAAACCCAGGGCATTGAGCCAAATGTATTTGTTTTAATGATGTCGGCACCAACTTTGGCATAGGCTTCATGAATAGATTTTATAATCTCAGGAGCAGTTCTATTTAAAAGCTCATTACACCCCTCTTTGCCTTCCCAAGCTTTTGGTGGTATCTCTTTTGCTTTTGCTTGAAGCTGGGTACCCATCGCGCCATCAATGACTAAAATCCGCTTTTTTAGCAGCTCTTTAATCAATCTGCACCTCTTTAAATTTTTTTGCCATTATACTATTATATTTAAAAGGAGTTTACAATGTTTATCAACCGCTTTCCAAAAATGGCAGCACTGCAAAAGTTTCGCGCAATTGCTCTAGGATTTGATGAAGAGATAGCCGAAGCAATTGGCATCGCAGAAGCTACAAAATATGCAATATTTAAAAACCTCTCTTACAAAAGGCGCAAGGAAAAAGAGCAAGAATTTGTCACTAAAAAGCTTAAAATCACACCAGAAAATCTCGATGAAGAGACATTTGCCATCTTTAAACTTCAAGCGCTCAATGGACTGCCTTTCGTCGGAGAAAAGACATATACTCGTGAAGATTACAAGAGAGCAGTCTTTATGAAATTTGGCAAGGAGACAGGCAAAAAAATTGAAGAGTGGGCTAAAAATATAATAGATTCATGTGATAAAGCGCTCTTAGAAAATGAGCAAAAGTTTTTCAACGAGTGTTGGAAACCACATCGGGATGAGAATCCTTTGGCTATCTAATCTTTTGCATTCTTTTTTTGCCAAGTTTATAAAGTCTTGAGGGTGTGCTCTCATAAAGTCCTCTCCAATCCTCTACAACAATATCAGCCTGCTTCATTGCCCACTCTCTCTCAAATCTCTTACCACTCGCATTAGCACTTGTAGAGTAGCACCAGCCAAACTTTCTTAAAAACTTGTAATGCTCTCCCCAGTTTATAACACGCAAAGCTTTGCCATTTGGATAGATAAATGTAGTTTTTTTTGCTCGCCTCACGAGGTTTTTGTGCTTTTTGGGAACTCTTACAAACTTTTGTAAATTTTTCAATGAAGATACTGCTATAAGAAATGGTTTCGAAGGAGGACGTTTTTTAATTCGTGCTAGTTTTTCACTATCTTGGCTCAAAAAACCAACAGTGGTGTCGGTTTGAGCAAGATAGACTTTTTTTGGATCCATTATTCACTGAGGTAGTCTTGCAGTGCTTTTGGCGTAAGTTCTTTAGCTCTGAGACTCCTAATCGCTTCAGCTGCTACTTTTGCTGCTGAAATAGTTGTAAAGTATGGTATCTGATGGCGCAATACCTGCTCGCGTATCTTTCTTGCATCACTTTTACTTGCTTTATTATCACTTGTATTGATTGCCATTGCAATCTCGCCATTTTTAATCATATCCTCAATATTTGGACGCCCTTCACTAATTTTTAGTACCAATGTACTCTCAATTCCAGCATCCTCTAAAATTTTATGCGTTCCTCGCGTAGCAACAATCTCAAATCCTAAATCTCTATAGAGTTTGGCAATCTCTGGAGCGTAGGGCTTATCATAGTCAGTGAGTGATAAAAAGAGCTTTCCAGCAGTTGCCAGGCGGTTACCTGCTGCAAACTGCGCTTTTGCAAAGCTCTCTCCAAAACCTTCACTAATTCCCATCACTTCTCCCGTACTCTTCATCTCAGGCCCTAGCAGGAGATCTGCCCCTGGAAGTTTATTGAATGGAAATACCGCCTCTTTAACAGCGATATGGTTTTTGAGTTTTGGCTTGAGAATTTCAGTACTAAAATCTACAACACCATACTCATCATAAAATTGTAAAGCCTCTACGAGATCGCCTTTAATCATCACACGCGTTGCCACTTTTGCCATTGGTACACCTGTAGCTTTGCTCACAAATGGCACAGTGCGTGAAGCTCGTGGATTTACTTCAATCAAATAGACCTCATCTTTATAGATTGCATACTGAATATTGAGTAGTCCCTTTACACCAAGTCCTAAAGCAATCTTTTTTGTTTGCTCTTCAACTTCTTGTAAAATCTTCTCATCAATCGTCACAGTTGGCAAAGAGCAGGCACTATCGCCAGAGTGGATCCCAGCCTCTTCAATATGCTGCATAATTCCGCCAATATAGACACGTTTTCCATCACTTATAGCATCTACATCCAGCTCTATTGCGTGATCGAGAAACTTATCTATTAAAACAGGAGATTCATGACTGACACTCACCGCCTCATCCATATACTCTTTGAGCTCATTTTCATTATAGACAATACGCATCGCCCGCCCACCAAGCACGTAGCTTGGCCGCACTAATACAGGATAGCCAATCTCTTCAGCAATTTTCAAAGCATCTTCTTTTGTAAAAGCTGTTCCGTTTGGAGGCTGTTTGAGGCCATTTTTGGCTATAAATTCACTAAATTTCTCCCTATCTTCAGCTAGATCTATCACTTTTGCACTCGTTCCTACAATTTTAGCACCAATTGCAGTAAGAGGCTTAGCAAGTTTAAGTGGAGTCTGCCCCCCAAAATGCACTATCACACCAGTTGGATTCTCTTCTTTGATGACACTGCGCACATGCTCAAAATCGATAGGCTCAAAATAGAGAATATCACTTGTATCATAATCAGTAGAGACTGTTTCAGGGTTACAGTTATACATAATTGATTTTATACCCATATCTTTGAGGGCAAAGGCAGCATGCACACAGCAGTAATCAAACTCAATTCCCTGTCCTATGCGGTTTGGACCACCCCCAATGATGAGTACTTTCTCTTCATTTGACTCTTTTTGTACTTTTGGAAGCTTCGTAATATTTGTTGAGCTATAAAGATAAGGAGTAAGAGCTGGAAACTCTGCTGCACAGGTATCTACTTCATTGTACTCAAGCTCAATTCCCAAAGCGGTGCGCGCACTAAAGACATCGTTTTCAGTAAGCTCTGTGTGCTCTTTTTCATTGATAAGCTTTGCAATCATCTTATCACTAAAGCCATATGTCTTGGCTCTTCGCAAAAGCTCTTCATTTTGTAAGATATCAAGATCTATTTTTGCTTCAAACTGCACTATCTCTTCTATCTGATACAAAAACCAAGGATCGATTTGCGAGAGCTCATAAATCTCTTCTACGCTAAGACCTTCACGAAAACCTTGTGCAATATAGAGGAGGCGCTTCTCATTTGGACGACGAATCTCGTGCTTAATTGTCTCAATATCAGCTTCAATTTTTTCAAATCCAACTAATCCAGTCTCTAGTGAGCAAAGCCCCTTTTGGACTGACTCTTTAAAGGTGCGTCCTATCGCCATTACTTCGCCAACACTTTTCATAGATGTTGTGAGCGTAGAGTCAGCTTGCGGAAACTTTTCAAAAGTAAAGCGAGGAATTTTTGTGACAATATAGTCAATTGTTGGCTCAAAACTTGCAGCAGTCCCTGTAATATCATTTTCAATCTCATCAAGCGTATAGCCCACAGCTAGCAGTGTTGCGACTTTAGCTATCGGATAGCCTGTTGCTTTACTCGCAAGGGCACTAGAACGGCTCACTCTTGGATTCATCTCAATAACAATCATGCGCCCCGTTTTAGGATTCACAGCAAACTGCACATTACTTCCACCAGTATCTACACCAATTTCACGCAAAATTGCAAAAGAGGCATCACGCATGCGCTGATACTCTTTGTCTGTGAGGGTGAGGGCTGGAGCTACAGTGATAGAGTCTCCTGTATGTACTCCCATAGGATCGAGGTTTTCGATGGAGCAGACAATAATACAGTTATCTTCTCTGTCCCTTATTACCTCCATCTCATACTCTTTCCATCCAAGGAGCGACTCTTCAATGAGAATCTCACTGATTGGACTTGCTTCAAGTCCCTTTGCTGCAAGAGTTTTAAATTCATCTATATTATATGCAACACCACTTCCGCCACCAGCTAGTGTATAAGAAGCGCGAATTATAAGAGGAAAACCTATTTCACGGGCAGCTTCCATTGCCTCTTCGAGGCTATAAGCATAGCGGCTTTTTGGCAAATCCATGCCAAGTTTGAGCATAGCCTCTTTAAAAGCCTGCCTATCTTCGCCCTTTTTAATAGCTTCTGGATTTGCTCCAAGGAATTTGATACCTTCAAGCATCCCTTTTTCATACATACTCATTGCTACATTTAAAGCGGTCTGTCCACCCATGGTAGGCAAAATAGCATCAACTTTTTCTTTTTGAATAATTTTATAAATGATATCTTCTGTAATTGGCTCAATATAGGTACGATCTGCAAAACCTGGATCAGTCATAATAGTTGCGGGATTGGAATTTACAAGAACTACACGATAACCCAAAGATTTGAGAGTCTTTACTGCTTGAGTTCCAGAATAGTCAAATTCACATGCTTGGCCGATGACGATGGGACCCGAGCCTATGAGGAGAATCGTGTGGATATCATCTCTTTTTGGCATTATTACCCTTGTGATTTTAGTTTTTGATTTTACCCTAAAGTTCTTTATAACTTCATTAGCCAAAAAAATCTGGGATAGGAGAGATCTGCATATGTACGCACACGAGCTACCTTATAGCTTCCCTCCTGCCACACTTTTATGACTTCACCAACACCTACACCGTAGATAAAAATACCATCAAGGCCACTTGTAATAACCTTGTCACCCACTTTTACTGTGGCATAATTTGGAATATATTTGACATTGATAAACCTATTATCACCACTTCCTACCGCTATCCCACTCACACTATTTGCTACCAATACTCCATAGCTACACTTCTTATTGCCGTTAAGAAGTGCTAACGCTTTGCTGTCTTTGCGCAGAGCCACACCTGCAACATTTTCCCCTTTGAGTAGACCATAGACTTTATTTTTATCTAGATCTGCCTCCAGCCAAAGTGAAGTAAAATCACCAAAACTTACATATGAAAGAGCCTTGGTATACAATAAATGGACACTGTTTGCAGCAAAAGTAATATTGCAGTCTCTTTGAAAATTTTGTAAAGTGCTCAAAAGATTTTTATAAGCTATTTTATATTGAAGAAGCTGACGGTTTTGTTGGATGAGAGTCTCGATTTTTTCTATTTGTTTGAAGTGGTTATTGATCTTTTGCAAGAGGGAATATTCAAGATCAAGATAAATACTTTTTAGTGTATTTGTAAAATTTAATACATAGCCCCTCACTGCCTCATTACCCTTGTATAGACCTACAAGGGCAAGAGTAATGAGGAGAATAAAAATGAGTCTCTTATTCATCAGCCAATTGTTGCAAAATCTCTATCTCTTCTAAAACCTTTCCTGTCCCTGTGGCAACTGCAAGAAGGGGCTCTTCAGCTATAAAGACTGGAATTTTGACAGCTTCAGAGAGATAGCGATCAAGATTGCGTATCAAGGCACCACCACCAGTTAGGACAATACCATTTTCTATAATATCACCTGCAAGCTCTGGAGGAGTCTGTTCAAGCACATCTTTGAGAGCCTCTGCAATAGCTTTAATTGGCTCTTTCATCGCTTCATAGATATCTTCACTGGTTACTGTGATAGAATTGAGCAGTCCACCGACCTGATCACGCCCAGTGATAGTCATTTTCAATGGTTCATCAAGAGGCATGGCTGTACCTACTTCAATTTTAACCTCTTCAGCTACTCTATCACCAATTATTAAGTTATATTTTCGCTTGATATAATCGATAATAGATGCATCTATTTTGTCACCTGCTACGCGAATTGACTTGCTCACTACTAAGCCACCCAAAGATATTACACCAATCTCCGTGGTCCCACCGCCAATATCCACCACAAGACTTCCTTGCGGCTCTTTGACTGGAAGTCCAGCTCCTATTGCAGCAGCCATAGGCTCTTCAATTAGATATACTTCCCTCGCCCCAGCACTCAGGGCCGACTCTTTGACAGCTTTTCTCTCAACTTGCGTCAAACCATAAGGCACACAGATGATAATACGTGGGCGGATGAAGGCCTTACGCTTATGGGCTTTTTCAATAAAGTAGCGTATCATCTTCTCAGTCACATCAAAATCGGCAATAACGCCATCTTTCATAGGGCGAATTGCTTTTATATCGCCAGGCGTTTTTCCTACCATCTCCTTGGCTTCACGTCCGACTGCTAAAATATTTTGACGTCCTAGCTTATCACGCTTGATTGCCACAACAGAGGGCTCATTGATTATAATACCTTCTCCCTTACTAAGAACTAAGGTGTTTGCAGTTCCCAGATCTATTCCCATATCATTTGAAAAAAAACCTATAAGATTATCAAAAATCATGCCCCATCCTTATGCACTTTTTTTCTCTTTTTTGACTAGAAGTGGCTCAGTTTTGTTCTCTACTACATCTTTTGTTATAACTACTTCATAACCTTTATATTCTGGAAGATTGAACATTATATCTACCATAATCTCTTCCATTATACTGCGTAGACCCCTTGCACCGGTTTTGCGTTTTATTGCTAGATCTGCGATAGCTTCAAGTGCCTCTTTTTCAAATGTAAGTTCCACTCCATCAAGGGCAAAAAGCTTCTTATACTGCTTCACAAGAGCATTTTTTGGTTCAGTCAAGATGCGCACCATATCATCACGCGAAAGTTCATTGAGAGTTGCAATCATATGGAGGCGCCCTATGAGCTCAGGTATAAGTCCATAATGCACAAGATCATCAGGCTCTACATAGTTGAGCAAATCACTCTCATCACGTTTAGAGCGTTTTTCTTGTCCAAATCCAAGCACATTGCCACCAAGACGACGTTTGATTATATCTGTGAGACCATCAAATGCTCCACCACAAATAAAGAGAATATTGGAAGTATCGATCTGAATGAACTCTTGATTTGGGTGCTTGCGCCCACCCTTGGCACTGATATTGACCACACTTCCCTCTATCAATTTCAACAGAGCTTGCTGCACACCCTCACCACTTACATCACGCGTAATACTGCGATTTTCTCCGAGGCGCGCTATCTTGTCTATCTCATCGATAAAAACTATCCCTTTTTCTGCTTTTTTCACATCCTCACCGGCTGCATGGTAGAGTCTTGTAAGGATGTTTTCTACATCCTCACCTACATACCCAGCTTCTGTGAGACTCGTGGCATCTGCGATAGCTAACGGCACATCGAGTACTCTCGCCATTGTCTGTGCCATGAGAGTTTTACCGCTTCCTGTAGGACCAATAAAAAGAACATTTGATTTTGCAATCTCCGTATCATCCTCATCAAGCTCGTTTTGTTTAAAGATGCGTTTGTAATGGTTATAGACTGCAACGCTAAAGACTTTCTTAGCCTTCTCCTGTCCTATTACATACTCATCCAAGATCGCTTTGAGCTCTTTTGGAGTTGGAAGATAGTCGAGTTTGAGATCATCTGCACTTCCCTCTTCTTCTACATCACCAAACAAAATCTTATACGCTGATTCTATACAGTTTTTGCAGATATAGACATCTGCATTTTCTGGACCTGCAATAAGTGGGTTTTCTCTACTTTCAAAACTTCCGCAAAAACTACATTTTCTAAGCATTATTCACCTCTAAATGGTATTCCTCTTTTAGTTTCTAGTACAAATTGTGCTAGTTTTCTTATGTGTTCATCTTCGCTTTTTGCTAGCTTTTGGGCAACCTCTTTGAGAGGCTTTCCACTCATAAAGAGCTCTTTATAAGCACTCTTGAGCGTATCTATCGCCTCTCTTCCAAGACGCCTGCGAAGACCAGTGATATTGAGGCCTCGAAGCACTGCTCTATTACCCTCAGCCAAGCAGTATGGAGGGATATCCTGGCTTACTGCACTCGCTCCTGCTATCATAGCATAATCACCTATACGTACAAACTGATGTATTGGAGTCATTCCACCAATAACAACAAAGTCTCCAAGCTCTACATGTCCTGCTAAAGTTGCAGCATTTGCCAAGATACAATTATTGCCAATCTTGCAATCATGTGCTACATGCACATACCCCATCAATAAATTATTATCACCTATTACTGTCTTGCCCCCGCCACCTTCTGTACCAGGGTTGATGAGGGTAAATTCTCGAATGAGATTGTTCTGACCAATAATCAGCTCACTCTCTTCACCTTTGTATTTGAGGTCTTGTGGTATTGAGCCTATAACTGCATTATAAAAAATTTTTGTACCGCGACCTATGAAGGTCTTGCCATCAATGATAGCTCCTTGCATGATGGTGCAATCATCCTCGATAACTGCATTTTTACTCACATATACATTAGCACCAATTGTGACATTGTCACCAATCTTTGCACCCTCTTCGATTATAGCACTTGGATGTATCATCACCTATCCACTATCATTGCTTTGAGTTCGGCTTCTGCTACAAGATTGTCATCTACATAAGCTTTACCATTAAGCACCCATATATTGCCGCGGTGTTTGATCACTTCCAGGTGGTATTCGAGCCTATCACCCGGACGTACGGGACTACGGAATTTGCACTTATCAATACTCATAAAGTAAACCACTTTATTCTTAGCAGCCTCTTGCTCAGACTCACTTGCACTCTTAAATGCCAAAACTCCGCCAGCTTGCGCCATACCTTCAACTATCATTACACCAGGATATATTGGGTGTCCAGGAAAGTGCCCCTCAAATACGGGCTCAGAAATACTTACATTTTTATAGGCTTTTATACTTTTGCCCTCATCTATTTCTGTAACTCTATCTACAAGCAAAAAGGGATATCTGTGAGGTAAAATCTTCTGTATCGCAACCACATCAAGCATTGCTATCCTTTATCTTAAGTTCTTCTTTGACATCTTTATAACTTACTGCATCTATCGCAATAGTAAATCTATCTGGAATTTTATCTAAAACAACTATCGGTGACAAACTATACGCTCCATCGATATCGAAGCGCACCTGCATCTCTAACTCTGGATCGAGCCCCTTAAAATAGAGCTCTTTGAGTGAATTAAACTTTTGGTAGCGGTTAATAAACTCAAGTGTTACTACCCGTATCTCATCTCTATTT
This sequence comes from Nitratiruptor sp. YY09-18, assembly GCF_016593235.1. NCBI lineage: Bacteria > Pseudomonadati > Campylobacterota > Epsilonproteobacteria > Nautiliales > Nitratiruptoraceae > Nitratiruptor > Nitratiruptor sp. YY09-18. Next base: position 1,279,048 of record NZ_AP023065.1, read on the forward strand.
GCATAGCCTACACCATCGATGATCTCTTCAATGCGAGCCTTTGCAAAATTGCGACGAAGATGTGAATAGCTCAATATATAGCTAGGCACCACTTCATTATCAATCGATACAAATCCTCGGAGTAATCTATAATTCAAAAATCTCTTGCGCACGATCGTATACTCTAACCCCCCATCTTCTAGTTCCATACGTTTTGTATATAGTGCCAAACGCTCCTCAATTGAAGCTGGCAAAATCTGTTTGGTTATAGGGCAGAGCATCTCATCCATGATCACTTCTTGCTTGGCTCGCTGTTGCGAAAGTCCAAAGAGGCAGCCGCAATAGTCTTGACGATAGAGCTTTTGCTCTTTCGTTACTCTGCTTTGCAATTGTGTCCCACCAAAGGAGCGAAAATCTTCGAAGACAAATTCTGTACCAAGCTCATTATCTACTTTGTTCGCGCTTTCTTTGAGTTGCTCTTGCGATTTGAGAGGGCTTACTAAGAGTGTGGTCGTATAGCGCTTGTGTCCTAACTCTTTAGCCTTTTTGGCAGCCACTTCTAACCTTCTATCGAAGCAAACCCTACAGCGCTCCCCTTTTTCTGGCTCATTTTCTAAGCCTCTCACAGCATTGAGCCACTCCTCATAATCATACTCACCCTCAATCAGGTCTATACCAAGCCTTTTGCAGCTGCGCATCACATCGAGGTAGCGTAAGCGGTACTCGCTATAAGGATGGATATTGGGATCATAAAAAAATCCGACAAGTTTCTCATCAGGATATTTTTCTCGCAGTTTTTCCAAAAAGAAGTGACTATCTACACTGCAGCATATATGCACTAACATTACTCTTCCAACTCCTTAAGCCACATTTGCACCGTTGCATCACTTGGCATACGCCAATCTCCACGAGGACTGAGCGCAATTGTCCCCACCTTTACTCCATCTGGCATAGGATCACGTTTGAACTGATAAACAAAGAAGCGCTTAATAAAAACTCTTAGCCACTTTCTAATAGTTGCTTCATCATATTGCTCTTTAAAAGCTCTTTTGGCCATGAAGAGAATACGTTTTGGAGTTGCACCATACTTGACAAAGTTGTAGAGGAAAAAGTCATGAAGCTCGTATGGTCCGATTATCTCTTCGGTTCTTTGCACCATCTCATCATCTTTTGCAGGCAGAAGCTCTGGAGAGATGGGCTGGTTGATAATCTGATCTAAGGTCTCTTGCAGATCGCTATTTTTGCTTGCAACCCAAGCAATCACATAGCGTACGAGGGTTTTTGGCACACCAGCATTTACATTATACATCGCCATCTGATCTCCATTGTAGGTAGAAAACCCAAGAGCAATCTCGCTCATATCTCCCGTACCAACCACAATCCCGCCCACCATATTTGCTTCATCCATCAATATCTGCGTTCGCTCTCTTGCTTGTGCATTTTCAAAGGTTACATCACTTTGTCCACTGTGCCCAATATTTTCAAGGTGTTTTGCCACGCTCTCTTTGATTGATATCTCTTTAAATGTTACGCCAAGTTTTACTGCAAGAGTTTGTGCAGCATTTTTTGTACCTTTTGTCGTACCAAATCCAGGCATAGAGATAGCAACGATATCTTCCAAAGACTTATCTAAACGCTTACACGCCTCTACGCACACCAAAAGAGCAAGTGTACTATCAAGTCCCCCACTAACTCCAATGACAAGCTTTGTCTCTTTTCCGATATGCAAGATGCGTCTTGCTAGCGCACTAGACTGAATTGCGAATATCTCTTCGCAGCGCTCATCACGCAAACTGCGTGATTTTGGCACAAAGGGGTGTGGATCGAAGGAGCGATTGATAGGTGTCTTTGGAAGTTGAGCAAGTATAACTTTGCGAAAATCCTTTTGCTCAGCATCTTTAAAAGATGTCTCAGCAAGACGAATATGACGAAGCTTTTCTACATCGATATCTGCTTTTGTAATCACGCTATCAAAACTGAAGCGCTCACCCTCAGCCAGGAGAATTCCATTTTCAGCGATAAGCGTACTCCCTCCAAAAAGCAGATCTTGCGAACTCTCTCCTATACCGCTACTTGCATAGACATATCCACACACTCCTCGTGCACTCTGGCTTACTACAAGCTCTTTGCGATAGGCGTGTTTGCCAACTATCTCGTCACTGGCTGAGAGATTAAAAATTATATGCGCACCAGCAGCTGCTTGGTAGAGTGAAGGAGGAGTAACACTCCAAAGATCTTCACAAATCTCAATCCCAAAAACAACTCCATCACTCTCAAATAAAAGATCAACACCAAAAGGAATGTCATCTATATAGCTGCTGATATGTTTGCCACTACTAAACCAGCGCTTCTCATAAAATTCACGATATGCAGGCAGATAACTCTTTGGCACGACTCCACGGATCTTGCCATCTTGCAAGACCACAGCACAGTTATAGAGCCTGTCATTGTGCCACAAAGGTGCCCCAATGATGAGGATGCGATCAAGAGCCACTTTTGCAAGCTCTTTCAACCCCTCCCACACCTTTTTTTTGAGAATTTGTGAATAGAAGAGATCTTGGAGAGTATATCCAGTGATGCTAAGCTCTGGAAAGAGAAAAATTGCTACATCACTATGCTCTTTGACAATAGTAGTGATCTCTTGCACATTTGCTTCAATGTCTCCTAGATGCAGCTTTGGACTAACTGCAGCAACTTTGACAAATCCGAACAAATTAATCCCTTTGCTCTACTACTCTCACCTCTTCCATCACATCACCCTGATCGATCATATCAAGGGTCATGAAAGATGTAGCATCATCTTCAGGAATCTGGCCAAAGACAGTATGTACCCCATCAAGATGTGGACAATCTACAAAGCAGATAAAAAATTGGCTTCCACCTGTATCTTTGCCAGCATGTGCCATGGAGATTGCCCCTCTTTTGTGTTTATGGATATTTTTGTCACACTCACATTTTATAGCCCAGCCTGGACCCCCGCGACCACTTCCTTCAGGGCATCCACCCTGTGCCATAAAGCCTTTGATAACTCTATGAAAATTGAGTCCATCATAAAAGCAGCTATTTGCCAGATGTGCAAAGTTGGCTACTGTATTCGGCACCTCTTCTGGAAAGAGCTTGATCCAGATATCTCCTTTATTTTTTACTTTGATATGCGCCCATTGGTATTTATTTACATCACTTAAATCATACTCTTTAAGTTTTTTGCCAAAGATGTTTATCATTTTCACATTCCCCTTATTATTTAATTTTTGAATATTACATTTTAATATATTTTATCGTAACCTTTGTTACAATCATATAAATTCTGATTAAAGGATAGAAAATGAAGAAAACTCTGCTTCTCTCGCTAGCAACTACTATAACACTCTTTGGCGCTGCATATAAGATCCCAGAGCAATCAGCCAGAAGTATCGCTTTGGCAGGTGCTTATGTAGCTGCTCCAAAAGATGCAGATGCAGCATATTTCAACCCTGCAAATATGAGTTTCATGCATGATGGAAACTTTTTGGAACTAAGTTTCACCGGAGCATATTTGCCAAAAGTCAAATATGATGGTAAGCAGATAATCGCTCCAGGTTTTCCACCGACATATATGGATGCGTTCGCAAAGAGTGAGAGCCAAAAGTATCTCATCCCTCATTTTCACTATGTGAGCCCAAAATTTGGTAAATTTCGCTTTGGTCTTAGTCTCACAACACCAGCTGGATTTGCCAAAAAATGGACGAAGATGCCTCAAACTTGGAGTGCAAGAGAATTTACCCTCCGCACAGCTGAGCTCAATCCAGCAGTGAGCTATCAAGTAAATGAAAACTTTAGCATTGGTGCTGGTGGACGCGTCGTTTTTACTGATGGAGTTTTGCGCTTTACTCCGCCTCATCCAGCTGATCACACAAAATATGTCAACTATGATCTTGATGGTGATATCCAAACACGCTATGGATTTAACCTTGCAGCTTCATATAAGATCAAAGAGCTCACACTCGCAGCAACATACCGTTCAAAAGTTGATCTCAAAGAAAAAGGCACAGCTACAATATATGACTCTTTGCGCAATCAAACTATCACTTCAAAAGGTCGCACAAAAGTTCCTCTCCCAGCAACGCTTGCACTAGCTGCAGCATTAGATATAAGTGAACGTGCCACTGTAGAGGTGGAGTATGAGAGAACCTTTTGGAGTTCATACGATAGACTCATAATCACATTTGACCAGGCAGCACCTTATAATATCGATCTTCCAAAAAATTGGGATGATACCAATACGATCCGCATAGGTCTTACATATAAAAATAGTGATCGTTTAACGACTATGTACGGCTTGGCGTATGACGAGTCACCTGTTCCAGATAAATATCTTGGATATGAACTTCCTGATACTGACGCATTCATCTTTGCACTTGGTGCAATCTATAAAGCAACACAAAATATAGATCTAGGTGTTTCATATCTCTATGACTACAAACTTGGTCGCACACTCTCACTAGGAGATAATAACAATGGAATTGTAGGATCCATTAAAGCTGGAGGAGCGCATCTACTCAATTTATCGCTCAACTTTAGGTTCTAGGCATGTTTGAGTATCGCTACAATACTTTCTATGAAGTACTTAAAGAGCATGCAAAAAAGCGCCCGAAAGCCACTGCCTACTTCGTAAATGATCGCAAAATCAGCTTTGGGCGGATGCTGCTCAAAGTCGATACATTTGCTAGATTTCTAGAGTTTATCGGCGTGCGGCGCGGAGACAAAGTCGGGCTCTACTTGGCTAACTCTGTAGAATTTATCGTAGCCTTCCTTGCAGCACAAAAGCTTGGAGCTGTGCCAGTACCTATCAACAACTTCCTTAAAGAAGAAGAGGTTGCCTATATCCTCAATGATGCTGAAGCAAAACTGCTTGTAGCAAGTGCAGACTTTTCAAAAGAGTTGCAAAATATATTCAGTCGCACGGGAGTACAAAAGATCATCTGGGAGGGTGAATATAATGGACTGGATGAGAATAACATATCATTTAATGAGATTCTTGCCAATCTCGAATCGCATGAAAAAATTACGCAAGATGTCGATATCGATGATACAGCAGTAATCATCTATACATCTGGAACTACTGGGAAGCCAAAAGGTGCAATGCTAAGCTACCGTAATATTTTTTCTAATATTTTGGGCATTGAAAAACTTCTCAAAGTCACATCCAAAGAGCGCTTCATTGTTTACCTACCGATGTTTCACTCTTTTACACTCACTGTTACAGTACTTATGCCTCTCTATTTTGGCTCACCTGTAGTCATTATACGCTCCATTATGCCTTTTTCCAACATTATCAAACAGGTACTACTCAAAAGAGTTACGGTCTTTGTAGGTGTCCCCGATGTCTACAATGCTCTGTCAAAAGCAAAACTCCCCTGGTATTTTCACTGGTTTAATAGAGTCAAATACTATGTGAGTGGTGCAGCAGCTTTACCAGAGGATACCCTCAAGCGCTTTCGTACAAAATTTAAAAAAGGAGTGCTCTTAGAAGGATATGGCCTCAGTGAAGCTAGCCCGGTAGTGGCAGTCAACCTCCCGCACAAACAAAAGCCAAAGTCTGTAGGTCCTGCAATACCTGGTGTAACTGTCAAAATCGTCGATGATGATATGGTCGAACTTCCATCAGAAGAGATTGGTGAAATTATTGTCAAAGGCGATAATGTGATGCAAGGATACTGGAAACGGCCGGAAGCCACAGCTGAGACTATCGTCAATGGCTGGCTTAAAACGGGTGATCTTGGCTATATGGATGATGAGGGATTTATCTATATCGTAGATAGAAAAAAAGATCTCATCATCTCCAAAGGGATCAATATTTACCCTAGAGAAATTGAAGAGATACTTGTCTCTCATCCGCTCATCAAAGCAGCTGCAGTTATCGGCGTCAAGGATGAAAGAAGTGGAGAAGTCCCTGTAGCATATATAGAGCTAGAAGATGGAGCAAGCATCTCAGAATCACATATCAAGAAGTATCTGCGAGAACACCTTGCCAATTATAAAATTCCAAAATCGATATATATAGTGGATGAACTCCCTAAAAATGCAACAGGAAAAGTACTCAAAAGAGTACTCAAGCAAAGGCTTTCGCAATGAATATAGCAGTAGTTGGCGGAGGCGGAGTAGGTGCATACATTGCTGCTAAACTTTCACAAGTATGCGATGTGGATCTCATCAGTGATTCGACCAAAGAGATAGTCATCAAAGAGCAAGGAGAAGTTAAGCGCTACTCCTTGCCAATCTTTTCTCATCCACCAAAAAATAGACACTATGATCTCGTCATAGTCGCTACAAAAAGCAATGTATTAAAAGAGAAACTACAAAAAATTGCTAAAAATATTGATAAAAATAGTATCGTTTTGCCCCTACTCAATGGCATACAACCCTACTATACTCTCAAGCAACTCACCGATGCCCGCGTAATCCATGGCGCTATCTATATCATCTCCAATAGACAAAAAGATAGCACTATTGAAGTTAAAGGCAAGGGGGCAATGGTAGTTTTTGAGGATATCAATGAGACCACGCAAAAATTAAAAAGATACTTTGAAAAAGCTGGCATCAAATCTAAAACACCGCCCAACATCACAAAAGCAATATGGCAAAAGTATCTTTTCATCGCAGCAACTGCAGCTCTGACTACCTACTACAATAAAACATTTGGCCAGATTGCCGCTGAACATCTCGATGAATTTGCAAAACTTTTGCAAGATATCGTTGCAATTGCAAACAAGAAGGGAGTTAATTTAGATCAAACTGATGTAGAGCATGCAATGAAACTTTTGCAAAAGTCTCCTGCACATGCCAAGACCTCTATGCAGCTAGATTTTGAACAAGGCAAAGAGAGCGAACTTGACAATCTCATTGGATTTTTAGCAAGTGAATCAGAAAAGTTTGCCAAAATCTACAATGAATTGGATGCTCGTAGAGCCTCTGTGTAGCAGCTGGCTATCTTTTGCACCTCCATCCCAAACTGTGATACTTCATCTTGCCAACTTGTAAAATCACCCTTCTCTATTTTTTTTGCAATTTGAAGTAATTTTCCATAGGGATTGTCCATTGAGACAATTGCATCTACAATCTCTTTATCGAGGCTTGGAAGCTCTCGTGCAATCTTGGAACCCTCTTGCTCCATGATCTCACCAAAAACTGAGAGAATCCCAACCAAAGATGCTTTATCCATATCAAGACCAAAAGCTGATGCTGCTTGCACCATAAAATGCCCTCTTCCTATAGCTATATCCAACCATGGATTTGTCTCTATGTCATCTCCATCTTGTGAATAGAGCATGAGGAGCAGCCACTTTTTAAAATTGCGAATGCCTAAATATGCGAGAGCTTGAGAAATAGATGATACCTCTTTTTGCAGATTAAAATATGAAGAGTTGAGAAGTTTGAGTATATTGATAGAGAGTTTTGGATCTTCTGCGAGCTTTTTGACAATTACATCAAAATCATCTTCACCAAGAGACCATAGCTCCAAAATAGATCGCTTTTGTGGTAGCATCATTTTTTGTGATGCAATCTCTGGCTTCATAAAATAGTAGCCCTGGAAATACTCAAACCCTAAATCTTTATACTTTTCATACTCCTCTTTTGTCTCCACTTTTTCAGCCAAGAGTTTGAGGCCGAAATTTCTGAGACTCTCTACAATCTGGACCAATTTCTCCTCATCGATCTTCTTTGCTTTGGTATCAAATTTCACAACATCAAAGAGGTAGAAAAATTCCAAGTAGCGATCAAATTCATCCATATTGGCTATAAAATCATCAAGAACGAGCGTATAGCCATCTTTTTTGTATTTTTCTAATCTATCAACAACGTGGAGGATTTCTACAGTCTCTAGTATCTCAATGGCAAAGTTATCTTTTGGGATAAGGTCCACTGCTCCGCTTTTGATGAGCATCTCATCCATATTGACATACCCTTTTTTATCTTGAAGCACCGACTGATAGTCGTTAGATAAAAACCCTGTAAGGAGCGAGCTTGTCATTCTCATGCTTTTTAAGTTATCCTCTTTGCTCTCTCCACGAAAGAGAAGTTCATAAGCTACAAGCTGCTCATTTCTATCTAGAATTGGTTGTCTAGCAAAAACTATCTCTTTTTGCATCATGTGATCCCACATAGTTTTAATAGTGCTTCATTTTGTGGTTCTCTCCCAGCAAATGCTTTGAAGCTCTCAATTGCTGGCCTGCTTCCACCTTTGCAAAGAATCTCTTGGAGATAACTTTGGGCTATCTCATCATTATATATACCATTATCGACAAACATGAAAAATGCATCAGCACTGAGTACCTCTGCCCACTTATAGCTATAGTATCCTGCTGCATAACCACCTGCAAAAATATGGCTAAATCCCCATTGAAATTTGTTGTATGGTGGAGTCGATACTACGCTCACCTCCTCTCGCACCTCATTGAGCACCCTTTGCACATCTACCGGCCACTCCATATGCACAAGCATGTCAAAAAGACCAAATTCAAGCTGGCGCACCATCGCCATGGCACTTTGGAAATTTTTAGCTTCTTTAAGGCGTTTAATCATTTCAGCTGGAAGAGGCTCACCTGTTTTGTAGTGTTTTGCAAAGAGTCTCAGTACCTCCTCTTCATAGGCGAAATTTTCCAAAAATTGGCTTGGAAACTCCACAGCATCCCACTCAACACCAGCGATCCCACTCACTGCCGGCTCTTTTACTTCACTTAGCAGATGATGGAGGGCATGCCCCATCTCATGGAAAAGTGTCACTACATCATCAGGTCGCAATAGACTTGGTGTAGTAGCGGTTGATGGAGCAAAATTTGCTACGATATAAGCAACTGGATAGACGATTTCTCCCTCTTCATCCTCATGGTGCGTCACCCATTCATCCATCCAGGCTCCGCCCCGTTTGCCTTCTCTTGCTTCCAAATCCACATAGAGTCTACCAACAAGTCTCTTTGGCAAGGATATCTCATAGCACTTCACACTCTCATGCCACACAGGAGTATCTATCTCTTTAAACTCTAGCTTAAAGAGCTTATGCAAGAATGCAAAAAGTCCATTGACAGTAGCATCTTTTTCAAAATATGGCTTGTATTCCTCATCATCGATATCATATTTTGCCTTTTTGAGCCTCTCACTCCAATAAGCTATATCAAATGCTTCGAGAGGATAATCAGCCCCCTGTTCTTTTGCAAAAGACTGCAGTGCCTCGAACTCTCTTTTTGCCTGTGGTTTGCTCTTTTGCGCCAAATCTCTCAAAAACGATACTACCTGCTCTGGAGATGCAGCCATTTTGGTCTCAAGACTTAGCTCAGCATAGTTATCAAACCCTAAAAGCCTTGCTTTTTTATGACGAAGTGCCAAAATCTCATCTATAAGCGCTTCATTTTCTGGTGCTCTTGTCACATAGGCTCTATATAATTGTTCTCTTTTTTCTCTATTTGGTCCATATGTCATGTAGGCGATATAGCTTGGCTGCTTGAGGGTAAATCGGTATCCCTCTTCACATTTGGCTGCCTCTTTGAGAGATTCCGGCATCCCCTCTACATCACTCTCATCGACAATCATCTCATATGCATCTGTTGCTTTGAGCAGATTCTGACCAAATGCACTTGTAAGTTCACTCAGCTTAATATTGATATCTTTGAGCTCCTCTTTGGCCTTTTTACCAAGAGCTACTCCGCTTAACTCAAACTCAATGAGCATATCTTCGACAACTTTTCTTTGCGCTGGCTCAAGCTCTTGCTCCAAGATATCTTTGAGCGCTTCATAGATCTTCTCATTTTGCCCTAGCTCAGTATGGTAGCGGCTAAGCTCTGGTAAGAGGGTGTTGTAGACCTCTTCTGTTTTTGGAGAATTTTTGACGTAATTAAGATGCGAAATGGGACTAAAATAAAACCCTAATTTCTCTTCCATCCACTGCAATGGCCGTACGAAATTTTCATAAGTTTTATTACTTTGTGCTAAAAGTTCGTCAATTTTCTTTTTATTATCTTCAATAGTTTGCAGTACAAGCTCTTTTTGTTTGTCAATATTTTCATCAGTTATAGTAAATTCTGGAAATTTAGGCACACTGCCTCCTTAAAATTTTTCTTTCATTTTATCCAAAAATCTTGAAGTTTGAAGCAACATCTATCATGAAAATGAGTGTGACACTGCTCTTCATCCATTCTTTTAAAAACTATGAAAAATGTTATTTTTAAACTTCTAAGATATATTTGACGGGCTTTCCATACAACCGTGCCATATCCCCCTCTTGCTTTATATTCTGTACAAAAGGAAGCAAATTACCATGGATATCAAAAACAAATAGACTCCCATCTCCGTGGCGATAGAGATATCTTCGGATTTTTCCCCAAATCTCAAGCTCTCCTTTATGTTTTTCGTAATGCTCCCGAATGATTTTGTCCACCATGTTTAACACTTCATCCAAAGATCTGCTATAAATCGCCTCTTTGTCGATACGAAGACGGCGCTGACCTTCCAACATTGCCAATGTTCGGCTCGAGCAACAAGGACGAGGCGTATCAATGAGTATGTAGGGCTGTTTCATCTTCAAAAGGGTGAGATCTTTCTCATCGATTCTTGTAAGCTCTTTTTCCAAAGGCTGCAATGGCAAAGAGAGGACTTCGAAAAGTTTTCGTAAAAACTCTTTGCCGCTGTAGTGAAAATCGAAGCTGCTTCTTTTGAGCCAGCTTTCGATATCGGGAGCTTCCAGCAGACTTAGCAGCCGTTTTTTTGCGCGCTTGGGGTTTGGATAACCCATCTTTCGAAACACAATATCCGGATTGTTTTGTGCCAATTTCTCTTTAACATTGTCGATGAGTGTCAAGATTTACCTCCTGTGTAGAGGCAACAAAACAATTGCAGTTAAAAGCGAAGGTTTTATTGTCCTAAGTTTTTAGCTTCTGCCGACGACACATTTTTTTCGGCAGAGCAGATCTATTATAGCATATTTTCTTGGCTACAATTGTGATAGGGGCTCTTTTAATCATAAGCGCTATTTTTAAAATGAAACAATGAACTTCTATGCGAAAAGAAAATCAATTATTACAGATTTTATAAACCCAAAATCATTTTTAAGCCATAATCAACTTTTGCAACCTCTTTTATTGTAAGTGTAGCTATTTTTTCATATATTCTATCTTTTGCAACTACTCGTATTTGCTCTACCATAAAATCGCTTTCTTTTTTGAGAGTATCCCTTTTTGTTATTCTTATATGAAGAGGTTCAACATTATCGATGAGGTTTGTAGTCAAAGCAACAACTATTATAAGATCTAAAATTTTATTTAAATCAGTATCAGAAACAATGGCAGCCGGTCGTACTTTTCCTACTTCAACAGCGCAGCAAATCTTCATTATGCAATAATGCAAGATTTGTGGTTATCTTTAAGATCCCCTTGAAGTAAGCTAACCAAAAATCTTCATTCGCTTTGCTCATTTGATTTTTTTTCAAGGTAAACCAGCCGTTCGTATGTTCGTCACTAAAATTTTTGATTTTAGGACTCACATATACTCACAGCTTTCGCTTCGGGACGCAAGCAAAGCAGTTTGCTTGCTCAAAGCTACACGTTGCCCTCGCTCACTTAAAATCGGGTCATGGTTGTAATTTTCATTGGGATTCGACAAAAAAGACGGCAACGGAGTGCGGTCTCAATCCCCTTAAAATCGGGTCATGGTTGTAATCTTCGTGGCCATTGCAAGCCAAAGCTTGTTACGGCGTCTCAATCCCCTTAAAATCGGGTCATGGTTGTAATGTTCACAATGGTAAAAGAAGGCTTATTTAGAAGAGATGGAAGTCTCAATCCCCTTAAAATCGGGTCATGGTTGTAATAGCTCAACCCGTACAGTGAAAAACACCTTAAAGTCGATGAGTCTCAATCCCCTTAAAATCGGGTCATGGTTGTAATAGCTCAACCCGTACAGTGAAAAACACCTTAAAGTCGATGAGTCTCAATCCCCTTAAAATCGGGTCATGGTTGTAATATATGATCATTGCGTACTGCGCAAAGATTGCGGTCTCAATCCCCTTAAAATCGGGTCATAGTTGTAATATGGTCTATGAAGGAGGTAAATATATGGGGAATGTAAGTGTTCGCGTCTCAATCCCCTTAAAATCGGGTCATGGTTGTAATAGCAACAATAAGTTTTCAAATACCCATAAAACCAATAATCTAGTGTAACAATAGATTTCTTAAAGTTTGCTTTTGTACCCATATTTCGCTTCTACTAAAATATTAAAGCCCCTAAAAATGGCCACTTTAAGTTTCATTTTATACTTAAATGTAACTTTAATAAAATGAGATTTATCGAATAACAAATATTTCATCTAAATCAAAAGCTACTCCCATTGCTATCCCTTTATCTTTGATTTTATAGATTCTCACATCATCCTCTTTCGAATCTATAAGTTCATTTAATCGATCTGCAATGGTATAGATTCTCTCTTTTGTCACACTTTTTGCAATAAATACAGAGTACTGGATCCTTATACACTCCCCTTCCAAATATCTTGCAACTCTTCTTAATCTTTTTGGATCGCTTATATCGTAGCAAACAAGATAATCATTTTTTTGCATAGTTTACTACTCTACCTAATATATATCCATGAACATCGATAAGATAGACTCTAAAAAAATTTGTAAGATAAAATAGATCATGCAAAGAGATAGTAATATTGGTTCCAAGATATAAGGCATAAATCTTTTTAAATGATATAACAAATTCACCATCACTTTTTTTTATAATTATATAACCATCACCAACTTCTATTTTTGCATTTGATTTGATGATGAGTTTTTTTCGATAATATCTCTCATTTTTGCAATTTTCTGTTTGATGAGAGACTCTTCGCTTTCTATGAAAATTTTGAGACTTGGCCATAATTTTTTCCTTCCATTTTGTGTAAGAAAGACTCCATTTTTATTTTTGGTAAAGTCATTAACAATTATATTTTTGTCCAGAAACTGATATGCAACAAACCGATCTATATCTGCTCTAAAAAATTCTAAAATATCTGAACTCAAAGCCATATGATCCCGAAAAGAGGTATGCAAATACCCTATAAGAGGCTCAAAACCATAAAAATGCAACCATGTAGCTATCTCAAAATAAAAGATAGTATAGATATAAGATAGGAGAGCATTTACAGGATCAAGTGGTGGATTTTTGCTCCTTTGTCCTTTTGCTAATATTTTTGGGAAAAGTGAAAAGTAGTGCTTAAAATACTCTTTTGCTAAACTCCCCTCTATACCTAAAAGCATCTCAATACTTTTTGCATTTTTTACATCTTTTAAAATCTTATTTTTTTCAAAACCAAGTTTAAAGTGGTGCAGCGTCTCATACGACTTTTTTATCTTTACTGAAAGTATATATTTTGCAATTTCCACTCTATTTCTTAATGCATGGTATTGAGCCTCTTTGATATGGGCATTTTTGATATATCTCTTTTGTATATGGATAAACTCTTTTGGATTGGTAGTTACAACTAATATTGCAATACTGTTTTTTGCTAATTTAGCAATGTCTTTAAGTGAAATATCCACTTTGCTATAAATAATAAGATAATCTATAGCTTTAAGAGTAATTTTAATTTCATTATCTACTATCAAAATATTGTGCTTGACCTGCAAAGATGAGGACTTATCTATAATTACTCTATTCACAATACTATTGTTCCTTTATCAAAAGGTAACTGCTTTGCCTTTCCGAGCAAAATCGCATTTTTTTCAATTTCAATTATGTTTATTTTGTCTTCATCACTATTCATTCTAAAAAACAGCCTTTTTGCTAGAATTTCGAGCTCTTTTTGAGAAAGATAACTCTCAATCGCACTCTTTTGCCCACCAAAAGCAAAAGAGTAAGCGATTTTTCGTACTCTATAGAGGCGCTTTTTGTCTGCAATATCGTAGCAGATAAGATAAAGCCTACTCTTCATCTGCTTTATTTCTCAAAGATGCAATAAAACTGCAATTTTTTTGTATCGCAGATTGCTGCAGTGCCTCATACTCTCCTTTTAATCTACTTAACTCTTCAGCCTTATCACCACTTGCTAAGAAAAAAAGAGCAGGCCAAAAAACAACTAAACCTACAGTAGTAGCTACTACATCTCGTTTATGAGCTTTATCTTGAGCACCTGCCACTTCAGCAACTTTTGCTGAAACTCTAGCCATTTCATCTTGAAGCTGCTCACAAGAGTAGTGTTGATACTGCAGCGGTGAGACATATGCAGCACTGATATCTTCCGCCTTTTTGGCACATCCAGTAAATAATACTCCCAACACAAGAGATAAAGAAACTATTTTTCTCATAACAACCTCCAGTTTTTTAGGAGATTGTAGTATGTAAAAACGTCAATTATCGTCGCTAAGAAACTTTATGAGGAGATTTTCCAACTCTTTTTGTAAATATTGTGGAGAGATAATTTTCATATGAGGCAGCCATCTTTTAGCTAAAAGAAGTATTTCGTTATCATTATTTATTGCATACTCAATAAGCAATGAACCATCATCATTTTCTTGCACAATCTTTTGAGATTTTAAAAATTTTTTTACCTTGAAATGTCTTGCAACCTCTGCATCAACTTTTACAGTTACAGGAAAAAATGGCTCATTATAACTTGTAAAGAGAGATTGGAAGTTTTTGAAAAAGTAGTCCACCTCTACTGGTGTTTTAAATGTATTTGAGTATTGCATTATTTCTTGAATAAAATTAATTCTTAAAAATTTAAATCCATTATTTATAGGATCTTTGCTCAAAATTGCTAAATACCAGTTATTCTCAGCAAAAACAATTTTAAGAGGTTTTACTTTATTAAAATAATACGTCTCATCAGATTTATAGACTATATCAACATATTTTTTAAAATAGATTGCACTTTTGAGAATTTGCAAATGTTTTGTGGCTATTAACTCTTCAAACGGAGGTTCTTTAAGAAAAAATATTTTATTGTCTTTTTTCATTAAACTATCTGGCGAAAAACCAAGGTATTGCAAAAATGGACTATTTGTTAAAATCAAAATATCTATAAATTTTTCATACTCTTCAAAATATCTTTTTGTGGGCAAAAGAGCTTCTAAATCCAGCTTTTGTGGGAGTGCATAGCAGCCTTTTGCAGTGGGGATAAATGTGATTTGAAAAAACTCTTCAATCTCAGTTTTTAGCCTCTGCACATTGCGCACAGAAGTTTGGAGGATTTGTGATAGATTTTTGGTACAAAATTTTTTATGTTTTTGGATATAGATCAAAAACGCTAGAAGTTTTTTGCTTTTAGTCACACCTACTCCATCATGTAAGTCATCTCAACAGCCATTTTGTTATCAAAAGTTTAAAATCATACAATTAATCTTCTATTTGTCTATATTACAAACTGCTTAGCTTCTTCTTTACTCATTGTAATTACAAACTCTTTCTCTTTTCCCGTTTGCGTCTTTTGAAGAGTCTTTAACATATTTTTATCTTGAAAAAATGATAATCTATATCTTGTATTTTGATCTTTTTGAATCATTCCCAATATTCCCATCAGTTCACTTCTTGTAAAGTTCTTTCTCAAAAGTGCCAAGCCTGTTTCGACTCTTTTTCCATCGATTTCAAAAATGATCTTTACAGGCTGCTCACTTCTTATAAACTCTATATAACCCCAGCCAGCTAATATTGCCAAAGCAACAGCACTCGCTGTATCCAAGATCCCAAATATTTCCCACAAATAAGAATCAAAAAGCTTTGCAATGATTCCACTAATGATTATAATTATAAATATAATAAAAGGAATATATCGCTTCACTCATATCTCCTAAATCTCACGAATTGAAACTCAGAGTATTTTGCAACTTTACCATCGATGTTTCTTTCTTTTACAATACGTTTCGTGGTAGCATAAACTGGCACTACTCCCAGCTTTTTAGCTTCATTTACAAGAATGCAACAAAGTCCAAAATCTCCTTGAATGAGAGCAAAATCTCCCTTTTTGGTATTCTCTTGCAAAAAATCGACTAGAGGCTTCGCATAATTTCTCAGACTTCCAAGATCAGGCGGCACATTAGAAAAAAGCGTTTGAAGATCTGGCGGAAGATAGACAAACTCTTCTATTCCTATCTCTTTTGCGGCTTTAATCTGCTCAGGTATCAGTTTGTGGGAAAAAAAGAGAAGTAATTTTTTCATTTGTGATACTTTCTCTTTTTTTCCAGTTCATTTAAAAGAAATAGCTTTAAATTACTTTTATCTCTAATAGGAGCTTCTTGTAAAACTTTATTTGCTTGATTGATGTAATTTTGAAGGTGTTCAATGCTTTTCTTTAGACTTTTTTTACCACCTTTTTCTCCAATGAATGCGTGATTGGCCAAATTCCTCAAATCTTTAATTTGTTCAACAAGCTTGATAAACTCTTTTTTAAAAAAATGCTGTTGATATTTCAATATGTATCCTATTGATGCATCAATATCTCGGATTTTATAACCTTGTGCCAATAAATTAAGTTCTTCAATAATGTAATAATGAAGCGTTTCACGTAAAATAGTAAGAGCCTGAGCATATCTGTTTTTATGAAACAAAACATTGGAGATGGTGAGATAGAGTTGCCACTTTGGTAAATTGAAATCAAAGTTTTTAGTTTCTTTTTTCAATTCATCGATTATAAATGAAAACGATTTTATATCATTAGGAACATTTCCGATTTTTTCTAGTTTCTCTTCAATTTCCTTAATTGTTTCTAAATAGATATCAGCAGCGGCAAAACCTACGCTTTTTGTATAGATATCAAATTTATTCGCCAATGTACTGATTGGATGATATTCTTCATCTCCTTTATGTTCTCTTACTTTTTTAGAAATCAATTGAGCTATTTCTCTTCCATCGCCATATTTTTTGAAAATATTTGCAGACTCTATCCATTGATTCAGTTCGATAAATGGAAGCATATTGACAATAGGTGTTATATCTCCTTCTTTGGCTTCAAATATACCGTAATACACTCCTTTTATTTCAGTATTTTTGAAATTTTTAAAAAATTGCAATATAGTAGATATAAAAAGAGGCAAGGAGCGAAATCCATGAGTAATATCGAAATATATCTCACTATTATCAACATCTAAACTTATTAAAACTTCAAATACTTTCCAAAACTCTTCACTATTTTTTCCAAACGGGATAATTACCTTTTCATAGTCTCTTATATATTCATCAGCTAAATTCCACAAGGATTCTACAGTTCCTACAATAAAAATTTTATCAGGATTATATAATCTCCTTAAAGCATCACCGACCAATTTACTTTGAATTATCTTGTCTTCTATTTTATAGGATGTCAAACTATAATCATATTTTTTGTTTTCTTTTTGATATAGCCCTTTCCCCAATAAACTAATAAGAATTTTGTCTTTCATTTTTCTACCTTAAATGTCTTATTTACATTGTCAGTCTATTTATATCTTCCTACATTTTTATACTAGTTCCAATAGATGAAATCAAAATTTTCGCCATTATTCAAACTACCTTATTTTTTCACCACACATTTTTGCAGTTTTTTATCAAATGTTTTAATCATATAATCTTGTGACATTGAGCAAAGTAATGCATCCACAAAATCTAAATTCTTTATTGTATATAATCTAAGGGCATCTATAATGTAATACTTCTTTGGTAAAAGAGTGATATTTGGATATTCAAAAAGTAACTGCAACGAATTGACGATCTCTTTTTTATCAATACTATATACCCCTTTTAAAACATAGACTACTTCAGCTACCACTTCACCTAAAATTAGTATCTCTTGATTTTCGATAATATCCTTCACCTCTTCAAACATTTTTGTATCATCTTGCAGCAAATAACGCAAAATAATATTAGTATCAATTACTATCATTTATCCACTTTTTGATATTTTTTTATAACATACTCTTGCCAAGCACTCTCTTCTTTTTTTCTTAAAGCTGGATTTGCATACTTTTTCAACATCCCTGCCGCTCTATTTTTTTTAATTTGTACTATTTTTTTTTCGATTTCATTTACCAAATCTGCATATTTCGCTTGAATATAAAATCCTTTTACTACATTTTTTTTCTTATCGATAATCTCGATAATTTCATACTCATCCAATTTGTGTAAATTCCTTTGAATTTCAGAAATAGATAATCGATGCATAACTTTCCTTCTCATATATGTTTTCATATATTATAGCAAACTATTTCAAATGGTCATCAATTTTTTCCAAAACTATTTTATTGTCTTTTTCGTTCCAATAAACTCTTCTGCTATCATCTCCATCAAATGGATAAAACCCATGAGAATATTTTTTTGAAATTTCTCCCTGTAATGAATGATGCCTAAGAGATTTTAGATTTTTACCGGTCACTCTATATTTTTCTAAATCATCTATTGATTTATTTAATTGATAAAGCTCCCTTGAATTTAAAGTTTTTACATCTTTTACAAACTCTTTTGACTATTTAATTTTTTGGAAACGAGTTGTACCAGATGTATTTGATAATATTCATTTTTATCTTTTTCACCTTTAGCATATGCCTCCCTGTTCCAAGAAGCATAATCAAAACCCTCGATATCTATTTTCCTTG
Source organism: Nitratiruptor sp. YY09-18 (assembly GCF_016593235.1). Classification (NCBI taxonomy): domain Bacteria; kingdom Pseudomonadati; phylum Campylobacterota; class Epsilonproteobacteria; order Nautiliales; family Nitratiruptoraceae; genus Nitratiruptor; species Nitratiruptor sp. YY09-18. The sequence continues at coordinate 1,297,596 of NZ_AP023065.1, forward strand.
GTCTATCACTTCACACAATACCCAACCAAATGGTAATAAATTTTGATTGCTTCTTTCGCTAACTCCAAACATCCAAGTTGTAGTTTCTTGATCGAGTGTTTCCCATTTATTTGGTTTTCTTCTTGGTCCTCCGCCACTAACTTTTACTCTTATTTTTCTCATACCATCTATAGTTACCGCTCTTGCTTGGGAGTATTTGCCAACTCTAATTAAAAATTGATTCTCTTTTGGTTTGAAATTTTTATATTTTTCATAAAAAGCATCGCTATAGTATTCGTTTGTAAAGTCATCTACTTTTTTACCTTTAAAAGTTGCATACGGTTTAAACATTTGTTCAAATATTGGTAGATAGTGCTCATTACAAGCTTTTTGTATCTCTTTAATATCTACTTCTTTATCTAAATCATAAAAATCTTTTATAGTCAAATCTGTTTCAAAAATGCTTTGCTGTTTTTCATTTGAAAAGATTGTTTCAAGTTTAATAGTTGGTCCTTGGTCATCTTCTTCAAATCTCTCTTTATTTAGGGCATATCCTATAATAGAATATGCTTTTAAAGGAATAGCATCTGCAATACTTAATTCTTTAAAAAGATTTTGAGATGGATTGCTATTTTTAAACCATTTCTCCCATTTTTTTTTATCTTTTTTATAAATATACTCTTGATAAGCAGTTGAAATAGAACCCTTTAGAGAACTTCCGGGTATGTATACATTGTTTGGTCTATTGTTGAATCTAATAGTTTTTTCTATCTCAAATCTATTAAAAACTTTTCGAGGATCTATTCTTCTTCCACCCTCGTTTTGATCAGCTCTTCCTATTTTCTTTTCATAATCTTTTGCAAAGCTCTTGGTTACTTGAACTTTTTTAATATATGCTTTTTTTGCATACTCTTTTCTTGATTTTATAAATTTATGAAGCTCAAAAAGTGATTCATATCCACTTTTTGATACTACTTTTTTAAATTGCTCTTTATCTTGCTGTGGTAAATTTTTGTAAAATTTAATTTCATCAAACTCATAAAGATATCCATCATCAATTATAAAATTTGTAGGTTCGTATACTTCGCCTGTTCCTATATGTATAGGTGTTAGAGCAGTTAATTTAAGTCTATACTTCTTCATTTTTTACTCCGATCGGAATTGTAATAGCATAACCTTGATGAACTATATCTTCGAAAGTGGAAATTTTTTTTATAGCTTTACCCATATATTTTTTTGTTGTCTCTTTCTCAAACTCAATCACAGCCGCAGTATCAGCTAAAATAAGCGGTTTTTTAAATGGATTTGTTCTTGCTCTGTCTCCTCCAAGTTTTCCAAATCGGTTAAAAATTTCATAAAAAATATTTTTTGCCTCTTGTCCTGTTATATATGCTGGAGAGAGTGTCATAAAATATTTAGATTGAAAATCAAAATTTACTGTTTCAAAACTCTCTACTGTAAATCTTCCTTTGCCAATAGTTGCATCTTTTCCAAATCCAACTGCTCCGATTTCATTTAAAATTATCTCTAAATCTTTGGCAAAACTTTTATCAGTTAAAAAATATAGATCAAGCCTATTATAAGAAATCTCCTGAACCCCATATGGAGCAAATGCACCACTGTCAGTGGTAAATTTTAGATAATTGATAGAGTTTCTAACTACATCTACCAACTCTTTACTACTATCTTTAATTGCATTTTCGTATTGTGCATTTTGTAAATCTTTTAGAGTTACCCAAACCTTTTTTCTATTCTCTTTTTTCTTTTCCATATCTTCGCCAAGCATAAATGAAGGCAGTTTTGGCTTTGGCAAAAAACCGCTTTGAAAACCATCTGAACATATTAAAAAAGGATTTTTATCATAATTTTCAAGTAGTTTTTTTAGTCTATTTTCATCACGGTATGCTATGTGCCAACATATTTGACCAAAAAGTGTATCACCTTTAAGAGGTGTAGCAAAATTAGTTAACGGTTTAATAGTCGCTTTATAGAGTAAATATTTATCCATAACTATTCCTTAATAAACTTTACTCTACCATATCCTCTACTTCCATTCCCTCCAAGATAATCATCTTCTATAAGTTTTAATGCAGTCTCTACAATATTGATAAACTCTTCTTTATCATCTGTTGGTAATACTTTAATTCTTATATCATAATTAAATTCAACCCCCGCAACAACCCTTTCTGTTTGTCTTGGATGTTTAGCAGTTCCTGTTGCTCTATCTATTACATTTTCATACTTAGCTTCGGTAAGTTTTATCTCATCTTTATCAGTTTTTTGCTCAAACTCTTCTGTTAAAAAGCAATCACCTACACTTATTCTTGTAATCCCTATTTTTCCATCTTCATCATCTTTATCGCCAAAAAGTTTAAGAAGGTTTATTGCATTTTTCCTATCTTCTTCGCTTTGAAACTTAGGATCGTTTAAATATTTAGAACTAAAAGGTTCTCCATTACTTATACCAACTAATCCAAAGTGCCACTCTAAAAGACTTCTCATCTTCCCTTTTAGTGAACTACCGGGAATGTAAGGTCTATCTGTATTGACATCTTTTATAACACCATTATCAATACCACCAATTTTCATAACATCATCACCGCCACCAATATGAAGTCCTGTAACTACTTTTATTTTTCCTTTAAGTTTAACTATTTCCATTTTACTCTCCTTTATAAAATCCGATTACTGCTTCGAAAAAAAGTTTGAATGTATTAAATTTCTCTTTTGTATCTATCTGCTTTATACAACTTTCAATCATCTCTTGAAATTCTCTGCTTGCTACTCTTCTATTTACCGCATAGGCAACTTTGGAATTTAGCATCTTAATAAATGGCAATACATCATCAAAATCCTCTTTTTTTATTTTCTCTTCCAGCTCAAGCACTTTGTCATAAAAGTTTCTAACTTGCGTTTTTTTTGTTCTTTTTATTTTTTCTGCCCACTCTTTAGCCGTTTCGTTTAATAACTCTTTATCTTCTTTTAAATTTAACACAATCATAACTAACTCCTTCTTTGTTTGTATATAAATTTACTTAAAACAATTTTTGTCTCACTTGGATATTTTTCTATCATTTCATCGATAGTTGCTAAAAAATCTTTTTCTAACTCTTTGGATAATTTATTTTCCAAATTTCTTCTATAAGAATAAGCTAATTTAGATTTCCAGATGGTAGATTTAACATCACCATCTTGTTTAACTTTTTTGCTCATTTCACAAAACTCTAACAATCTATATAAAAATGCCGTAGGAATGCCATCTTTTAGTGAGTTTTCCATATCTTGTAAAGTATCATATAAACCTAAATCATCAAGATAGTCACTCCATTTAACTCTCTCTTTGAATATAGTAAGAGCATCTTTACCTTCAAGCTCTTTAGAATATTCTAAAAATTCTTCAGCAATATGAGCTATAAACTTAACAGGTTTATTTGGTTTTGTCATAGATAAACCAACACTAAAGCTAAGAGGAGAACCTTTTGCAAACTTCATAAATTTTTCTCTTACTTCAGTACTTAAATCCAATACTTCATCCCATGCACCAAGAATAAACAAATCATCTCCTCCGGCAAAAACAGTATAGGTGTTGGGATATCTATTTTCCATCAGATACGGAACATAGACGCTAAAAAAGTAATCTACCATTCTTGAAAAAAAGTTGTACTTTGCAAAAGATTCTGTTACACCACTATGGCGAATAAATTGTCCCATATTATCTACATCACCCTTAAGTGCCATAAGGGCTTCTACACCAAATTCTCTTTTTTTATTGGTAATCCCGTCTTTGACACTCAATGAAGCCAGATTCTCAAATGTTAAAATATCTGGTATCTCTTCATTTTGACTTTCAAGAAATTCGATCTCTTGCTTACTTAAATTTTTTTTCAAAGCAACATAAGAGCTTATCTCCCACTTTGCAAAACCGCTAAAATCATCACTTTTAGAAATATCAAAAATTGCAACTGTATTTTTAAGACTTTTTGGATCATTATCTACAAATTTCAAATAAAAATTATTAAATATATTGATGGAAGTTTCATCTTTTGTAATAATGAGATATTTTTTCTTGGTAAGCTCTTTACCAATATCTATAAATCTTTGACAACTTTTACATACTCTTTTTTTTTAAAATATTATTTTCTTTACCTACTCTATGTTTACAGATAAAACATTGATTTTCATTTGTAATGTTTTTATCCCACTTTAAATCATAATCTTTTTTTAAAAGATCAAATTTTTTTAGCTTTGTTTTTTCAACTTCAATTCCCAAATCTTTTCTTAATCTATTTTGGTATCTTCCTTTTTCTATAAAATCAAAAAGTCCACACTCTACAAACGATATGCCTACACCTGTTTGACCAAAAAATTCTTTAGCAAAAAATTCATTGAGTCTTGATTGAATATTTATAAGCTCATTTTTTATTTCATTACTATTTGGTGCAAGAATTTCAAATTTTCCTGCACTATCATTAATAATTGATAATTTGCTAAGTTGTAACTCTTCTACTACATATAAAGCAATTACTTTTGTCAAGATTTGCACATATGCAGACTTTCCACGCAACACTTTTGTAGCAGCTTTTGCCTCTACTTCGTTAAAAATAAAGTCTTGAATACCAAAAAAATCTCCATTTATTAAAATAAATTCATTTTCTTCTTTATAAGATTTGGTTTTTCTGTAGTAATTGATAATATTTTCTCTTTTTTCTAAATCGAGTTTACTTATAGCAGCGGCAAAAACAGCTGTTGTTTTTAAGTGGTCATAAAGAGGAATATTTGCCTTTGTTACAGGAAAATCCCTATTTTTAAAAGATGTCGCAGATGGTATAAATGTGGTATATTTTTTTAGCAGATATTCTAAACCTATAAAATCTGTTGTTTGATTACCATTAGTTTTTGTAGAGTTTTTAAATCTTTTTCAAAATATTCCCAAAGCTCTATATACTCATTTTTATCGCTTTTCTCTTCAGCATAAAAAATAGAATGGGGAGAGAGCTTATCTATTTTATACTCTTTTGTTTCATCAAAAAGCCCTTTGAGTCTTTGTTTTTTAAAATCTTTAAACTCAACACTTTTATTGTAATTTTCAAAAGTCTCTCGTTCAAATCCACTTGCCATTCTATCTGCAGCCGCTATTATCCATGAATTTTCATCCGAGTTTTCATTTACAATATGGTGTTCATAAGCATACTGATGATAGTTTTGCAAATCATTAAAATAATCTTGCAAAATCTGAGCCGTATACGCACTATGTTTATATCCATAATTTTTACTTTTAAAAGGCTCTCTTAATGGTATCTCTGCCCTCTGCCCAAACTTCCCAATATCATGCAACAGTCCCGCAAGTGCCATCAAGTCAATATCTCTCATCGCAAATCCTCTACTTCAATTTTCCCAAGCCCAAAGCTTCCAAGTTTGCCAACCCCTACGATCTCACCATATTTTAAAAGTTCATACGTTTGTTTATCAAGCCCATCAACAACTATTTCTCCCACTATGCCTCCAACTTTCATTTTTGTTTTTTGTCTATTTGAATATCTTGAAAAATCCATAAATTTTAAATCTTTTTTTACAACTTTTGGAAACTTTTCAATTTTTTCATCAATTCCATCAAAAAAAAGCCTCTTCTTATAAATTGAAACTAAAATATCCTTTATATCAAGGTCGCAAAAATTTTCCCTCCCTCTTTATCCTGAGAGGCGTTACAAATCTTATCTTTACTTTTGGACAAAATTCGTCGCATTTAAAATTTTTTGGCTCTGTTTTTAGATTCTTAAACTCATTTTCAAACACAACCTCACCACCTAGATAAATCTTTTCTATCTCATACTTTTTTCTATTTACCCCAAGTCCTTTTTGTGTTAGCATCCTATAAAGAGCACTTAATACATACGGATACTTTTGGCACGCTTCATTAAAAAGATACAAGGAAAAATCAAGTTTTTTTGGCTTTAGTGTAAAATCGAACCTAAACTTGTGAAATCTATTTTTCTCTTCATAAAACTCATAATAGATACAGTTATCTTTTGCAAAGCAAGTTGAACATTCAAAAGAGGGATTTATGCAGACTACATCTTTGAGATTCACTCCAAAAGCACCACGTAGCATGGAGCCTATAAAGGGAGGTAATTGTGAAAAATTTCTTGCTAACACATTTATTTTAAAATATTTCAAAAAATTACCTTTAAATTTACAATTAATTTATTTTACATTCAAAAAATTTACAATAAACTTAAATTATGGAAGTTTTCATCATGTATGATATAAGCTGTGACAAAAAAAGAAATAGAGTAGAAAAGCTCCTTTCTTCTTATGGGTACAGAGTAAACTATTCAGTATTTGAGATTTCAATTTCAAAAGCCAAATACAAAAAACTCATACAAAATCTCAAAGATCTTACTTCAAAAAAAGATAATGTAAGAGTCTATATCCTCACAAAAGAAGTTATTAAAAAATCTTTTAGATTACATTCTCATGAAGGAATATTTAATAATGAAGAGTTATATTTTTAGTAAAAAATTTGAAGATATTTTTACAGCTGAACGTATCGCATACGAACTTAAAAAAGCAAACATTGAACATATCAAAGGTGATCTCTTTGATTTTGCTCCCCATAAGAGTTTTACAATACCAAAAAACTCAGGTGATTTTCGCCAAATCTCCATACCAGATCAAAAAGCCAAAGTCATTCAAAAAATTCTTCATGATGAGCTCTCTTCAGTTTTAAAATTTAGTGATAGAAACTATGCTTATCAAAAGAACAAATCTCCTTTCAAAGCGATCAATAGAGTAAAACACATTATCAAAAATTACGATTTTATTCTCAAAGTCGACATCAAAGATTTCTTTGACTCTATCAATCACGAAAAACTCCTTGCAAAACTAAAAAATATTGTCAAAGATCCAAAAATAATCTATCTCATAGCGCTCTTTCTCAAGAATGGCTCTCTTTTCCATAACAAATGGATAGATAAAACTGAAGGTGTCTATCAAGGTGATGTCCTAAGCCCTCTATTGTCAAATATCTATATGCATAGTTTTGATATTAGCTGTGAAAAAGAAGGTATAGAATTTGTCCGTTTTGCAGATGATATGATATTTTTTGCTTCAACTTATAGCGAAGCAAGATCAATACTTAACAAAATCAAACAAAAACTCGCCCGAGAAGATCTTTCACTCCATCCTGACAAACTCTATATTACACACAAAAACAAGCCTTTTGAATATTTAGGGATAAAATTTGATATACCAAACAATCTATTCTCTATTGAAAATGAAAGATTAATGAACAAAATCTCTACAATTTCCAAAGAGACCAAAAATCTCAATCTAGACCAAACCATCCAGAAACTCAATGAACATATTCAAAGCTTTCTCAACTATTATGCAAAGATAATCAACAATTACGAGCAGCTGCAACTCCTTCAACAAAGAGTAGATGAGATCGTTATCTCTAAAATAGTTCAAGCCAAATTGACCAAGACTATCACACGCAAAAAAGATTTTTTACATAAATTGTCATCGCTTCTAGCCTATACGCAAACAGACCCTGTATTCCTTGTTAGAAAAGCATATGAAGAGATTAAATTGAAAAATCCAAAATTAGCAGCCCAAAAAACAGTAGAGAGAAAAAAGCAAAATTTTTATAAAAATCATCTCAAAACAACAGAGCTTATCATATCAACTCCAGGCACATATCTCTCCTTTTCTCAAGGAAAGATAAAAATCAAAACCCACAATCAAGCTATCAAAAAGATTCCATTCAAAAAAGTCCAAAGAATCATAATTCTCACAACAAGAAGTTCAATCTCCACATATCTGATAAAAAAATGTGCAGAAGAAAAAATTGATATAGATTTTATTTCAGAGAATGTACCATACGCCCTGCTTACATATCACAAAACAATAGCCAAAGAGCTCCATCTCAAACAACTCAAGCTCACCCTTTCACCAAAAGGATTGCATTATACCCAAAACCTCTACTATGCAAAAGCAAAAAACCAACGCAATCTTTTAAAATACTTCAATCTCAGAAGAAAAGATGAAAAATTACAACATTATATAGACAAAATCTCTACTCTCATACCTAAAATAAAAAATGCAAAAGATACTAAAAACTTAATGGGTCTAGAAGCACAAATTAGCCAACTCTACTGGAATGGATTTAAAGTTATTACCCACTTATCACAATTCCAGCGAACCCACAAAAACTCCATTGACCCCATCAACCAAGCCCTTAACTATGGCTATGCCATACTTTATAATAGAATTCAATCAGCTCTTATAAAAGAGGGCTTGAATATCTACTACTCGTTTTTACACGCCACAGATTATCGCAAACCAACATTAGTCTTTGATATGATAGAGCCTTTTCGTCAGCCAATTGTCGATCGTGAAATCATCTCCATTCTTACCAAAAATCAAACCATAAAACAAAAAAATGGCAAACTCACTCCGGATTCAGTCAAACTCATTACCCAAAATATCCAAGAGCGCCTCGCATCTTTTACCAAAACAAAATATGGCAAAACTACCTATTTAAATCTTATCCATTTTGAAATGAACGCACTCAAAAAAGCTATCGAAAATGAAGATCCACATCACACATTTTTTATAGCAAAATATTAAAAACGATGTTAGAACTTTTTATTTAAAATTGGTTTCAGTCTAAAACTAAAAACTCCCATTTCATGGAGTTATTATTTTTTCTTATAGTTCTAACTTCAGAGATTTTTAAAATTCTAAAAAGGAGATATTAGAACTTTTAGCTCTTTTTAAGTTTGGGAAGTACCATTTTACGGTCTTCTTTTTTTGCAAAGTTCTAACATCGCATTTTTAACACATAATTTTTTTCGATGTTAGAACTTTTTTGAAGTCAAAAATCCCCTATTGAAGGGAATTTAAGTTAAAATTAAGCACTTTTTGCATATGATATTTGCATAGATGTTAGAACTTTTTTGGATATTTGAAAACTCGGTTGTTTTTAAGAAGAAGTCTTACTTATAAGTCTCATTGTATGGATTATTTACCTATTGGACCCGATCTTAAGGGGATTGAGACATTAACTTCTATTGTAGGTGATGGAAAAAATATATAGTTGGGATTTACCTATTGGACCCGATCTGAAGGGGATTGAGACCTTTAAGATAAAGCTCTCTTTTTTCTGCATTGCTCATTGTCGCATTTACCTATTGGACCCGATCTGAAGGGGATTGAGACACTCTTCTATCTATATCAATCATCTTAACCTCCTTAAAATTTAAAAATTTACCTATTGGACCCGATCTTAAGGGGATTTCGGTAACCAGGCGTAGGCTATGCTCGTTTCACTCGCATAAACGCCTCGCCGTGCGAGCCTAAAAAAGCCAAGCAGTTGGCTTTTTCTTCACGGCTCTCCCCTATTGGACCCGATTTGAAGTGAGCGAGGGCAAAACGCAGTTTTAGGACAACAACTGCTTGTTGTCCGTACCTGAGCGAAATCTGCGAGTATATGTGAGTCCTAAAATCAAGGATTTTAGTGACAAACATACAAGCAGATGGTTTACTTTGAAATAAATGAAGTTGAGCGAAGCGAAACAAGTTTATGGTTAAATTGCAAGCCAAAGGCTTGAGAAAGCAAACTGCTTTGCTTTCGTCACGAAGCGAAAGTCGTGAGTATATGCGAAGCCAAAATTCAAGGAATTTTGTGTCTGAGCATATGAGCGGCTCGTTTACCTTGAAGCAAACGAAGTTGTGCGAAGCGAAACAAGTTTGCGGTTACTGCTTTATTTTAAAAATTTCAATAACCAGGCGTAGGCTGTATTGAAGAAATAACCGCAAATCTTGCATTATTGCATAATGAAGATTTGCTTTAAGGTAACCTGTCAGTTTATATGTTCATCACTTCATTGCAAGCAATGAAGGATTCACATACATAAACTGCCGTCGCAAAAGCACGCAAAACAAGCAGTTGTTTTGCTAAGCAAGGCTTGCTTTTGCTCCCCTATTAGACCCGATTAATAAGTTTGTGGTTAAGATAGATCCTTCGCTTGTGCTCAGGATGACGAGACTTCTATTTTTAAAATATATTTTATAGACAATTTATGACGCTTTAAAGATGTATCCTTTCAAAAAAGAAAGGATACAAAATGCAAGAATTTCTCTATCTGTTGGGGGGGGGTGCCAGCGCTTTTGTGGCAATATTTGTCTGGAGAACTTTTTTCTTCGTGAGTGCCATTGTGATGGCTTATGCCTTTATCAATAAAAGTTTAGATATAGGTGATGCGATCATGATGGTTTTGGGATATGCTTTGGTGGGTTTCGCGTGTATAATCATTGGAGGCTTGGCTATAATGTGGGCAGAAAAAATGAAGGGTGGAGACCATTTTAGTCATTGAGAATTTTGGGTATATATTTTGGGTATATATATGGCCTTCCATACTCCTTTGGATCTATGTGGCGATTATGTTCTCTTGACATGCTCCCCATGTAATTGGGGGGGGGGATCAGGTAATAACAGCATATAATATAGGCTATAAACACCTGGCATAGGTTATGCAAACACGCTTGCATATATGCCCATATTGGATCTTTTAAAAAGTAGTCAGCTACCCCACGCCTAAAGGCGGGGGAGTAGCTGATCCAAATATTCATTGCTAACGATTTTTAAAATCCACTCTACATCCAAATTCACTATCAAGTAAAAGATTCACTTTTTTCATTTTTTTATCAAACCCTCGGATTTTGACCTCGATTTGCCCTTTTTGTAGTAGCTCTTTTGCCTGCTTTTTGGTTAAAGCTTTTCCGCCAAATCGCTTAATAGCATCTTTGAAAATAGCAAACTCGCACCCCTCCTCCCACCTGCTGCATCCAAAACTGAGAGGATACTCCACTACATCTACCCCGCACACTGGGCAACTCCCAAGTGATTTTGCTGCAACTCCTGCTTCAAAGTCAACTTGCGCTAAATACTTCCCATCCTTTTGCACAAGCTCTACCCAATAAAGACGCTCAACCCCACTACTCATTCTAAAAGAGAGTTGGGCTGAATCCTTCAATAGTGCTCGCATCTCTTTGGGAGTGATAGTTGGGTGTCCAAGATGAGATAGGGAGCTTTTGCCGATGCTAAAGTCACACCCTTTTACAAATCCAGCACACCCATAAAAGCTTCCTCTATCTACAACAGCCTTACCGCACTTTGGACACTTTCCCACTTTAGATTGCATCAAGTTTTGCTCTTACTCTTTTGACAAACTCTGCCATCGAAGGCAACTGCACATTACCTTCTCGCTGCTCCTTGCCCCAGAGAGGCTCAGGGAAAAAACTGTCATTTTTAAATCTAGCTTGTATGTGCCAGTGTACCTGGGGTACATAGTTGCCAAAGGAGGCAATATTAATCTTATCTGGTTTAAAATATTCAATCATCTCTTTTTCGATAATTTCCAGAGCTTTGTAAATTATCTCTTTTGTCGTTTTATCGCATTCACTCATCTCTTTACACTTCCTTTTTGCAAAGATTTTGAGCCACGGAATTTCACAAGGCTCTATTTCTATATAAATATAAGTATTTTCATAAATCATCCAAACTCCTTGTTGATAGCCTCCACAGCTTTAGCTATGATTTCTCGCTTTGTAGCTACATTCATGCGCATAAAACCACTTCCCTCTTTGCCAAACTCTATGCCGCTATTGAACCCTACTTTTGCTCCATGTATCATTTTGCTGCGCAGCTCTTTGTCGCTAAGTCCAAATTCTCTAAAATTGAGCCACAAAAGATAGGTTCCCTCTGGGATTTTTCTTTTTATTTTTGGTGTAAGATTTGCATCCACATACTCAATATTGCTACGCAGATACTCCTTGAGGACTTCAAGCCACTCATGCTCTTTATAAGCAGCAGTAATTGCCAAAATTCCAAGAGAATTGAGGGATAGATAGCTACTATATAGAGCTTTTATAAACTCTTCTCGCAAAATTTCATCTGGAATAATTGCATAGGCAGCCTGGAGCCCAGCGAGATTGAAACTTTTGCTCACTGCATAGAGTCCTATGGTTTTAGGATGAATAGAAGCTGTTGGGATGTGCTTTTTCCATGTGATATCTGCATGTATCTCATCACTTATGATCACTTGTTCACCCATAATTTTGCTTAGCTTTTCTAGCTCCTCACGACTCCAGACTCTGCCTACAGGATTGTGGGGAGAGCAAAAGAGAAGCGCATCAAAACTTTTGTTTTGCAAATCATCAAAATCGATCTCTCCATTTTGCAATGGATTTGTGACAAGTTCTTTACCATTTTTGGTCACAATGGAGAAAAAGGGAGGATAGATGGGAGGCTGGATAGCTACCCTTTTATAGGGTTTGATAGCCTGAGCGATAGCAGCAAGAACTCCAGGGACCGGGACAATCCACTTACGTTCTACTTTCCAATCAAAACGCCTCTTATGCCAAGAGATTATGCTCTCATAAAACTCATCTGCTACTATGTCATATCCCAAGTCGCCGCGATTAATGCGCTGCTTGAGGGCTTCTACTACTCCATCAGGCGCCGCAATATCCATATCAGCTACCCAAAGAGCGAGCAGATCGTCTCTACCAAATCGCTTCTTCAATCCATCCCACTTCTGGCTTCCGGGACGAGGAAGCACAAATCTTAGCATTTTTTCCATACACTCACATCTGCTATGGTATGCTGGAATTTTCTTGCAGTCTCACGAATGACAAAAGGCTGATCAAAGCGATCAAGCAGCTCAAACTCTGGCTCCAAAATCTCTCGCAGCACTTCAAAACTCTCTTTTTCTCCTCCAAGCCAAGCATCTTTTGGAGTATAGGCCTCATCCCATGTATATGGACTTGCTATCATCAAAACACCACTTTTATTGATCCGCTCTTTGATATCTTCTAAAAACTTCTTCGGATCATAAAGTCTATCGATAAGATTGAGCGCCATGACAAGATCATAACCTGTGTAGAGAGGCCTAAGATTGCAAGCATCTGCTTGATAGAAGTGACAACACTGAGCAAGATTTGGTGCGATAAACGACTCAAGCGTTACGCTCTTTTCCTCCACTCTTTCACCCTCTATAGCAATTGCATAGTCAAAGCTTCCTTTCTCTTTAAGCTCATTTGCCACCATGATAAATCTGGCACTAAAATCAAGCCCCCATACCTCATCGAAGTATTTTGCTAGTTCAAACGTTCCTCGCCCAACAGCACAGCCAATATCGAGGGCTTTATTGAAGTTTGTCGTATATTTGGCCGCTCTTTTAGCCAAAGTTGCCGGAAAATTTGGAACGCCGAAATACTCACTCCCATAGTGAAACTCACAGTATTGCGCTATCTCTTTGTCACTTTCATAAAAACGCTGCTGCATCTCATCCTCCTCTCCTATGATATAGCGAAATCCTGCATGCTGGAAAAAGTGGCGGCGAAAGGCATAGCGGCTGAGAGGATTTGCTTCATTGCCGCAAGAGATAAATGAACCACTTTTGATGATATTATGCCGATTATCAAATGTGGGGACACTAAAGTCATCGTAAACTGGATGGACTTTAAAGCCTTCAAAAGGATGGATAGGAGTCTGGGTCCATTGCCAGACATTGCCTATCACATCATAAAACTCTCCATGCTTAAATCTCTCTATGCTACAAGAGCTAAAGAAGTGGCGTAGCTCAATATTGGCATCATCTATCTGGCTTTGCGCATAGAGTCTGTGCCATTTGGCTTCTGTTGAGAGTGTGATATCTTTGCCAAGCTTTTGTGTAAGATAGTTGCAAAAGGCTTTGGCTTCGTGGTAGTTTACATCCACTGGCCAATCAAGTGGCAGAGGAAGCTCTTTATTGATTGCGCGGTATATCCATTCTCCATTTATTTTACGCCAAAATGTTGGGTGTTTTGCATCTTTGTAGCTGCGCCATTGCCACCCCTCCTCTTCCCAAAACTCCTCCCTCTCATATCCGCCATTTTCTACAAATTCCAAAAACTCACCATTACTCACAAGATATTTGCTCGCATAGAAGTCTTTGACAAGCACCTTTTCACTTCCAAACTCATTGTCCCAACCATAAAAAAGAGGATTTTCTTTGCTTCTACCAAGTTCAACCAAGCCACCTGCTACTTTGATAAGCTCATTTTTTGGAAAAGTGGTAGTTGAGAACTCTTCGCAAACTGGTACGATAAAATCATCCTCTTTGAGATATTTGAGATCCAATTGACGAAAAAGAACACTAGAAGTTTCTAGGTGAATAAGCTCATGCTCAATCCCCATCAAAATAATCCACCATGGACTCTCCCAACCAATCGGCTTATCAAGAGATAATCTATCAATAAGATCCAAAACTATCTGTTTTACTTCCTGACGGTACTCTCTTACCTCCCTAACTTGTGGCCAATCGTAATGACTGCTATCAAGATCATCCCAGCTCATCTCATCTACACCGATTGCAAAGATCGACTCGTACTCCTCATTGACACGCTTATCTATAAGTTTTGCAAGGCGGAGTTTATTGATATAAAATACTGCAGTATGTCCATAGTAAAAGATCAGAGGATGACGCAGAGGCTCTGGCTGCTGATAAAAAGCTACATCATTTTTCAAAAGATCAAATAGTTTCTCATAGGTCTTATAACTCCATAAAAAATAGGAGCGGATCTGCTCTTTGGTAATATTTTCTAGCTGCACATTTCCTCTTTTTTTCTTTTAATTGTAACATAGCAGGTTTTCATTAAGGCTACCTATATTACAATGGATAAAAATTTCAAAAGGAGTATAATGAAAAAAGTTTTCCTTATAGTTACAATTGCACTTTCACTCTTTGCCCAGATCACTTGGCAAAACGATTTTGAAAAAGCATACAAAGAGTCTTTAGAAAGCGGCAAGCCCCTTTTTGTGTTTATAGAGCGGCGCTATCCTCCATGTAAATGGTGCGAGAGAATGCAGCGAACCACTTTAGCCGATCAAAATATCAGTAACTATATCAATAACAACTTCATTCCCGTCAAACTTGAAAAATCAACAAGCTCGTATCCATCGGAGCTCTATCCACGCTATGTTCCTACGATATATGTTATCAAAGGGGAATACGTTATAAAAAAGATTATAGGATATTGGAATAAAAATGATTTTTGGAGTGATCTAAGAGACGTAGAGAGATTACTTAATAGCAAAAGTAAAAGAAACAAGTAATTAAGATAAATTGAGTCCTAATTAAGCTTGTTTGGATACTATTTTTGCATAGCATACCTACAATTGAAAGGATGAAAGATGGAAAAAGTACCTGTTTTTGACCCGACTCCTAGAATAAAAGAGCGTGCTCGCATTAATTCTATGGATCAGTATTGGCAAATGGTAAAAGAGGCTGAGAGTGATTATGAAGGATTTTGGGACAGACTGGCAAAAGAGAAGATTAATTGGCGAGAGTCTTATACAAAAGTACTGGATGAGAGTGATGCGCCGTTTTATAAATGGTTCGTAGGTGGTAAGCTCAATGTCACTGAGCAGTGTATCGATAGACACTTAGAAAACAGAAAAAACAAAGCTGCAATTATTTGGGAAGGTGAGCCGGGGGACAAAAGAGTTATCACCTATCTTGATCTTTACTATGAAGTGAACAAGTTTGCAAATCTTCTCAAAAACAAGTTTGGTATCAAAAAAGGTGATCGCGTTGTTATCTATATGCCAATGATTCCAGAAGCTGCTTTTGCAATGCTAGCGTGTGCGAGAATCGGAGCGATTCACTCAGTAGTTTTTGGTGGATTTAGCACCGAAGCCTTGCGCGATCGTATTGCTGATGCACAAGCAAAACTCGTCATCACTGCTGATGGAGCATATAGACGCGGTAAACCATATCTTCTCAAACCTGTTGTAGATGTGGCACTCTCAAAAGATTGTGAGAGTGTAGAAGCAGTATTGGTAGTAAGAAGAAACAACGAAGAGATCAAGTGGCATGAGGGAAGAGACTATGACTACTTTGAGCTAGTCAAAGATATGCCTACTCGTTGTGAGCCTGAAATCATGGACAGTGAAGATCCACTCTTCTTGCTCTATACTTCAGGCAGTACCGGCAAGCCAAAAGGTGTGCAGCATTCACAAGCTGGATATATTCTGTGGGCACAACTGACAATGGAGTGGGTATTTGATATCAAGGATACTGATACTTACTGGTGTACTGCTGATATCGGCTGGATTACAGGGCATACATATATTGTTTATGGACCATTAGCTGCAGGTGGTACAACCCTCATGTACGAAGGAACTCCCACATATCCAGATGCTGGTAGATGGTGGAGAATGATTGAAGAGCACAAAGTCAACCAGTTCTATACAGCACCGACTGCTATTCGCCTCTTGCACAAACTTGGACCAGACGAGCCAGACAAATATGATCTTAGCAGCCTCTATATCCTCGGAACTGTAGGTGAACCTATCAACCCGGATGCTTGGATGTGGTACTTTGAAAAAGTGGGTGGCGGACAGTGCCCAATTGTGGATACCTGGTGGCAGACTGAAACAGGAGGCCACATGATTAGTCCACTTCCAGGTGCAACTCCAATCAAACCAGGCTCAGCCACCTTCCCACTTCCAGGAATCTTTGCTGAGATCATCGATAAAGATGGCAATAAAATGCCTCCAAATGAAAAAGGGTATCTCTGTATCACCAAGCCTTGGCCAAGTATGATTAGAACTATCTGGGGAGATCCAGATAGATTTGTCAAAAGCTACTTTGGCACATGTAAAAAAGATGGAAAGCCAGTCTATTTCAGTGGGGATGGTGCGATTTATGATGAAGATGGCTACATCTGGATCACAGGACGTATGGATGATGTGATTAATGTCAGCGGTCACCGCCTAGGCACTGCAGAGATCGAAGCAGCTATCGGCCACCATCCAAGAGTTGCAGAGTGCGCAGTTGTGGGAAAACCGCATGAAGTGAAGGGAGAGAGTGTCTTCGCATTTGTAGTGCTCAAAGACGATGAAGGCATGGCAGATGAGATGGAACTCATCAAAGAGATCAATGAAGTAATCACAAAAGATATCGGGCCACTTGCAAAATGCGACGAGATAGCATTTGTACCGGGCTTGCCAAAAACAAGAAGCGGGAAGATCATGCGAAGAATCCTCAGAGCCATCGCAAAAGGTGAAGAGATCAAACAAGATACTTCAACACTCGAAGATCCAAGTGTTGTAGAAAAGATTATCCAAATCGTACAAAAGTAAGAGGCCTAGCCTCTTACAGACCACATCCTCTGCTTCCACAACCTCCACTAGTTATGTGAAACTCCTCCTCATAGCCGCAAAATTCACACCTATAAATTACATTTGTAGTACCACTACACCCCATACTTTTACTGCGCTTGATGGTTATGCTTTCACGATCACACTCAGGACAAAAGCCCCTTTGTATTTTGCTCAGCTTCTTGCCCTTTTGCTGCAAAAAGAGAATATATGCCAAAGTCCCTAAAGCTACAACAATAACGAGAACTACAAAGGTATACATCTACTCTCTTGCAAAGACGCTTGAGGTGGAGCAGATTGTTTGGAGCATATATTTTGCATCGAGATTTCCTCGCCTATTGGCTCTTTTCCACCACTCTATAGCTTTTTCCTGAGACTTTTCTACGCCCCACCCTTCATAATACATCATACCTATATAGTACATCGCCTCTGCATCGCCCTCTTTTGCCAAAGCTTTGAAAAGCGGCAACGCCTCTTCAAATTTATCTGCTTCAAAGAGCTCTATAGCCTTATTTAGCATCTACCCTCCTTTTTCTGTGTAATGGAGTTTCAATCCCTCTTCACTCATGATAAATCCGTTAATAATGATCTTACCGTCATGCACCATCTTGTGATGTTTTGCACAAAGAGGAATGAGATTGTATTTGTGATTTGCTTTGAAGTGGTCTATAAATCCCTCTTTTGCTCTCATTTGCGGTGCGATATGATGTACCTCTTCGACTGGCGCATTGCATATTGCACACTTTGTTAAGTATACCTTTTTATTATAACGGCTACGTCTTCTCTCTTTGAGTAGTTCTACCTCACTCTTTTGTCCAGTCAACTCTTTGCGTATCACATAAGCATACTCTAAAAACTTTTTATCCATATGGAGAGCTTTTGCAAACTCAAGTCCATACATGGTGCTTCCACTTCCAACTTGCAACTTCCTATCATAGATGAGCCTATCTTTTTCTTCATCATAATAAACTCCAAGATGCAAAAAAACGATATTTGGAAGCTCTTTGATATCTTTGATAGAAGAGAGCTGGTGCAGATGTGTAGCAAAGACAAAGTAACTGCCGATTTCACTGAGTCTCTTTATCGCAGCACTCACGATTGAGAGAGCCGAATAGGTCTCCGTCCCATGGCTTATCTCATCACCAAGAACAAGTGAGTTTGCCGTAGCGCGATTGAAGATGTTTTTGAGTTCTAGCATCTCTATAGCAAATGTAGAGAGACCTTTGTAGAGATTATCTTTTGAGACAATTCTCGTAAAAATTTTATCTATAAGTCCAAAGCGCATCTTCGCCGCTGGCACAAAAAAACCAGCCTGCGCCATTACTACTGCAATCCCGATACTCTTCATAAGCGAGCTTTTGCCGCTAGAGTTGATACCATAGAGCAGTACTCCTCGCACCTCTTTGCCACCACTTGCTTCGATGGTTACATGCTCATGCTCACTTTGAACACTCCCTAGCAGCAAATCATTAGGAATATAGATACCATTCTCTTCGCGCGATTCTATAATGGGGTGGCGCAGAGCAATAAACTCTAGCTGTTGCTCATCTACAATCTCTGGTCTTGCATAGTTATAAATCTTGGCCACCTTAGCACCACTGATAGCAAAATCAAGCTCTCCAATATACTCTATCAATTTTTCAAGCAATGCGCTAAACTGCAGCTCCAGTTCTTCTAATGTCTCCATGTAGCTCTTTTTTACTAGAGCTACCAAGCGCGATTGCAAAGCAATATACTCTTGAGAGAGATCTTCTATGTAACTATTTGTAAGTTTGACACTGTTTTTGAGGCGCTTAATCTGAAAATCTTTGAAAAAGTGGTGCTCTCCATCTACTGTTACAAAACTTTGTACTAGTTTTTCTTCGATAAGTTTATAGCGATTTTTTGTAAGATTGATAAAAAATCCCTCACTCTCTAGCCAACCCAAAGAGACGAAAGATTCGTCTTTGTCAAAAAAACCTTGAATATGCCCTACAAACTGCTCTAGTTTTGCAAGAATCTGTGCAATCTCCTCTTCAATTTTATCTATGAAGAGATTGACTCCTTCATTGAAAATATTTCCTTCAATCTGATCGCGACGATACCTAGCGCTTTGCTCAAGATCAAAAATACGCTCAAGGGATGTGCGAAAAGTGTGAATATCTTCAAAATTAAAATGAGCAATATCTACTTTGCTCCCCTCCAATTCCTTATAAATCTTCTCAATAGCATACAATGAGGTGTGCAAATAGTTTATCTCAAATGGGTGGAGCTTTTTGAGTTTTATACGACGCAAAATGCGCTCGATATCATAGACTTGCTTCAAGAGGCGCTCAAACTTTTCGTAACTATCCAAAAACAGCTCTGTTAAATCATAGCGCCTTTGCAGCTCTTTTTGATCTTGGATTGGATTGAGAAGTCTCTCTTTTAAAAGCCTCTTGCCAAGGGGTGTGGATGTTTGGTCGAGGAGTTTGAGAAGTGTCATCTCCTCTGGATCACGTGAGATAATATTGAGCTGCTCAAGAGCGTTATTGCCTAGATAGACATAGCGTTTATTCCCTAAAAACTGCGGCCGCATCAGTTTTTGCACCAAAGATGGGTCGTGATCAATTATAAAATCGATCAAAAGCACTAGTGCCTCACTCGCATATGGAAAGCGCTCTAGATCGAGATACTCAATGGGTGAAAGAATTGAGTGAATTGCGTAGATGGATGCAAAGAGTTCGTTTTGGTAGTCAATTTTGGCTCTAGAAGTATTGGTATTATATGTGTAGTGTTCAAGCTCTAGGTAGCTTTGTACAAACTCTCTGTCTACATCACCATCGTATGTGAGGATAATTTCACTCGTCTGGTAAGTCTGCAAAAGTGTAAAGAGTTCATCAAGTGCAAAAGTTTTATCATCTTTGGTTGAATAGAGCTGATTGACAAAACATTTGCCTGTAGTCACATCTACCGCTGCATACCCAGCATAGTAGCTTCCTTTATTGGAACCCACAATGATAGAAGCGATGAAATTCTCCGTAGGCTCAGCCTGATAGTCAAAATTGGTACCGGGAGATATGATATTAGCGATATAGCGCTTGACATTTGGTGGCTCACCCTTTTGGCGCACTAAGACTACAGTATATTTCTTGCTCTGTACAAGGCGGCTTAGATAGCGTTCAAGTGCAAAGTTTGGCACTCCTGCCATCAATGGATTGGCGATGGAATTTTCTATGATAGCTTTGTTTTTGCGAGTGAGTTGGATATTGAGAAACTCTGCTATCTCTTTGGCTTTGCCGATTTTGAGCTCATCATTATTGACTTCATATACCTCAAAAAAAGAGCCTATCTCCATCAAAACTACGGTATTTTGTCCATACTTTTGTTCAAAATAGCGCTGCAATTCAAAGTAGATTTCTGTGAGGAGTCGCTTTTTATCATTGAGAAGCTCATACAGATGCGATAGCTCTTTTTCCAACCAAACCCTTTTTTTGTATAATTTTAGCAAAAAAGGCGTAAAATGGAACTTTGTGTAGCACTCGATCTCCCCTCGCGCGAGCAAAATCTCTCTTTAGCAAAAGAGCTCAAAGATTTCCCTGTCTGGCTCAAAGTTGGTCTGCGCAGCTATATACGAGACGGAAAAGAGTTTATACAAGATCTCAAATCCATTAACACGAAGTTTAAGATTTTTGCAGACCTCAAGCTCTACGATATCCCAAACACTATGGCAGATGCAGCTGAGGAACTTACAAAAATTGGTATTGAGATGTTCAATATCCATGCAAGTGCTGGAAGAGAGGCTATGCAAACTGTTATGCATCGACTTGAACAGTTTTCCAAAAGGCCTCTTGTACTAGCTGTAACCGTTCTCACATCCTTTAATGAAGAGCAGTTTCGATCTATCTATAATGCTTCAATTGATGAAAAAGCTACACAATTTGCCAAAGATGCTTATGAAGCTGGGCTCGATGGTGTTGTTTGCAGTGTGTTTGAGAGCAAAAGGATCAAGCAGATAATATCTTCTGATTTCATCACCCTCACACCAGGCATTCGCCCCTTTGGAGAAGACGCAGGAGATCAAAAACGTGTAGCAGGCATTGAGATGGCAAAAGCTAATGAAAGTGATATCATCGTCGTTGGGCGCCCAATATACAAAGCCAAAAACCCCAAAGAGGTGGTAGAAAAAATATTGACAAAACTGTGATTTTTTTCTATAATGCCAACTCCACAAGGACAGGTGGGTGAGCTGGCTGAAACCACCTCCCTGCTAAGGAGGCGTACCCATTGCGGGTACCGAGGGTTCGAATCCCTCCCTGTCCGCCACGACTTCTCCATTTTTCTTCAAAATTATTCAGCATTTATGCAATTTTTGTTATACTCTTATAATCAAAAACGAGGAGTTTTTCTATGCATTTTATTAAAAAATCATTTGCAATTGCATTATCTTTATTTGCCACATCTCTTTTTGCAGCAAACTATCCCTCAAGTCCGATAAGCAATATAGAAAACACAATTGTCTCTCAACATAGTGGTATCTATACAATTACTGGCTATTTTGCTCCATATAAATTTAGCAATGATGCAAAATCAAATTGGACTTATACAGCCGCTCCTGATGGCCCTACTTTCCAACTTCTTGGTGATACAAGCGAAGAAAACATTAAAAAATACGGAATTTTTGGATGGAAGCCTGTCAATGTAAAACCAAATCCACCAATGTTTTATATGATACATTATGGCAATGGAAAATTTGACTGGTTACTCTTTCAAAAAGATCAAAACAACAACTGCACCAACATTTATAAACTTGTGGGGCAAAACCCTAACACAAAAGCATTTAATTATGATATTGATGGTGATGGCAAAATTGACAAACTAAGCAACCTAGGATGTACAATATCTGGTAATAAAGTAAGATTCTATAAAATCAATAATTATGTTGATGCAAATGGAGCAAGCAGTTCGAGTAGTTCTAGCTATGCAAATAATGAACAGCTCTCATTCCCAGCGTATGCCAAAAAAGCTGAACCTACACAAGAAAATGCCCAAAAAGTCGCAGCTATTATAGCAATGAATCCAGATGATACTCTCAACTTTTTTGCACTCAATAGTGTTGCAGATGATGAGATATCAAACATGAAAATGCTCAAACAATCAAATACAATTCTTACAAAAAGTATTATCAAATATACAATTATGAATCAAATACTTAACGAAGTAGTAAATGAGACTGAGCAGTGTGAAGAGGGGGGAACTGTATCATATAATGGTGTTGGTTCTGAAGCGAGTGGAGGAGACGTCACCATTGCGTACAATAATTGCCAAGAATATGGTGTAACTCTCAATGGAAAGATACATGCTGAGATTAAAGACCTTGATCCAAATGCACAAGAGTTCAAAACTACAAATATTTCATTCTTGTCAGACTTTTCTATAAGAACACAACATCCAACTATCACTATTACATATAAAGCTGGCAGCTATATCAACACAAGAATAAACAGTTTTGATGCATACTATATACCAAACGATATGACTATTACCACCTCATATATAGCGAGTCTCAACAGTCAAAAATTTGGTCTTCAAAACTGCATTATGAATCTAAAATATCTTAACTATTCTGGAAACCTAGATTTTTCAATGTTGCAAGGGAGAATATATGTAGATACAGATCTCTCAAAATATGTGGACCTTGATACACGTTTCCATCCTCCTGTCCATTTTGTATATGAAAACGGTATACTCACTAGTGGTGAAGGGCATTTTCTCATGAACAACAAAAAACTCACAATAAAAGCCACTGGTGATGGTGGCTATACAACATTAATTGAATAAATTATCTCTTTTCCCTCTTTTTCCGGCAGTTCTAGCTGCTGGTAATCTCACCTTTGGTCTACATTTTGATCATGAAATCTCATACTATTTCGTTGAAGATAAACAAAGACACCTTAAATCTAAACTTGAATTTCCAAAAAATGTAACAAGTCTAGCGATACGATATGATCAAACTATACAAAATTTTTCTTACTCTTTTGGTACTAATATTGTATTAGATTCAAAAACACAAAAAGGCAAAGACTTTGATTGGCAAGATAACAGACTCGCTGTATTTTCAAGTTCCTTCAATAAAATCACAAAATATCGTCATTACCACTTTGATCTTGCATACAAAGTCAATAATCATGCAGCACTGTTTGGAAGAGTAAAATATAAAAAAATATTACAAGAGTGGCACAATACCACTCAAACGAACTATTTTAAAAACAGTTTTATAAAAGTTGATGGAAAGAGTCTTGCATTTGAAGAAAAGCGATATCAATATCACTTAGGAGTCAAATACCATGAAAATGTAGCAAACAATATAACTTTCTCTCTCACTCCCTCTCTTGTATTTGCCCAGGTCAAAACAAAAGATTACCACATTTTGAGAAATTTTTACGTAACGCAGCACCCAAAATGTTTTGGTTATAGCTTACAGGGAGGATTACAATATCGCATAACAAAAAAATCTGCTATGCTACTTTTTACTTCATATACTTATATGCAAGATAAAAATACTCCTATGCACTACTTTTCCGATTTTTCGAAGAAGCTGTTTTTGCGCCTCCCCTCCTCTTACACCAATAAATCCCTCAATTTTGGATTTTCCTATTCAATTTCTTTCTAGCTACTTATACGCTGCGCTCTTTTGCAATAGAAAGTGGCTGAGTACCTCTTGATTTGGCCACGACTCCATACCCCACTCTTTGAGATCTTTTTGCAACTCATCCAGACTCTTATCCTGATGGCAAGCATAGCATGCATTGGTCTTGGGTGGCATATGAAAGAGCTTCGTTTCTGCAGGAGGAACAAAACGAAACATATGGCTACGCACTGTCAAAGGCGATTTGCCCGTATGGCGTCCCGTTTTTGGCATGTGACACTCAATACAGAGTGATCCTTTTGAGTCAACTTTATGATGGGTGTGAGCTTCGAGGCTCTTTTGATGTGGGCCTATAATGCTTCCAAAACTGTGACACTTCATACAAGCTGCATTGCCCTCCGGCTTTTGGGCAACATTCGTAAGCCTATGTGGATTGTGGCAATTGATGCATGTTATGCCGTGTTGATACATAGCATCTCTTACATACTCATTTCCTTGTGTTCTATTTTTCTTAGCCTGTCCTGTTGGCCAAAACTCTTTGGTCTCATGCCCATAGATAAATGGTGCTACAAGTTTATACTTTATGAGAGGACGGCCAGGCTCATAGCCAAAAGGATAATCCTTTGCCTCCATCCACAGCTCTTTGATATCCATCTTTTCAAGTCTCTTGTCTCTATTGCGCATATGGCACTGCAAACAGACTTCTGTCGCTCTGATAGGATCGTAGCTTGTTGCTTTGTAGATAGGATTGGCCTTTGGGTCTTTGCTATGTGAACTTCCAGGACCATGGCAACTCTCACACGCAATTGCAGGCTCAACCCGCTTCTCTCTACTCATATATCCGGTAAAGTGGCATCCATCACAGGTATTTGATGTAGGAAACTGCTTATTATCATGGGGATATGCATCATGATACCAGTATTTATATGGCTTGAAATGCTGCCATTTTTTGGTTTGGGTATTCCACTGATAGTTTCCCAGGCGAAAATCTGGCTTGCCATTGATAGTAGCTGGTATCATATAGCGCTGCTTAAACTTACTTCCGATTGTGTATTTGATATCACTAAGATTGAAATCTGCATCTGCCGGCAGCTTGCTAAAATCTGCAACTATTACTTTTGGGTTCTTCTTAGCATCTTGAATCATTTTACTATGCATTGAGTGTATCCAGTCATTATACTGCTCTTTGTGGCACTCTCTACATTTACCAGAACCTACATATTCTGCCCCTTTTTGCGCAGCTGGTTGCAAGTCTGCCTCTAATCCGATATGTGGTTTTGTAAGCTGTACATAATAGGATGCAATTTTTGGCTTGAGCATTTGCCAACCTAAGAATATAACTATGATAACAACAACGAGACTAAGGAGTACCTTCTTCACTTATATCCTTTTTTCTTTAGTCTCACACATTTTTGCTAAATTTTTCATAACTTCTTTGCAAAAAATGTCACTATCATCACTTTTGTTGTAGAGTCTGCAGTATATTCTTCTATATAATAGAACAATCTGTTCTATTTCATTGATGGTAATATCACTCTTGCGCGAATTTTTATGGAGAATTTTTGCCAATTGCAAGGGATTCGTGATCATTACGACTTTTGATAGCAAGTGTATATCATATCTAGAGCCTCTTTACCTCCATATGCTAGAGGGACATCACTTTCATCTGGCTCTCTAGGATTTATGCGAATGAGTGTAGCGCCGAAGTCCTTAGCAATTTCCTCATCCATCATCCTCACCGTTGGCACTGCTTTGCCAGCTCCAATTTCCACGATAACCAATTTTCCATCAATGTGATGAAGAAATTGTGCAAAGCGTGATTCTTGCTCTCTTGCTCTTGTATCTACCCAGTTCCAATCCCCAAACATCAATATATTTGGCCGTGCTATTGCGCTACAGTTGATACATCGTGGGAGCGGCTCTAATGCCTTGAAATTCTCCTCATCGATCTCCACTTCCACACCATTTGCACTCCAAATTACTTCACTGCATGGCTGCGTACACTGCATGAAATGGATCGATCCATGTATTTCATAGATTTTATCTTCAGCAAAACCGGCTTTTTGAAACTGTCCATCTACATTGGAAGTAAAGACGAAATAATCCTTTTTATCTTGTGCAATTTTGAGAAGTTTTGCAAAACCTTCATGGGGTTGCGTTTTTCGATAAAGATTGAGTCTATGACCATAAAAAGCCCAGGCAAGGTGAGGATCATCTTCAAACCAGCGAGGATTTGCAAGCTCTTCAAATCGTAATCCCAACCTTTTTGCCGCGGGATATGCCCTCCAAAAACCCTCAGAGCCCCTAAAGTCTGGCAGACCACTATCAACACCCATTCCAGCCCCTGCACTGATAAGAAGGTAATCAGCTTCTTTGATGGCATTTGCTGCTTCTTGTATCATCTGCACACCTTTTGCTACTATAATAAAAAGGATACCATATGCAAAGAAAAGATGTTATTACAGCAATTATTATTTTTCTAGGACTCTCAGCTGCAGTAATGATAGGTAAATGGATTGCCTATAAGAGTGCAGGGGTGACACCCCATGAAGTGTACAAAAAGCTTAACCAAACTTCCCAGTAATGTACTCTTCTGAGAGTTTAGCTTTTGGATTGATAAAAAACTCTTCTGTAATACCTAATTCGATTAGTTCACCCATATACATAAATGCTGTATAGTCGCTCACTCTTGCGGCTTGCTGCATATTGTGTGTCACAATAACTATAGTCATCTGCTCTTTGAGCTCAATGACAAGTTCTTCAATTGCTTGGGTACTAATAGGGTCAAGTGCACTTGTTGGCTCATCAAAAAGTAAGACTTTTGGTTTCACAGCAACTGCACGGGCGATACAAAGACGCTGCTGCTGCCCGCCTGAGAGTGCATTTGCATCATCTTTGAGACGGTCTTTCACCTCATTCCAAAGTGCTGCACCCTTTAGCGCCTCTTCAACTCTATCCTTGAGTTCCGTTTTGTTTTTAATCCCTTGAAGTCGCAGTCCATATGCAACATTATCGAAAATACTCATAGGAAAAGGGGTTGGTTTTTGAAATATCATTCCAATTTTGACACGAAGCGCTATAAGGTCGATCTTTTTATCAAGAATATTGCGCCCCTCAAAGATTATCTCTCCCTCATAGCGATTTCCTGGATAGAGATCATGAATACGGTTGAGACTTCTAAGGAGTGTCGACTTCCCACAACCACTTGGACCTATCATAGCTGTAACTCTGTTTTTGGCTATTGGGAGGTTGATATTTTTAAGTGCTGGCTTATCGCTTCCATTGTAGTAGAAGCTAAAATTTTTGATATCAATTTCACGCGGTTCTTTGACTTCACACAGTATTGCCATCTATTTCACCTTCTTTCTAATGATCAATCGTCCTACTATATTTACAAAGAGCACAAAAGCACCTAATATAAACGCAGCTGCCCAACCAAGATCGATCCAGTCTTCATACGGACTTGTAGCAAAATTGAACATTGTCACAGTGAGTGAACTCATTGCCTCATTGAGATTGGTTGTAAAGAAGTTATTGTTAAAAGATGTAAAGAGTAGTGGTGCAGTCTCACCGGCAATACGGGCAACAGAAAGCAAAATACCAGTAATCATCCCTACCTTTGCTCCACGGTAAACTACCTGCATGATAACTTTGTATTTTGGAGCGCCCAAGGCATAAGCTGCTTCTCGAAGCTGGCGTGAAACGAGAGAGAGCATATCATCAGTAGTGCGCAGTACTATTGGTATCATCATTATCGCTAATGCCACAGCACCTGCCCATCCATTGAAATGTCCCACAGGCTCAACTAAAATTGCATAGACAAACGCACCTATGACAATTGATGGTGCACTCATCATGATGTCACTGATATCACGTAAAAAGTTTGAAAATTTGGAGTTACCACCATATTCACTCAAGAATGTACCAGCTAAAATTCCCAAAGGAATACCTATAAGAGAGGCTACACTCACGAGAATGAGTTGTCCTACCAACGCATTACGCAACCCTCCATGCATTCCCGGAGGTGCTGTATCTTTGACAAAAATATCCCAGCTCATAGCACTCATACCCTTGCTCACAAGGGTCCAAAGAATCCAAAACAAAAAAAGAAGTCCCAAAAGAGCTGCAAGTGTTGAGAGAACCATAATTATAATATTGATGATCTTTCTTTGTCTCATTTAGCAGCCCTTACTTTTCTAAGAAAATAGAATTTTGCCAAAGCTATGACCACAAAACTAATGACAAATAAAATGAGGGCTAAATAGAAGAGACTTGAGTAGTAGAGATCACTATCAGCTTCTGTGAATTCATTGGCCAGTGTCACTGGAATACTTGTAGCTGGATCTGTAAGGTGTTTTGGAATCTTGTGGGCATTTCCCATAACAAATGTTACTGCCATTGTCTCACCTATAGCTCGTCCCAATGCAAGGATAATAGATCCAATAATCCCAGCTTTTGCAAAAGGAATGACAACATCTTTGACCACATCCCATTTAGTCGCACCTAATGCATAGGCAGACTCTTTGAGAACATCAGGGGTGGTATTCATACTGTCTCTTGTAATGGCAGCCATAAAGGGTAAGATCATGATAGCTAACACAAATCCAGCAGTCAAAAGTCCTAGCCCATTACCCCCAAACCAATCACGCACATAGGGAGCAAAGAAAAAGAGCCCCCACATTCCATAAATGATTGAAGGGATGGCTGCAAGTAGTTCGATCGCTGTACCAATAGGACCTTTTAGAATATTTGGAGAGATTTCAGTCAAAAATATTGCTACACCTATTGCAATAGGTGTAGCCAAAAGCATAGCAATTGCTGTAGACATTATAGAGCCATAAATTGCAGGAAGCCCTCCAAAGATATCCATATTTGGAGCCCATTTTGTATTGACTAAAAACTTCAAACCAAAAGCTTGAATCGCAGGAAGGGCTTCTTTGAAGAGGATTGCAAAGATTGCTATGAGGGCTATGAGTATTGATATGGCAGATATGAGCGCAAGATTTTTAAACAGCCAATCAAGAGCTTTACTCATGAAGATTTCTCCATTATTTTATTACGTGATTATACAAGAAAATGCTTGCATTTTGATTACAAATGAGGATCAGATTTTGGAGTAGGCAAGGGATCAAAAGAGTAAGAATGAAACTTGCCTACCACAAAATCGGTAAGAGGTTTCCTCTTACCATTTAACCTCTGCAGTGAGAAGATATTCCATCTTATCGTTATTTACATCAGGTTGATTGTCTGTATACTTATCAACATTTGCAATAAACTTTACGTTTTTGTTGTAAGTGTATGCAACACCGGCGATGAGGTTTTTCTTCGTATAGTCAAGGTTGCTAGTAGGAGTAACCTTCCAGTGATCATAACGGGCCAATATGCTCCATTTTGGTACTGGTCTAAGCTCTCCATTAACACTCCATCCCTTTCCATCGTGAGGACCGCCATCATTGTCATCTTTCATCCAGTGACCAGCAATGAGAAACATTGGATTATTGTATGCAGCATGGAATCCGGTCATAGTATCTTTACCATAACCGTTATCTGTTCCGGTGAGATATCTTCCATAAAATGAGAAATTGAGCCACTCATCACTTGTAGCATGAACGTGTTTGCGGCCAGTACCAAATGCTTCATAAGTAAATCTCCAATCGATACTTTGACCTGTTCCTCTTTTGATACTATGGTAACCTCCATTATTAACTAAAGCAATTTGACTAGTGAAATAGTTAGTTTTAGTAACAAAATTTGCACCTAGAGAAGCAGAGTCAATAACGCGTGCAGCATTATGGGTTTCAACAAATGTCTCAGAAATAGATCTATAGAGCCAGCCATGGTGTTCTTCATAATCGATCCAAGCTCTATGCACCTGACCAAATTCTACACCAGTATATGGCAAAATATTATCAAGATATATATATGCATATTTGAGCCTTGTTATCCAGTCGCCATTATTGAGCTGACGGGTATCAAGAGTCAGTCTTACATAGTCATGTTTATCCCAGAACGCTTGTACTTGGAAGTAATTTCTCCTTGTCTCAAAAGCACTTCTATCATCTCTTGCTTCATCATCATAGTCTGTATAATGGTATCCAAGATAGTGTAAGCCATTGATTTTGAGTTTTGGGACTTTACTAAAAACAGTTGTAGCCTTAATCTCTTTTTTCATATTTTCTTGAATCTCTTGCGTGGTCTTATAGACTTCATCTTTTGAAATAAATTCACCCAAAGAGACTCTATTTGGACCCGGTTTAGTATAAATTGCGCCAGTATCTTTATCCTGATAAAGAGTGATAGTGCCAGCCACTGCAGATGTTGCTACAAGTGCAGCTAAACTCAATGCAATTTTTTTCATTGCAACCCTTTTTGATAATTGAAGATTATTGCCGCAAGGGATTTGATATCCCTTGCATTTTTGAGATGGTTATTTGCTCTTTGGAGCGATTCCGTGTATTTTCCAATATTCGCGGATCATATCTTTTGTAGTTGCAGGAAGTGGAATATAGCCTAGTTTTTTTGCTGCAGCATCTCCATTTTTGAATGCCCAGTCAAAAAAGGCTGTAATTTCTTTATCTTTTTCTTGCTTTTCACGTGGGAGAAGAATAAAAGTTCCTGCTACAATCGGATAACTATTATCTCCTGGTTGCAATGCCAATACTTGATAGAAGTGGTTTTTGGGGCTCCATTTTGCATGTGCAGCTGCTGCTTTGAAGTTCTCTTCTACAGGTTTTACCCATTTGCCACTCTTTGTCTGAATAGTTGCAGCAGTGAAGTTATTTTGAAGCTTGTATGCATACTCGACATATCCAATGCTGTAAGGAGTCTGCTTGAGGATATTGCTCACTCCCTCATTTCCTTTACCGCCAATGCCCACTGGCCAATCCACTGCTTTTCCTACTCCTACATTGTTTGCCCACTCATCACTTACTGCACTGAGAAAATATGTGAAATTAAAAGTAGTACCACTACCATCGCTTCTATGAACTACTACGATTTTTTTGTGGGGGAGTTTAAGGCCTGGATTATCTTCAGCGATAGCTTTATCATCCCAAAATTTGATCTTGCCAAGATAGATATTTGCTATATCTTTGTTTTCAAGTTTGAGCTCCATATCGCCAATGCCTGGAAGATTGTATGCTACAACGATGCTTCCGATAACTGCAGGAAATTGATAGAGTCTTTTTTTGTCCAATTTTCTTGGCTTGAGAGGCTTGTCACTTGCACCAAAATCTACAATTCTTGCACTTACTTGTTTGATTCCGCCACCACTACCAATTGACTGATAGTTGATCTCTACACCTGTAGCTTTGTGGTAATCATATGCCCATTGATAGTATAAAGGTGCAGGGAATGTTGCACCAGCACCACTAATTTTTGTAGCATTTGCACCACTCACAAGCACCATTGCTGCTACTGATGTGAAAGCAATCTTCTTAAGCATTCAGTCTCCTTTTGAATTGTTTTATTGAAATATTAAAACAATTAGATTACAAATTGGTTACAATTATGCAATCAATTTGTAATCGTTTTTGATTATAATGCATAAAAATTGTCAAATATACTCGAAGGATAAAGCATGCTCAAAAGTTATGAGGAAAAACTTAACGCCATCCAAAATATGGTAAAAGATGCTTCACAAAAAGTTGTCAATGCGCACAAGATTGCCCTTGATTCTTTTACCAATAAAGATATAGATGAGTTCCGATCTGTGCTAGATCTTGTCAAATCACTCGATGATGAGGCAAGAGCAATAGACAATGAAATTGTAAAAGTCATAGCACTCTATGGACCTGAAGCAAGTCAGCTGCGAGAACTCATCGCATATATTAAACTTACGAATGAAATTGTACGTATTGGTGATTATGCAAAGACATACGCGAAAAACATCTCTCGCCATATCCAAAATGAGATAGAGTTTAGTGCTCTTGATGATTATATAATTCAGCTTCATGAAACGGCGATTGAGGCGTTGGAGTATGCTCTGAGTATGTTAGATGCAAATGTTGAAGAAGTAGATGACCTCTATCATAAAGCACTCGTTGAAGAGAGTAAAACAGATGAGATTTTCAAACTCTTTGAAAAAGAGCTCCTAGCCGATCTGTGTAAAGAGCGTGAAAAGATCTCTGACTACCTCAATGTCTTATCTACTTGTCGCAAACTAGAAAGAACTGGAGATAGAGCTGTAGAGATTGCAAAACTGCTACTCTTTGCCAAAAAAGGTGGAAAATTAGAAAATTTCTAGAAGTGGTAGCTGGGGACGGACTTGAACCGTCGACCTCCGGCTTATGAGACCAGCGCTCTCACCAGCTGAGCTACCCAGCCAAAGCGAGTGAAATTATACTTCAAATCATCTTGCTTGTCAATATTTGTATCTTTTGATAGACTAATGCAATGAGACTCTTATGGCTTTTTCTCTTCACTTCGCTGCTCTTTGCACAGAGTACTATACATATCGATCAAAATTTTTCTACCAATATCACTCCCTCTACATACTATTTTCTCGATCAATTTGGAAAACTCACCGAGTTCGATGTACGAAAAAATGATAAACTATTCAAAAAAATAGGCAAAAAGAAACTTATTCTTGGATACCATGATAGTGCCAATCTCTGGCTCAAGCTCAAAATCAAAAACGATACAAACCAAACACTTCAAAAAGTTCTTGAATATGACTATCCTATTCAAGAAAAAATTTGGTTCTATGCAGATGGCAGGACATTTTTGGGAGGATATCTTTTTAAACCATCTGTATCGCGCTATATCACACATCCTCTCTTTTTGACCTTCAAACCGTATGAGACCAAAGAGATACTCATCAAGGCAAGAGATGAAAATGTAGGGCTCATAGCAAAACTCAATCTTCTTAACTTCCAAGATTTTCTCGACAAAAATGAAAAAGCAAAAGTAATAAATATGCTCTTTTTTGGAAGCATTTTCTCGCTCCTTCTTTACAATCTTTTTTTGCTCTTTCTCACACGCAATATCAGCTATCTATTTTATATAGGTATGATGGGAAGCTTTTTTGTCTTAGAACTGTTTGAGGGGGGCTTTTTCTCTATATATACTCCTTGGGTCTACTTTTCACAAAATGTTATCTATACGCTCCTGTTGCTTATGGCCCTCTCGATCATAATGTTTACACTCTATTTTCTTGAGATACCAAAAAATTTTCCCAAAATCTATAGATTTATTCAATTTTTAGCTGTTGTATTAATAATTGTTTATATCTTAAACATCACACAAATCCTGCCGACTATCTTTCAACGACTCCTCTATATGTCTCTCTTTTTAGTAATCATTATACTTGGAATATATGCTTATAAGAGGGGTGTAACCCAGGCTAAATACTACCTTGCTGGATGGATGTTGCTCTTTTTCAATACTGTTCTTTTAGGACTCAACCAGGCAGGAATTGTGGCTTGGATAGACTATTTTCCTTATATTGGCAAAATTGCGATCTTTGCTGAAGCGATACTTTTTTCTATGGCTCTCTCAGCTCTTATCAATACCTACAAAGAGGAAAAAGAGCGTGCTGTACAAGCACTCCTTGAGCAGACTGAAAACTACGCCAAAAGAATGGAAGAGTATGCTGATAAAAAAACGAGACAGCTTCATAAAAGTGTCAAAGAAAAGGAGACACTGCTAAAAGAGTTGCACCATAGAGTCAAAAACAATCTCCAAATCATCATATCGCTCTTGCGTCTCCAAAGTGATACAGTAGATGATACAAGAGCAAAGCAGGTACTTTCTGAAGCAGAAAATCGCATTAAGGCTCTGAGCACTATCCATGAAATGCTCTACAAAAATAGATCTTTTCAGTATATAGATATAGCAAGCTATTTTGATTTCTTAACACAAGAGATAGTTGAATCTCTCTCTCATGACAAGAAAATTACTTACTCTATCCAGAGTAATACAGCTCTCTCAATGGAAAAAGCGATATATTGCGGTCTTATTCTCAATGAGCTTGTAACAAATGCAATCAAGTATGCTTTTGAAGATGAGGGTCATATTACAATAAAGTTTATCAAAGAGGGTGAGTGCTATAACTTTGTAGTTGCAGATAATGGAAAAGGTATAGATAGTAAAACAGCAAAAAAATCTCTTGGATTAGAACTCGTGGAGACACTAATAAAAAATCAATTAAAAGGGGAGATTCATATAGATTCCAAAAATGGAACCAAATTTAGTTTAATTTTCTGTGAATCTCCCCCTTCCCCGAAAATAGCAACGAAGCAATAAAATTATACTTTTTAAGTGTTGCAAAAGTGTTGCAATCTCGAAATTAGTCCAAAATCACTCCAATTCCTGTAATTGTACGTATACATTCTTTGGAAATCTTTTGTCTTAACCTATGAATAAGACTTCGTCTCGTCGATTCACTTATCGGCTCATCAGGCCAAAGAGTATATTCAATAGTTGGAAACTGTACCACTCTTCCTCTATTTTTGAGCAAAAGATCTAGCAAGCTCTTCTCTTTCCCTGTGAGAATAATCTCTTTGTTATCACGAATAATCATGTTTTTTCGAGGATCATACAAAATATTTCCACAAATATTGATAACCTCTTGCTCCCCTTTCTTATGCTTT
Source organism: Nitratiruptor sp. YY09-18 (assembly GCF_016593235.1). Classification (NCBI taxonomy): domain Bacteria; kingdom Pseudomonadati; phylum Campylobacterota; class Epsilonproteobacteria; order Nautiliales; family Nitratiruptoraceae; genus Nitratiruptor; species Nitratiruptor sp. YY09-18. The sequence continues at coordinate 1,331,983 of NZ_AP023065.1, forward strand.
GTGGCCATCTTGACTGCTGCATAGAGTTCGGCTCTGCGAAAGGGTTTGATCAAATAGGCGTGGGGCTCACACTCTAGCGCTCCACTCATACTCTTCTCATCTGAGTAAGCAGTCAAGAATATCACAGGGATACCAAGCTCTTTAAACTCTTTGCACCCTTCTATCCCGCTTTTAGGACCAGCGAGATAGATATCGAGCAAGACTACATCAGGACTACATTTTTTTGCTATCTCTATAGCCTCTTCTACACTATCACTTATATAGCAGCTCTCTATTCCATATTGTCGCAGCGTAGATTTGATTTCTAATGCAACAAGACTCTCATCTTCAACTATTAAAACTTTTTTCATTTTAAAATAGATTGTTTAGCAAACCTTTCGCACCTGCTGGAATTTTTGACTTCACTTTATCTCCAAGCCTCTTATTTAGTTCTTTCTTCACGCGACCTTTAATTAACTCTTTTGCATCGAGGCTAATTTTTGGATTTTGAATATTCCCATGGATTTTAACAAAAACTGGCCTTTTTTGAATCTCAATGCGGAGTTTCGCATCGACAATCTTTTTATCCAGATCCACCAAAGCCCTCTTTGCACTTATGTGAGTGAGCCTACTCTCCATATCAAGATCAGAGAGAATTCTCTTTTTATTGATAGTACTATCGATGGTAGTAAGTTTATACACTTCGCGTGTGATATCAAAATTTGCCATTTGCGAGAGCAAAAAACTCATCTTGTTTGGCAAAATATGTCCATCATGTGCTTGTGCATGGAGTGATCCTTGCTGTGTGAGAATATTATAGTCTAGCTGAGCATCAACACGTGAATCAAAAATTTTAGGGTAATAAAGCATATGGGTCAAAGCCACTGTTTGTATTTTTGCTATATTTGCAGTAAGTTTATTGTTGAGAAGCTTGATATGCACATCACCACCTAGTGTTTTACTATGCGCTGCAACATAGAGATTTTTATCTTTTTTGATTTTACCTGTAATGGTGATCTTGCCTCGCATCTTTTGATGCGTAAGAAAGTAGAGTTTACCAAGATCTGGTACATAGAGTGTATATGGTGCCTCTAAAGTTCCTGTTTTAATATTAAAAAGTGCACTATTTGTTGCAATATTGGCTACATTTGTAGTGACTCTAGCTTTGCTTTTAATGCGATTATTTGCAAGATTGCTGTGCTGCATAGCTTTAAAAGTAATCGCAACATTCTCCAGGCCAAACTGCTCTTTGAGCACTTTGGGATCTGTTTTTCCCTGGGTTATAGTCGAATCAATTTTTCCATGGAGTTTTTCAAAATTATCGATAACGATCTTTGTATCGATTTTGGCATCTGCAATATGTGGCTGATAGAGCATATACAAAATCTTAGCAAGATCTGCATGGGCGACGTTTGCTTTGAGGAGTTTTGGCTCAAAATCTTTAAGTGTTAGATTATACGTTGTAGCAGATCCTACTACTTTTGCTGTACCGTTTACAAGAAGTTTCTCTTTATTACCTGCTACATCACCTATTGTATAGAGTGATCCGCGAAGCTTTTGCCCAGTAATTGGCTCAATATCAGCCAAATTTTTCACATCTATAATATAGTGAATATTCATACTGCGTGCAAATGGATCAAACTCTCCTTGAGCTTTGATAATGCTGCTTTTTCCAAGTTTGAGTGTTACATGCATAGGAACTATCTGAAAATCTGTAAGAGTTGCTTTGACTGGCAGGCGTTTATTGAGCTCTTTTTCGATATATGGCTTAAGAATGCCATTTCCACTTTTTGTAAAAATCAACCAATAGCCTCCGCCAAGCACTACTACTATAATTGCTAAGAGTAACAACAGAAATTTTTTCATTATAAATCCTTTCTATCAAAAAATAATAAGCTTCTAGAATTAATTATACACTAAATGACTAATAGAACCATAAAATTATTTAATTTAGTCAGCTAGACTAAAATTTAATGATATGCATAGTTTATTTTAAGTTATATTTAAGTTTATTAAGTGTAAAATTTTGGCACTAGAAAACAGTGAGTGACAAATCACATAAAAGGAGGCAGCAATGAATTTCCAACCACTTGGAAACAGAGTTTTGGTAGAAAGAGTAGATGAACCTGAAAAAACACCATCTGGTATTATTATCCCAGACAATGCAAAAGAAAAACCGCTTGAGGGAAATGTTTTGGCAATCGGTCCAGAAGTAGAAGAAGAGGGTCACATTAAAGTAGGTGATAGAGTTGTTTTTGCAAAATACAGCGGAACTGAAATTACACTTGAAGGCAAAGAGTATCTCATTCTACAAACTGATGATATTCTTGGAATTTTGAAATAAGAAGGGGGTGAAAAATGGCAGCAAAAGAGATTCATTTTAGCGATATAGCAAGAGGAGAACTTTTCGAAGGTGTTAAAAAACTAGCAGACGCTGTAAAAGTTACTATGGGTCCAAGAGGACGCAATGTTTTGATCCAAAAATCTTTTGGAAGTCCAAGCATCACTAAAGATGGTGTAAGTGTTGCAAAAGAGATAGAACTACCAAACACTGTTGAAAATATGGGTGCACAACTTGTAAAAGAGGTTGCAAGCAAAACTGCTGATGAAGCAGGTGATGGAACAACAACTGCAACAGTACTTGCATACAATATTTTCAAAGAAGGACTTAGAAACATTACAGCCGGTGCAAACCCAATTGAAGTAAAACGTGGTATGGACAAAGCTGCTGAAGCAATTGTGGCTGAACTTAAAAAAATCGCAAAAGAGGTAAAAGATAAAAAAGAGATTGCTCAAGTTGCAACAATCTCTGCAAACAACGATCCAAAAATCGGTGAGCTAATCGCAGAAGCGATGGAAAAAGTTGGAAAAGATGGCGTAATTACAGTAGAAGAAGGTAAATCACTTCAAGATGAGCTTGAAGTCGTTGAGGGTATGCAATTTGATAGAGGATACCTCAGCCCATACTTTGTAACTGATACCGAAAAGATGGAAGCTGTGCTTGAAAATGCATATATCTTGCTCTATGATAAAAAAATCAGCAATATGAAAGATCTGCTTCCAATCCTTGAAAAAGTTGTACAAACTGGCAACAGACCACTTCTCATTGTAGCTGAAGATGTAGAGGGTGAAGCACTTGCAACACTTGTTGTAAACAAACTACGAGGAACACTCAATGTATGTGCTGTAAAAGCGCCTGGATTTGGTGATAGAAGAAAAGCAATGCTTCAAGATATTGCAATCTTAACTGGTGGTCAAGTAATCAGCGAAGAAGTTGGTAGAACTCTTGAGAGTGCAACACTAGAAGATCTTGGACAAGCTGATAGAATCGTAGTAGATAAAGAAAATACTACAATCGTTGGCGGAAAAGGCGACAAAGCAGCAGTTGAAGCAAGAATCAAAGAGATCAAAGCACAAATCGAGCAAACAACAAGCGAATATGACAAAGAAAAACTTCAAGAGCGACTTGCAAAACTTGCAGGTGGTGTAGCAGTTATCAAGGTCGGTGCTGCAACTGAAACAGAAATGAAAGAGAAAAAAGACCGCGTTGATGACGCATTGGCAGCTACTAAAGCAGCTGTTGAAGAAGGTATCGTTATCGGTGGTGGTACAGCACTTGTTCGAGCAGCGAACAAAGTCAATCTCGATCTATGCGGCGATGAGAAAATCGGTGCTGAAATCATTCTAAGAGCTATCAAAGCACCTCTCAAACAAATCGCTGAAAACGCAGGATTTGATCCAGGTGTTGTAGCAAACAATGTTGAAAATGCTGAAAATGAAAACACTGGTTTCAATGCTGCAACTGGTGAATATGTAGATATGTTTGAAGCTGGAATTGTAGACCCAGCAAAAGTTGAAAGAGTCGCATTGCAAAATGCAGTGTCAGTCGCTAGCTTGCTTCTAACAACAGAAGCGACTGTAAGCGAAATAAAAGAAGATAAACCAGCTGCTGCTCCTGCAATGCCAGATATGGGTGGAATGGGCGGAATGGGATTCTAATCCCTTCCCTCACCCAAACTTTTTGAGTATCTCATCTACCTTTGACCTCTTGATTTTTTGCACCATCACTACTTCATTTGTTTGCTTTTCTTCTTTGTACTCATCAAATATATAGAAGTTATTGTTGTAATTCTCTTTGATAGTATGATAGGTATTGTCTTTGCGTGGATCTCTCTCGATGAGATAGTGATCTTTACCAAGAATTACTTTGCGCAATAATATATCATCTACCTCTTCGATGAGAAACTCTATTTTTTCTTTTTCTATAATACCACCTTCTTGAAGTTTTTTGCGCAGTTTCAAAAGCATTTTGGGATAGTCACTAGCAACGAAATCCGCGCCTCTTTCATACATGGCAAGTGCTAGATCCTCTTCATTGACAGTCCAAACTCCCACTTTGAGATGAATATGGTGTGCAAATTTATTAGCTTTGGCTGTAGCTATACGGTAGTGGGGCAATACAAGAGCACATCCAAGCTGCTTGGCCTCGGGAATTTTCCCTGGAGGGTAGCTATAAACTAAACCTGTAGCAATTGTGCTATCAAGGCGCTTTACTTCGCTCATAACCTCTTCATAAAAGCTTATGATACACACATTTTGTTGCATCTGCTGCTCTTGCACAAGCTCTACTACCTTTTGGCAAATTTCAGGCTCTTTGATCTCCAAAAACATAGCGATTTTACCTCTTGCGACTTCAAGTGCTTCAACGAGAGTTGCTACAGGTTCGCTATCTTCGATAAGGATATTCTCTTTGATATATGAAAACTCTAGCTCTTTTGCCTCTTTTGCTATCCCTGCCACTCTATCAAAATCACTATCGTGTAAAAGTATCAACTCCCCATCTTTGGTGCTGCGAATATCCACTTCTACAATATCAGCTTTGATGCGAATAGCATGCTTGATGCCCTTGATTGTGTTTTCGGGAGCCTCCAATCCTCCACCCCTGTGGGCTATGACACCAAATGGCTTAGTATGCAGAGCCTTTTTAATCATTTGCGATCCTTTCTTGGAGAATTTTTAGCGCATCTTGCTGCTGTTTTGGAGTCAGTTTCCCAGTGTGGGCAAAGAGGACTTTGAGGTCTTTATCAAGAATGAGGATATTCATAGCATTATCTGCCATATGCCACTCTTTGACAAAATTTTTGTGAAAATCTTTGACATAGAGGGTACGGGGGAATTGCTGTTGCTTCTTTCGAAGGATTGAAGAGAGTACAAAGTTTGGTATCCATGTAGCTGCCATATTGATAACAACTACAGAGTTGAAACGCTCTTTGGGAAAGTGCAACTGTTTTACTTTTTCAAAAAACTGCGCATTTTGATCCTTTTTATCCGGATCTACATAGACAAAGAGAGTCACTTTACCTCTGAGGGTCTTGGTATCAAATGGCTTCTTTGTCCCCACACAGTAGCCTTGCTTACCTTGAAGGATCACATGCTGAGGCATTTGGCCTATTTCAATAGCATACAAAGAAGCTACCATGCAAACCAAAAAAAGAAACTTTTTCATCCAATCTCCTTATTTGAGTCTATACTCTATCGGTACTTCGATAACAACGCTTTTATGTGGTTTTGGAAACTCCTGTGCTGCACGCTTTATTGTACTCATTGCAGCTTTGTCTAATATTTTATACCCACTCGATTGTACCACATGCAAAGCCTCAATTTTGCCATTAGGTAAAAGAGTAAAGGCAACCTTGACAACTCCTTGGCGATGGAGCTTGCGTGCCATACGCGGATAGTAGCGATTATGCAGTATTGCTATGCGGATCTGATCGATGTAGCTGTGAAGATACTGCTTTGCATACGAAACTGTTTTATGAGGAGTTTGGGGATGCGGTGAAGTTTGAGCGTGTGGTAGAGTCTGGGTCTGTACAGTTTTCTCTTCTGGTTTAGGAGGAGCTTCGATGCTCTTTTGTTGCTTTACTTCTTTTGATTGAGCTACCCTTTTTGCAATGTTTCTCTTTCTTCTCGCTTTATGCACAATCCTTTTTTTCTTGTGCGCAACCTCTCTTTTAGCTTTTCTAATTACTCTTTTTGGTACCACTTTCTTTGGTTTTCGCAGAGGCTTTTTGATAATTTTCTTCTGAGGTTCTTTTGGCTGCTTTGGAGTTTGTACTTTTTTGACCTTTTTTGCAATTTTTGGCTGGATAAGCTTTATATCAGCTATATTGATAGCACGTTGTTGTTGCATATGAATTGGAAAGTGAATGGAAGAGAAGAGAAAGAAAAGGAAAGTATAGAGAAAGAGTGTAATAAAAAATGCCCGTTTCATTTGACCGTTTCGACAGCTATATTTTCAAATCCTTCCCTCTTGAGTAGATCGAGTACCTGGATGAAAGTGAGAAATTTGCTATTTTTGTCACTGCGAATAATCACATTACTCTTTTTATTTATCTGTTTGAATCTCTTGGCCAGCTCCTCAAGGGAAATCTTTTTACTATCAAGATAGATATTGCCATTTTTGTCGATAGAAATTGCAATTTTTTTCAGTGGAAGCTCTTTTGTAGAGCTAGCTTGGGGAAGATCCAAAGGGATCACACCTTTAGCGATAAATGTAGCTGTGGTAAGGACAATAACGAGTAAAACCAGCATAATATCAATAAATGGGATGACATTTATCTGATCGAATTTTTTAAGCTTCATGTACTATATCCCAACGAGCTAGCAATACTTCAGCTTTGCGTGTGAGATAGTTATACATCATAGTAGCAGGAATTGCTACTACTAATCCCATGGCTGTAGCTTTAAGTGCAAGAGCTAGACCAATCATGATCTGCTGGGTATTTGCGATGCCGTGCTGGCCCATAGTATAGAATGTAAGCATGATGCCCAGCACTGTTCCTAGCAGTCCGATATAGGGAGCCGATGAAGCGATTGTAGCAATGAGTGAGAGGTAGTTCGTCACAGCAATTTCAAGCTCCTCTTTTTTTGCATATCTATTTACATCTACACTACGATAAAAGAGAAGTCTTTCAATAAAAAACCATACACTCACAAAACTCATGAATCCTAAAAAACCTAAAATTCCATAATCAATAAACTCTTTTAAATGGTTCATCTTGCAACCTTTGCTAAATTTAGACAGATTTTAGTTCCATGTGATTTTTTTGACTCAATTCTCACCTCTATTCCCTCTTCGTCACAAAATCTCTTCACAATAGCCAAACCTATCCCATATCCTTTTTGATGGGGACTGCTACTATAATAGCGCTCAAAAATTGCACAAATCTCTTCCTCATTCATGCCAACACCACTATCAGCTATACAGAGTCTGCAATCTTGCAACGATATAGCAATCTGCTGTTTTGGTTCAGTAAATTTCACACCATTTGCAAGTATATTATCAATTACTTTTGCAAAACCATAGCGAGGCAGTTTTACCTCGCAACTATGTAAATCGAGTATAACATCTCTTTCTTTGAGTAAATCTTTAAAGAGTTCTAGCCTCTCTTGCACAAGCTCTTTAGCATCAAATATGACATACTCTTTTTTGATAGAGCCTTTGATAAAGTGCTCAAGATCTTTGTAAAGGCGCTGCAACTGCTTAGTAGCAAGCTTAATACGCTCGATCTTTTTGCTATCGCAGTTTTTGAGTAGCTGCAAATTTGCATCGATTGTAGCCACGGGAATATTGAGCTCATGAAGGGTATCACTTACAAAATCTTCTAGCTCCTTGTTGCGCTCTTCCAAAGAAGCTGCAGCAAAGTGCGCAAAAAAAAGCCCTAAAATAAAAGAGAGCCCCATACTTATACCAAGAGCTATCCACAGTGGAGCATGGATCGATTTGTATACAAAATATCCACAAAACAATGCAACTGCTTGCACTATTACAAAGAGGAGCGCAAATGCTATTTTGTCACTAGGCTTCAAGCCTGTATCCTACCCCACGAATATTACTGATTCTCTCTTTGCCAAAAATATTTTTGAGTCTGGCAATATAGACGCGCAAAGCCCCATCGCTTGGATCTGCATCACTCCAAAGCTCTTCAAAAATCTCTTCTTTACTCACAACTTTTCCCCTTCTTTGCCATAAAAGTTCCAGAAGTTTTGCCTCCTTGCTTTGAAGTATATAAGTTTCATCACCTTTTTGCAGTGTCAAAGATTCAAGGTCACATGTCACATCACCTATCTGAAATTTTTGACTTTTGCCAGCTCGGCGCATAACTGCCTCAATACGCAACAATAACTCTTCCAAATCCACAGGTTTTGTCAAAAAATCGTCTGCACCTTCCCTGAAGCTTTGTTTGAGTGCATCTTGTTTACTTGTAAGAAAAATTGTAGGTGTATTAATGTTATTTTTGCGAAAAGATTCTAAAATGGCTACACCATCTCCATCTGGAAGCTTAATATCAAGTAAAAAAAGGTCATACTCTCTTTGATAACTCTCCTGCATTGCAGCCTCAAATGAGCGCACCCAGACTACTTCATAACCGCTTTGAATCAAAAACTCTTCTATAGTCTCTCCAAAGAGTATATCATCCTCCACATACAAGATAGACCTATGCATCCACTCTCCAAGTCAACTCTTTGCCCGCAAACATCGGTACTACATCATTATAGCTTTGTGGAACTGTAAAAGGCTCTTTAATGAGCCGCACCTCTTTTTGCGGAGGAGTGATAGCGTAAATTTTTTGTGCATTATCACTCACAAATTTTTGTAAATTCTCAAGCACTCCTGCTGCTTCAAAAAGCTGTGCCAAAGCAGGCAGGGCAATTGGTGCCGTAAACACTCCGGCTGCACAGCCGGGAGCCTCCTTTTTGTCTCTTGGATGTGGAGCACTATCACTCCCAAACATCACCTTCTCATGTGCCATAAAAGCTACTTTGCGCAAAGCCATACGATCTTCTGGTCTCTTAGCTATTGGTTTACAGAATAGATGTGGCTGTAAAAGTCCTCCAGCTACATCATCAAGAGTAATATAGAGATGGTGGAGTGTGATAGTAGCATAGAGATTTTCATAACGCATCAATGCATCTACTGCATCTTTTGTAGTGATATGTTCCATGATAATCGTAAGATCTGGAAATCTTTTGGCAATGCGCTCATAAATAGGTATAAATTCGGCTTCTCTATCCATCACAAAGCCATTGGTCTCTCCGTGAACACATAGAGGAATGCCAAGCTCACTCATAGCTTCAAGTGTTGGTGCGAGTGCATCTACACTAAAATTATCTACGCCATCTTCACTATTTGTAGTAATTCCTGCAGGGTAGAGTTTAATAGCAAGGATATCATCTTTGACCTGCTCCAAAAACTCATAGTCATACTCTGGTCTAAAAAAGAGAGTCATATATGGCTTAAATACCTCATCATCGATTGCCTCTAGGATACGCTCTTTATATTCTTGCACCATCTGTTTGGTCGTAATCGGTGGAATGAGATTTGGCATTACAAGAGCACCAGCAAAACTAGCGGCACTTAAGGGAGCAACAGTTTTGAGCATCTGGTTATCACGCAGATGCAGATGCATATCAAGTGGAGATTGGAGCGTTAATTGCATGAGCTACCTTTTTGAGAAGTTCTATTGTTTTTTGTTGATAAAGTTTTGCAAGTTCTGGGCTTTTGGCTTCAAATCGTGTCACAAGTACAGGGGTAGTATTGGATGCTCTCACAAGTGCCCAACCCTCATCAAACATAATTCTTACACCATCTACATCTATAATATCCTGCATTTTAGGAAAATCTGTTGGCGGAGCTATAAGGGCTTCTTTAAGTTTCTCTATAATGGCAAACTTTGTCTCTTCGCTGGTATGGATCTTAATTTCTGGTGTATTATAGACCTTTGGAAGTGAGGCTACTTCTGCATCAAGATCAACTCCCCTATATACAAGCTCAAGTACTCTTAGCATTGCATATATTGCATCATCATATCCATAGTAGCGATCGTTAAAAAAGAGATGTCCGCTCACTTCTGCTGCGAAATCAGCACTGGTCTGAGCAATTTTGACTTTGAGATTGCTATGGCCTGTTTTATACATAATCGCTTTGCCAATTTTATTTATCTCATCATACATTACCTGTGAGCATTTTACTTCACCTATGACTGTTGGATTTTGCATTGTTTTCGCAAAAACAATCGCTAGTTCATCTCCTTTGAAATTGTGCTGCTGCGTTAGCACTGCAATACGGTCTGCATCCCCATCAAAAGCAAAGCCAAGAGATATATTTTTTTGTTTCATTATTTGCTCTAAATCTCGGAGATTTTCTTCCTCACTTGGGTCTGGATGGTGATTGGGAAATCTACCGTCTGGCTCACAATAGAGCCCCTCATACATAATACCAAGATTTTGCAAAATTGGTTCAACCACAATACCGGCTACACCATTACCACAATCGATAGCAATTTTTTGTCCAAAATTTTGTAAATGCGCAAAATTTTCCAGCATATATGCGATATAGCGCTCTTTCGCATTAATAGGATAAAAGTCTTCTCTGTCTGGGATAACAATATTACTGCCAAGTACTTCTTCACCTAGTGTATAAATATCACTTCCAAAAAAAGGTTTTTTATCTACTGTGATTTTGAAACCATTATATTCAGGTGGATTATGAGAACCCGTAATCATCACCGAAGCACTGGGCGTTACCTTTTGGTCATTTATCATAAATGTTTGATAATTGCTAAAATAGTTAACGCCTGTAGGCACCATTCCCATGCCAAGCACTCTCTTCCCTGCTGCATTGATACCACTGGTTAGCCACCCAAAAAGTGTCGGTGAATGAGCCCGTGCGTCATAGCCGACCGCAATATACTCTCCAGGTACCTTTTTAGCCAAAAAATACCCTATTTTTTTTGTCATTGCTTCATCAAGCTCTTTGGCAAAAATTCCTCGAATATCATATTCACGGAAAACAGTCTTAGCCATATCTTCCCTTCTATTTTATTTATACTTGAGTTTGTAAAAAAGATTTAAAAAGTTTTTTGCAACATTTCCCACTAGGATTGCGAACACTACATGCACAAAATCGAGCTTTCTTCTTCTCATATTCTTCAAAATGTATCTCATCGGCTTGGGCAATAGTATAGCCAAAGCAAAAGCATATAGTCGCATCCAAATCGGCTGATTTGTAAGCGGTTTTGCGAATAAGATCGTCATTGCTAAAGGTCTGCAAACCGCTAAAATAGACCACATCACATGCATGGTTTTTACAAAAATAGTAAGTTTTTTCTCTCTCAAGTTTTGCAATATCCTTGAGATTATGTAAAAGATTTTCAAATTTGAGCTTTTTCCCTTCGCCTTTACATTTTGGGCAGTGCTCTGGTATAAAAAATTCCATCACAATCCTTTAAAATTTCTTCCAAAACTCTCGCGAAAAGAGAATAATAAAAGTATAAAACTCTAGCCTTCCTATAATCATAAAAAATGCTAACAACACTTTATCAAAATCGCTAAAGATTGTGAAATTATCTGCCGGTCCCACATGACCAAAACCTGGACCAATATTGCCAATTACTGCGATTGCTGCACTCATAGCAGTAAGATAGTCATACCCTTTAGCAAAGAGATAGAATGAGCAAAGCAAAGTAGTAAGAAAATAGATAAAGAAAAAGCCACTGACACTTCCAAGAACTTTGCTACGGACTCTTTGCCCATCGATATAAACACCTATGACTGCGTTGGGATGGAGGATCTGCTTGATTTGTGCACCAAGGTTTTTGAGAAGTACCACATAGCGTATCACTTTGACACCACCTGCCGTACTTCCGGCATTGGCTCCGATGAACATAGGAATGAAAATAATAGCTATTGCCACACTCGACCACTGCCCATAATCTGTGGAAGCAAAACCTGTGGTAGTAATGATAGATGAAATAGTAAAAAAGGAGTGAGTGACGGCATGGAAGAGATTATCATGACCTATGAATATATGCGTAAGGCTCAAAGCAACTGAGAGAAATACAAATATTACTGTATACCAGACAACCTCCTCGCTCCTATACCCGCTAAAATCTTTGGAAAATGCTTTGAGGTGAGCAATGAAGTTAATACCACTTAAAAACATAAAAACTGTTGTAATCCATAAAATAAAGCTATTATTTTGCCAAAAACCTAGGCTTGCATTTTTAGTAGAAAAACCGCCCGTAGATATTGTGGAGAATGCATGATTGATCGCATCAAAAAGATTCATGCCTCCTAGATAGAGCAAAAGCGTATCTGCAACTGTTAAAGCTACATAAACTGCCCAGAGTCTCTTGGCTGTATCTTTGATTTTAGGTGTAAGCTTTTCTAGAGTTACTCCTGTCGATTCAGCTTTAAAGAGTGTAAGAGATCCTGTAGGATTTATAATTGTAAGAAGTCCAACTCCCAAAACTATTATCCCCATACCTCCCAGCCAGTGATAGAGACTGCGCAGCATTAAAGTAGTATGGGAGAGTGATTCTATATCGTTATAGATAGTAGCCCCTGTAGTAGTAAATCCACTAATCGCTTCAAAAAAAGCCTGAGCAGGGGTAATATGGGACGTAAGATAAAGTCCTATTCCACCTCCAACTCCAAGAAGTATCCATACCAGATTAACTGCAAAGATACCCTCTTTTATACTCATCTGGGCTGGGTGCTTCCAAAGCAACGAAAAAATCAGATAATGAAAAAGGAAAAATAATAGATTGAAAATAAGATAGGCTTTAATCGATTCATGATAGATAAGTCCAGTAATAGAAGGAATTGCTAAAAAGAGTGAGAGTACAAGCCCAATAGTTGAGAGAAATTTTGTAATATTTTTTAGAGAGTGTAAATCCACTTTTTAATCCTCTCCTCTAGATAAGATTTTGAAAATACTGCTATTACATCCAAAGCTTTGAGAGTGGTTTTTTGCTCCAAAGGCTTGATTTCGCCATCACGGATAATGTAAAACCGTGCATCATCAAGAGCAAGAGGCTTGATCTTTTGATCAATAAGGTGAGAGTTTGGAAAGATTTTGCGCATAAAAATCGTTCCTCTTCCGCCACAATAGTGACGCTCGGATATTACTAGGCTTGATGCAATCTTTTCTAAAATAGAATAGTAGGCACTCATTTTAGGCCCTCGTACTGCAACGATGCCAAGCTTGTGCATCAAAGAGTAAAACTCCATATCGTTATTGACAGCTACGCTCTTTTTGACGCCATACTCTTTTGCCTCGAGGCAGCGTATGATATTGTCTTCATCATCGCTACTGGTTGAGATTATCATATCAGCACTTTTGACATTCTCCTCTTCAAAAATAGCGTGCTCAATGTAGCGGCTGTTAATGACAGTCGCCCTATTTTGCAACACTTCTGAAGCACGCTTGCATAACTCTGGATCAGTCTCAATGATTTTGAGCTCCACCTTCTCTTCCAAAAAGGCCTTTGCAATCTCTAGTCCCAAAAGCTCAGCTCCAAAAATCGCTATCTTTTTTATCTGCTTTGGAGCATGGCGATTGAGCCCATTGCACAACTCTTTGATGCGCTCTTTATCCCCAAAAAGGTACAAAAGATCATTTTGCTCAATTTTTTCATTCTTTGCTGGGATGAGAAACTTTTTGTTGCGTTCAATCCCCACGACAATCGTATCTTTTGTACAAAGCTCTTCCATAGTGGTATATTGCGGCTCGTCTACAACCACTGAAACGAGGGTAAATGGAGTAAAAATGAAATTTTTAACATTATTTGCCTTTGGATAATTAAGCAAAAGTTTGATTGAGCTTGCAGCTGCGATAAAAGGAAAAACTGCTTCATGTATTCCTATCTTTTTGGCAATGGAGCTCTTCGCAAAGAATGGGTTGCGCAGACGTATGATTTTCTTTTTGACATTGATCGCATCATCTGCAATGAGTGTGGAGATGAGATTGGCTTCGTCATTATCTGTTACAGCGATAAATATATCATACTCTCGCTCCATAAGCGATTTGTAGGTATCTGGATCTTCAATGTTGCCAAAAAGAGGCATCACATCGATAGATTCAGTAAGCCTTGAGAGAGCATCTTGATTTTTATCTATTATAATGATGTTGTGCTTGATTGAGAGAGTTTGTGCTAACTTAAACCCTACTCTCCCTGCTCCAGCAATTATAATATCCATCTTTGCCTTCTTTCATGCAAGATAAGTAAATAATAGCTAAAAAAGCTTTCCAATTTTTTTAAATCCATAGTAGTAAAGTAAAATACCCAAGAGCATTACACCAGCAAAGTATGGCCACAGATCTACAAATGAAGTGCCGCGAAAAAATATACTCTCCGCTCCTTCAATATAATAGCGAAGAGGTGAGAAGAGTGAGAGCTTTTGCAAAATTGGATGCATTGCATAAATAGGTGTCCAAGCACCACTCAAAAATATTATTGGCATCATTATGAGAATAGCAAGTTGAGCTACTTGCATAATGTCTCTTGCTACTGCAGCTATGAAAAGCCCAATACCAGCACTGCTAAGAATATAGAAAAAACTAAGAAGCACAAAAGCCCAAAAAGAGCCATTCATTGGAGTATCAAATGCCCAAAGAATTACAAATCCAACAGAAATAATCGTTCCTATCAGATTGATAACCACTTGTGAGAGACTCTTTGCTAAAATTATTATCTTTGCATCCACAGGCATCAAGAGCATGAGATCCCATGTACCATCCTCTTTCTCTTTCACAAAAACCATCGCTGTGAGAATGACACTTAGGAGCGTAATCACTGAGAGAAGCTCAGCTAGAGATATGAACATATGCGTGTCCGCATTTTGATTGAAAAGTTTATGGGTTTTAAGCTCAACTGGTAGATGCAGTTTTTGAAATTCCAAAATGATATTTTGCAAGTAACTAAGCGTTATGAAGCTTTGCGCTGCAGCAGTAGAGTCTAAAAGCACATTGATGGTTGCTTTTTTACCTTGAGCATAGTTTTTGGCAAATTCTCTATCAAAAATAATGCCTACCATAATATCTTTGTTAAATATTGCTTTGCGAAGATTTCGCTCATTTAAAAATGCTTTTGGTTTTTTAAACTCTGGCGTATGAAAATGTGAAAGGATCTTTTGGCTTACTCCACCACCGGTATAGTCTACATAACCAATCGTTACATTTCTTGGTTTTACCGCTATGCCAGCCCCAGCAATATAGACATCGAGAGTAAAAAAATAAAGCACAGCCAAAACCAATAGCGGAATTCGCAAAAAAGTGAGTATCTCTTTGATAAAAGTGACTATAAAGGAGCGTATCATCGCATCTCCTTTTTTAGTAGCAGTGTACCGACCAAAAAGTAGAGGAGAAAAAATCCTACAAGTATTGCTAGATAGAGTATATTTTTTTGCGATGCAAAGCCTTGCCCAATGAGAAATGTATCATAAATGATATGGTTGTAGTACATCACGGGAAAGAGATGTGCTTCGATATAAGACTCCCCTTTCATCGATGAAATCGGCATCAAGATACCAGAGTACAAAAATCCAGGAATTACCGTCACAATAACAGTAAGTACTACCGCAACAATCTGGCGCTTTGTAATGATAGAGATGAGAAGCCCTATTGAGAGACTTATGAGCACATAGAGTTCGCTTGCTACCCAATAGAGGAAGAAACTTCCTCGAAAGGGGACTTCAAAGATATAAAGTGCTAAGATAAAAAGCAAAAATATAGTAACAGAGTGCAAAAGAAATACGGGTATCAATTTTGCAGCCAAAAACTCAGACTTTGAAAGTGGCGATGCGTAAAAATTAAAAATAGTGCCTTTCTCTTTCTCTTTGACAATCAAAAGAGTCGAAAGCAGCGCAGGAGCTATCAGAAGTACCAAACCGATAAGACCTGGAACTATCGCATCCTCATCACGCATTGCCTGGTTAAAGAGTGTGCGCTGGTTGATTGCAATTTTTGGCTTGAGACCCATCTTCGCTCCGATATCTTGGGCAGCTTTGAGTATAGTTCCTTCTATATAACTTTGAATGGTTAGCGCTCGCATGGGAAAAGAGCCATCCACAAAAATTCCCATCTCACTTTTTTGCCCATGGAGCAGGCGCTTTTCAAAGGAGCTTGGGATGATAACGATTGCATCGATTTTTGCCTGCTTCATGAGGCGCAGGGCCTTTTGCTCACTCACTTGAGAGAGTGTTGGAGCAAAATATTTGGAGTGCTCAAATTTTCCTATCAGCTCAGCTGAGAGCTTGCTCGCATCATTATCGATAAGTAGCACTCTTGCATGCGTCACTTCAAGCCGTATCC
The DNA here is from genome assembly GCF_016593235.1 of Nitratiruptor sp. YY09-18. NCBI lineage: Bacteria > Pseudomonadati > Campylobacterota > Epsilonproteobacteria > Nautiliales > Nitratiruptoraceae > Nitratiruptor > Nitratiruptor sp. YY09-18. The sequence continues at coordinate 1,348,118 of NZ_AP023065.1, forward strand.
CATATCCAAAGAGAAGGAGTATCATTGTTGGTACAAGATAGACCAGATAGATAAGTTTTGTACGAACAAGTTCTATAAACTCTTTGCGCATGTAGGCATAGATTGTGCGAAATCTCATTGATTTGCCTTATAATAATAAAGAAATATATCCTCAAAACTTTTAGCTTCAGGATGCTTTTTGTATAGATTTTCAACTCTATCATCAACGATCTTTTTCCCACGCTTAAGCACTACGACTCTATCGCAAAACTCCGCTTCACTCATATAGTGTGTGGTGATAAGAATCGAAATGCCCCACTTTTGTTTTAGCTGCTTCAAAAGTTCCCAAAACTGCGCTCTTGCAATGGCATCTACACCACTTGTTGGCTCATCCAAAAAGAGCACCACAGGCTCATGCAAAAGCGCAGCTGCTACCGAAAAACGCTGATTGACTCCTAGAGGCAAAGAGGTTGGAAAATCATCCATAAACTTCTCAAATCCTAACTCATGGGCATAGCGCTCTATGCGCTCAAGCGCTTCAAGAGGAGGAATTTGGTGCATATTGGCAAAGTAGATGAGATTTTCTCGCACTGTGAGATCTTTATACAGAGCAAAGCGCTGGGATACATAGCCAATTTTTGCCTTGAGATCTTGTCTATCTTGCCCACTTTTAATAGGTTTTCCTAAAAGATAGAGCTCACCTTCATCTATTGGGTAAAGCCCCAAAAGCATCTTGATAAATGTTGTCTTGCCAGCACCATTTGCTCCAAGCAGTCCCAAAATCTCACCACGCCTGAGCACCATATCTATATGATCATCTGCCACGAAATCACCAAAACGCTTCGTAAGACCTCGTGCCTCCATGACCACTTCTGGAAGCTCAATGGCAACTTTACGCTCGGCAATCTCAATCTTTGGAGGGATTTTGTTGTGCTGTAAGGCGCTTACAAAGAATATATCTTCGAGGGTTGCTTCTTTATGCTTTGCTGGCAAGGGTTGAAGCGAATAGGTCTTCCCATGGATTGTAAAGCACTCTTGGCACTCTGTTGGCTCGTAGACATACTCTTTAATTGAATCCACTAACTCCTCTGCCTTGCCACTTGCAATGATGCTACCCTCTTCAAAAAGCAATACCTTATCCATCTTTTGTGCCTCTTGCATATAGGCTGTGCTTACTAGTGCAATGGTCCCCTCTTCTTTGCGAATATTATCGAGAATTTCCCAAAGCTCAAGACGGCTGAGGGGATCGACTCCCGTCGTTGGCTCATCAAGCAGTAGCAGTTTTGGCCGATGCAAGAGAGTGCAAATAAGTGAGAGTTTTTGACGCATCCCACCACTCAAATTTCCAGCAAGTCTATCTGTAAACTCTGCCAATCCTGCCATTTCAAGAAGTCGCTGACGATAAGCGTAAAATTTCTCATCCTTTTTTAGGCTCCTAATATCCGTGAAAAAATCGAGATGCTCGCCGACACTCAGTGTATCATAGAGCACAAGTCCCAGGCCTTGCGGCATGAGGCCTATATCTTTTTTGATTTTTTCAGCCTCTTTGGGTGAATGGTATGTCACATCACCAAAGCGCACTTCCCCTTCAAAAGGTATCACTCCAGCAATTGCATGCATAAGCGAACTTTTGCCAGCTCCATCTGCTCCAATGAAGCCTACAATCTCTCCTCTTTGTGCTTCAAGGCTAGCATGAGCGATACCTACGCGCTTTTTGTAGCGAACTGTAACATTCTTAACCTCTAAGAGCGCCATAATTTTTCCCTACAAAGAGCAGTAACAGTGCAGTAGTTCCAATAAGTGAGAAAACAAGAGCGGCATGCATACCAAAATGCTCCCAAAGTAGTCCACACACATAAGCACCAAGCGCTCCAAAGAGAGCGACTCCTGCATAAAATACCCCATAGACTGAACCTTTATTATCACTTTGCATGGCTATATAGGCTCTTGTGGCATTAAGAGTTGCTACGGTAAAGAGTCCAAAAAAGGCAAAAGCTATCCACGTAAGCAATGGCCTTTGCAAAAAGAGCAGCACAAGTGAAATAATCCCACTGATAAAGCCAAAAGCCATGATCTTGAGCGCTCCCACATTATCAATAAAAGCTCCCAAAAGATAGCTGGTAAGCGTTTGGGTACCTGTAGAGATAGCAAACAGCAGAGGAATGATCATCACAGCAACCCCTACACTCTTTGCTTGCAATGTCAAAAAAGCATCACTCCACATGAAAAAGATAAAGAGAAAATAAAAAAGAAGCATCCTAATAACACGCTTATCTTTTGCAGTGATGCGAAACTTCTGGGATTTTGGCTTTTTGGGCACATCTTTGACAAAAAATATCACTAAAATAAGACCTATGAGTCCGGGAATTATGGTAAAGAAAAAAATGGAGCGAAAAACCTCCCCACTCTCTCCAAGTTTCCACAGAAGAAAAAAGGCAAGAAGCGTTCCTGTAAACTCCCCTGCGATATCAAGTGTCTTATGAAAACCAAAAGTTTTACCGATACTCTTTTTCTTACTAAAACTTGCTATCAAAACATCTTTTGGCGCACTACGCAACGCCTTGCCAAGACGCTCTGCTCCCCTCAAAGCTGCAACACTTTTGTAGCTATGTGAAAACCCTATGAGAGGTTTACTCAAAGCTGAGAGCGCATATCCACTCACAACCAAAGGCTTGACAATTCCATAGCGATCGCTAATGAAACCAGAGAGTAGACGCAGAGCATACGAGACAAAGGTAGCAATAGCTACAATAATTCCAAGCTTATCGACCCCTTCGTGAAGCACCACTACCACAAAAATCGGCAAAATTGGATTGATCATAGCTGTAGCCATATCCGTAAAGAAGCTTACAAAGCCCAATATGACTACATTGCGGTCAATTTCCTTCATCAAAGCTCCGGAATCTCATCGAGTGATTTTGGAAGTCCTTTTCCATCAAGAGATATGACTCCGATTGCTGGAAGTCCGAGTTTTAGCAAAGGATCTGGCTTGAGAGGCTTGAGATGTACTGCATAGACCCTTTGGATCCTGTCACTCCTTACAGCTACCTCTTTGGGAGTAAATTCTGCTTTTTGCGCTATGCGTACCACCTCAGCCGCAATTGGTCTATTGGGATAGGCATCCAAAAATATCACTGCCTTATCGTGTAGCTTGATTTTGCCGTTGGAGAGCGTATCGACATATATTTTGAGATAGAGTGTTTTTGGATCGATGAGCGTTGCTATTGGCATACCAGCACCCAATACTTCGCCACTATTTGCAATTTTTTCCACCACATATCCATCCAGGGGACTTTTGAGAGTAAGCTCTGCGATGATAGCTTCGATCTGTCCTTTTTGTGCTTTGAGAGCTTCGATCCCTTTTTTGAGCCCTGCAACCGCCTCACGTAAAGCATCGAGACTCTTTTGAGCAGCCTTTGCATCCACTACATCGCTTCTAGCGATAGCGATGGCTTGGAGAAGTTGTGCTTTTTTTGCTTTGAGTGCTTGCAGCTTGTTTCTATCTGTTTTGTATTTAAGTGTAATCTCTTCCAATTTGTGTCTTTGGATCAGCCTTTTTTTATAGAGATCTTTGATACGCAGATAGTCTTTCTGATCTTGTGCTGCGACCTCCTTTTGCGAAGCTATAGCGCTTTGGAGCTCTTGGAGCTGCTTCTCTTTTGCTCGAAAAGCTAATATGGCTTTTTTAAGAAGCTCGGGAATCTTCGTCTCATTGATTCTAAGCTCAATCTCTTTGACTTTGAGCTCTTTTTGCTTTGCTTCTATCTGCTTTTGAAGAGCCTCTTTTTGCTTTTGAAACTCTTTGCTCTCTAAAACAGCTATTACATCACCTTTTTTGATTGCATCTCCATCATCGAAGAATATCCTTGCCACTCTCCCAGGATATTTAGTATTGAGATTGACAAGATCGCCATCAAATCTCCCAACCCCTTCGATTAAGTTTGGTGGCAACTCTTTTGGGTGGAGTTTGATATAAATAAGCAGTGCAGCTACTATAAAAAGAGCTAAAGCAAAAAAGCCAACCCAATATTTTTGGACTATTTTCATACTAGATCCTTTAATACTTCTTGAGTCTTTTGTCGTCCAATCTCAATGATCTCATAAGCTTTATGAAAATCAAGTGTTCCAGCGATGCTTTTTGGTATCTCAATCAATACATCTGGAGGATAGCCGCCAATGCGGTAGTTTGAAAGGGTTCTTTGCATAGAATCAATGGTCATATCGATAATATCAAAAAGATGATACTCATCTTGTTTATCTTCAAAAATTTTTCTCGCCTTTTCTACCATATCATTTGCAATTACCTCAAGCTTCGACTCTTTTTGTATTACCTCATTCGGTATTTTAACCTTTGGCGGTTCTCCTTCTCCAAGCAACGATACTGCTATAGTTAAATCACTAGGAGATGCCATAGTAGGGGCTACTGGCAACGGATTCAAAATACCTCCATCTACTAAAAGCATTCCCTCTTTTTCAATAGGCGTAAAAAAGGAAGGAATAGCAATAGAAGCGCGGATAGCTTCCAAGAGATCACCTTCTTGGAACCATACCTCCCTATTGCGCTTAAGATCAGTAGCAACAGCTGTATAATTGATAGAAAGATCTTCTATTTTGACATCTCCCATAATCTGCCTAAGTTTTCTCATCACACGATCTCCGCCCACAAGACCGCGCTTATCAAAGGAAAAATCTAAAAGCTTCATCACATCAAATGCATCAAGCCCCAAAACCCACTCTTTATATTCATCCAATTTTCCAGCAGCCCAAAGACCTCCAATGAGAGCACCCATAGAAGCACCACTAATAGCAGTAATCTCAAAATGCTTCGCAAGCTCCTCTATAGCGCCAATATGGGCATATCCTCGCGCTCCCCCGCTACCAAGTACTAAAGCGATCTTTTTCATTGTTGCACACCTTGCAAAAAGAGCTCCACAACTTTTGTTGGGCGCAGATCCTCACCATGGATGAGCCAATACTCTACATAACCGTTAGTAAAAGAGTTAAAGAGATATGCGAGCTTCAAAAAGTTCTCCTCTTTCAAAGGCTTATGCACATGCATCTTCGCAAACCACGATGCAACCATTTTATGAATTGGCTCAATAAGAGCATATTGTCTCTTTTCCATTTTGAGAAAATAGAACGGATCACCCATCAATGGATCTTCAATCGCTCTTCTTTTTTGTTGAAATACCTCAAATTTCAACCTCACATAAATTTGTAGACACTGTAGAGGATCTTCGATATTTTTTGTGTGCTCTTTGAGCAATGCATGAAACTTCTTTATCTGATACTCAACGTAAGCTAAAAAGAGATCCTCTTTAGAAGCAAAAATCTTATACAATGCCCCCACTGATATTCCAAGATATTTGGCAATATCTTGCATTTTGAGCTGTGCAAATCCCTCTTTTTCGATCAAATTGGAGATCTCTTCAAGAAATATCTTGCGTTTTGTTGCTTGGACTTTAAGCTTTAGTATCTCTTTCATCAATGCCTCTTCATTTGCAATCATTATATCTCAGCCATTCTTAATGAAAAATTATATATCATTTTTGTGAATCTCATTCACAAGGGTAGCAATGAGCAAAAAGATCGGCTCAATTATAATCATTTTACTTCTAATCTTTTTTGGATGGCTTGGATTTGATTATCTGCACTATAGAAAAGTCAATGCTGTCAGTGACGCAGCATTTATCAAAAGTGATGATCTAGCACTGCTTAGTTTCAAAGTTGGTGGCAAAGTGATTGCAATGAATAAAAATGAGCACCAAAAGATCAAAAAAGGTGAAGTGCTAGCGCAAATTGATCCTACCGACTTTCTGAAAGCAAAAGAGAAATTAATGCATAAAAAAGAGGCACTTGAAAAAAAGATAGAGGCTTTGCAGCTTAAGCGCGTAAGAGTGCAAAAAAACCTTACTCTCCAAAGCCTGATAGCAGATCAAGAGATAGAGGCTCTTGGTAAAGAGATAGCAGCAAAAAATGCACAATGCGAGGCTTTGGGGGCAAAACTGGAAAAAATTGCAAAAGATGAGCAGCGTTTCAAAGTCCTCTTGCAAAAAAGACTTATAGCAAGAGAAAAATATGAGACTATCCATACGCAAAGAGTTGCACTCCAAAAAGAGCTCAAAGCGATGCAAAAAGCTATAGAAGCACTGCACATCAAGCAGCAAGAGCTAGGCAACAGAGCAAAAATTGCAAAAAACCAAAAAAATTCTATCAAAGAGCTTGCTAAACAGATCGCATCACTCACAAAAGAGAAAGCCGCCCTGGCTAGCACAATCGATGAACTCAATCTCAAAATCTCCTACACAAAGCTCTTTGCTCCATTTGATGGAGTTATTGCCAAGAAGTTTTTTGATGCTCCAAAAGTGATCAAAAAAGGTAGTCCTGTCTATGCTATTACAGATCCTATGAAGCTTTACTGCGAAGTGCTGCTTTCAGAAAAAAAGATGCACGGAGTTAAACCCGGCAATAGCGTAAAAATAGAAGTAGATGCAGTGCCGGATAAAACATATAATGGTGTTGTTGAATCGATTGCTCCTACATCTGCAGCCACTTTTAGCTTGGTGCCTCGCGATATAGCAAGCGGCGAGTTCACGAAGCTCGACCAGCGCTTCAAAGTACGCATAAAGCTTGATAATATCGAAGGACTTCGTGCAGGTATGGGTGCAACTGTGGCAATAGAGAGGAGATAGCATGGCGATGCCGGCTGAAGATGTCATCTTGGATGAAGGAAAAAAACCGTGGTATATAACTCCTGCTGAGCGTGCTATATACTCTGTCATTGTAATGGTTGGTGCTTTTATGGCAATCTTAGATACGACTGTTGTAGATGTCATAGTTCCCAAACTTACCGGACCACTTGCTACCGATCTGTATGGTGTGCAATGGATCATCACAAGCTACATGATAGCTGCTGCGATTGGCTTGCTCATTACTGAGTGGCTTATCAAAAATTTTGGCTCAAAAAAGATCTTTTTGGCAGGAGTGGCTCTCTTTACAGCTGCTTCCTTTGCATGCGGCATCTCCAATGCACTCGAAGAGATGATCCTCTTTCGCGTATTACAAGGCATTGGCGAAGCCTTTATTATGGTTACAAGCCATATCATGATTTTTAGCTACTTTCCTCCCCACCAAAAGGGTTTGGCTATGGGAATATTTGCACTTGGTGTAAGCTTTGCTCCATCTTTGGGTCCTACTATTGGTGGATATCTCACTGAGTTTTATAACTGGCGTATGGTATTTTTCATCAATGTACCCGTAGGTATTTTGCTTCTTGTAGCCGGATTAATCTTTTTGCCAAGAGAGCGTCTCTTTGAAAAGCTACGCTTCAATTTTACTAGTTTTATACTCCTTAGTTTTGCTACAGTTTCGCTCCTTGTCATGCTCTCAAAAGGGCAGCAGTATGGCTGGCTTCACAGCTCCTTTATCATTGTTCTCCTCTTGTGTGCCATCATTGGATTTTTGCTCTACGCACTTGTAGAACTCAACTCCCAATTTAAGCTCATCGATTTTTCACTGTTTAAAAATCCCGACTTTTTCAATGGAATGATGATCTACTTTTTTATCCTTGGCTTTTCTATGTATCAATACTTCTACCTCCTACCCATTTACTATGAGCGCATTAAGATGCTCCCTACTCTGGGTGCCGGTATAGCCGTCTTTGCATTTGCAGTCTTTATAGGAATCTTCTCACCCATTGCAGGCATCCTTGCAGATAAAATCGGAGCCAAAAAGGCTGTAGCCCTTGCAGCCTTTGTCTATGTGATTACTTCTGTGCTTTTGCTGCCAAAACTCAATTACTACACCCCCATGCATCAAGCAATGCTTTTAACTATTCCTTTTGGTATAGGTATGGGACTCTTCTTTGCTCCTGTGACAGTAATGGTGATGCAAAGCGCACCACCCCATAAAGGCGAACTAGCAATTGTTCTCATGGACTACTTTCGCTTTGTAGGTGGAAGTTTTGGCACGGCTCTTGCTACCAATAATATGGAATATTTTAAAAATATGCACTTTTTACGCATGAATGAGCTGCAAAACTATGAATATATTGGTTATTTCTTGCATAAACTCCAAAACCTCTTAGGTATCAGCTGGGAGCAGATCAAGATCATTTTTGGCAGCTACGAAGAGTTTATGAGTTTTAACTACGGCTTTTACAACACCTTCATGCATGCTGGATATTGGGGAGTTTTTGGTACGATATTTGTACTTTTGCTCTTTTTGATAAAACCAAAGGAGAACCTATGAGAAAATTATTAGCTATATTGTCACTTTTTTTGCCGCTTGTTGCCCAAGACTATATTCAAATAATCCATAAAGTAAACAATTCCCTCCTTTTACAGCAAGCTGGCAAACTCACTGAGGCTTCCAAAAAAATGGTACAAGCTGCCCAAGGCAAAAATCTCCCCACTCTCGATGTTTCACTCCAAGTAATCCATCTCAAAGATACACCTACTATGTATCTGCATATGCCACGCACCCCTGTCATGGCTCTCCCCATGGGCAAACAGGAGCAGTGGCAAGGAGAGCTGCGGCTAACCTATCCTCTCTTTAGTGGTTTTGCCATTACAGCTGCTACGCAAAAAGCGAAGCTAGAGTATGAAAAGGCAAAACTCAAAAAAGATGATCTCAAAAGAAATCTCTATATGCAAACTACGATGCTCTATAGCTCCATCTATGCACTCAAGCAAAAGCTCCAGGCTCTCCAAAGGGCAAAAAAAGCGATAGATCTCGCATATAAAAAAGCACAAGGCTTTTACAACAAAGGATTGCTAGCTCCAAGCGAACTCTACAATATCCAAGCAAAAAAGTATAAAATTGCAGCGGATATCACGCAGACAAAGGGGCAAATTACTGCACTTTTCAATAATCTCTCATATCTTCTCAATATAAAAATTTCTACTACCGATGAGCTTACATCACTACCCATGCCACAAAAATCACAGATCCTCCAAAGTGCCCTCCAGCAAAGAGAGGATCTATTAGCTTTATATAAGAGCTTAGGCATTGACCAAGAGGATATTATCCTTGCAAAAAGCACATATTATCCCAAAATCGCACTCTTCGCTGCGCTTAAAAAGCATGGCGATAGCATGGCTCTTAATGGCGATGGGTTTACCAATGCTGACCAAAGCTATGTAGGAGCAGCAGTACAGTGGAATCTCTTTTCTGGTTTTAGTGATAAGCAAAGAGTAGAGGCAGCTAAGATGAAAAAAGCAGCAACAACTTTGCAAATAGCAGAGTACAAGCAAAGAATCACAACGAATATCGAAAATGCTTTTGTCAAGCTCACAGCACTCAAGCAAAAACTCAAAAGCGCAACATCGCAAGTCAAAGCGCAGCTAGAGTACTATAAACTCACTCAAGGAAGATTTGACAATCAATTAGCAAGTGCAGATGAACTCAGTCGCTCAATTGCTGATCTTGCAGCGGCAAGAGCGCAAAAGGCTGCAATTGAAGCACAAATTTTCAATCAAGTAGCCTATATCTATCTTCTTGGTGGACTCAAAAATTTTGAAAAAATAGCTCTTCGTTGATAAGAGGCAAAACCTCTTATCAATACTCTTTGATATACGCTTTTTCTCCATGGAGTGCTTCATCAAGCCCCTCTATCTCATCATCACGGCTTACACGAAGTCCAATCATTTTATCTACAATTTTAAATATTATATAACTCAAAACTACAGTGTATATGCCAACGACAAGCAGAGCCAGGAACTCTTTACCCAAAAGTCCTACTCCACCCCCATACAATAGTCCGTTTACGCCACCAATATTCTCTTTGGCAAAGATACCTAGCAAGATAGCTCCTAGCATCCCGCCAACACCATGCACACCAAAAACATCGAGACTATCGTCATATTTGAATCTATTCTTGAGATATACCACCGCCCAAAAACAGACAATAGCAGCTACTACCCCAATTACAAGACCGCCAAAAATATCTACAAATCCAGAAGCTGGAGTGATTGTAGCAAGTCCTGCAATGATACCGGTAAAAAGACCAAGACTTGTAGGCTTTTTAAACTTGATCCACTCAAGTATCATCCATACAAGCCCCCCTACAATCGCTGCTAGAGTGGTAACAAATGCTGCACTTACAGCTTGTGCATTCAGAGCTAGTGCGCTTCCACCGTTAAATCCAAACCATCCAAACCACAAAAGCCCTGTTCCTATAGCAACAAGTGGCAAAGAGGAGGGAAGCATAAAAGGCTCTTTGCGTTTTCCAAGCATAATAGCACCTACAAGTGCAGCAAGTCCACTGGTCTCATGCAACACTATCCCACCTGCAAAATCAAGAACTCCCATATTTCCAAGCCAGCCACCACCCCAGATCCAGTGAGCTACCGGGAAATAGACGATCGTTGACCAAAGGAAAGAAATTAAAATCCACGCACCAAACTTCATTCTCTCCACAAATGCTCCAGCCATAAGTGCTGTGGCAATTGCTGCAAAGGTCATCTGAAAAAATATAAAGAGATAGTGGTAGAGATTTGGTGCAGAAGGTGCTGTATCAGATGGTTTGATACTATGGAGGAAAAAATACCTCAAATCTCCTATTATGCCTTGGACATCTCCTCCAAATGTGAGCGAGTATCCATAGGCTATCCAGACCAAACTCACTATCCCAAAAGCCACCATCACCATCATGATGGTATTGAGAATGCTTTTGACTTTTGTAAGCCCACCATAAAAGAGTGCAAGTGCCGGCACACTCATAAGAAGTACAAAAGCAGTAGAAACAAGTATCCAGACATTGTCAGCAATTACAATTTTCTCCATTTTGTATCCTTAAAAAATATTTAATTATATTGCCTCTTCGTCTTCTTCACCTGTGCGGATACGGATAACTTTTTCGATATCACTCACAAAAACTTTCCCATCTCCAATTTTCCCTGTACGCGCACTTTTGACAATCGCTTCAATTACTTGTTCGGCCTCATCAGCAGTAACAACAACTTCAATTTTGACCTTTGGCAAGAAATCAACCACATATTCCGCCCCCCTATAGAGCTCAGTATGACCTTGTTGGCGTCCATACCCTTTGACTTCAGTCACTGTCATACCAGTAATACCAATCTCACTCAATGCCTCTTTCACATCATCAAGCTTAAAAGGCTTAATTACAGCTTCAATTTTTTTCATATCCTCTCCTCATCTGTTTTGCTCTATTTTAAAGGAAAAACTCTTTGATATCAATAAGTTTATTTACTGAAATGTAGTCTTTTGTGTATTTATCATAGAATGTTCTCTCGTTAAATTCATTTTGATCATTTTTTATACAATTTATATCTATTAACTTTTGTACAATTTCTTATATCCCATCAAAGGAAACAAGATGAAACTTGATGAACTCAAAACTGCAGGTCATCTTCCAACACTCATCGCAGCCTTTTTGTACTTTGATTTTAGCTTCATGGTGTGGACGATGCTAGGTCCACTTGCAACGGAGATCGCTTCTTCTTTAGCCAAACATGGTTATATAGTTGATGCCAACCAAAAGGCAACGATGCTTGCTATCCCGATACTTGGCGGAGCGATACTGAGAATTGTACTTGGATTTTTGGTTGATAACATTGGAGCTAAAAAGACAGCGATTATCGCTCAGTTCATCGTCATCGCTTCACTTTTTTATGCATTTTTACGGGGCGAATCGATCACCTATACTGAGCTTTTGATGGTGGCTGTAGGACTTGGATTTGCAGGAGCCAGCTTTGCGGTGGCACTTCCTCAGGCCGGACAGTGGTATCCACCACGTCTGCAAGGCGTTGTTTTGGGACTAGCGGGGGCTGGAAATATAGGCGTGGTGATTGACTACATCTTTGCACCAAAGATCGCTGAGATTTGGGGATGGCCTGCGGTCTTTTTGGTTGGCGGCATTTTATCCACAATTATCCTTGTTACCTATATCATTATGGCAAAGGATGCACCGCCCGAGGTGTATACACCAAGAAAGAAAAAGCTCAGTGACTACATCAAACTTTTGCAAGACAAGGACACTTGGTGGTTTAGCCTCTTTTATGCAGTAAGTTTTGGTGGATTTGTAGGGTTTGCCAACTATATGAAAGTCTATTTGATGGATGTCTATAAAGATGAGATGGCACAAATTGGATTGCAGCTTTTGAATGAGCCAAATGTGCAGGTGATTGCAGGCTATTTCGGGGCTCTTTGTATCTTTGCCGGAGCAATGCTGAGACCTGTTGGCGGGGCAATTGCAGATAAGATGGGTGGCGTAAAATCACTCTATATTTTTTATGGAGCAGTCGCTCTTTTGGCACTTTTGAATGCAACCGTAGTGCACAATTTTTATATGGCTATTGTTGTGCTTTTTCTTATTATGGCAAGTCTTGGCATGGCAAACGGTGCCGTTTTTCAGCTTGTGCCACAAAGATTTGGCAAAGATATGGGTATAATGACCGGAATTGTTGGGTGTGCCGGAGGACTTGGCGGAACGGCGCTTGTGAAGACGCTTGGATGGAGTAAAGCGGCTTTTAACAATTACAGCACAGGCTTTTTTATCTTTGCTGTAATCGCCGCTATGGCTATAATTGGGCTTAGTATGGTAAAAACGAGATGGAGAACGACCTGGGGAGTCCATGCAGGAGGAAGAATATAGATGAGTTATAGACTCAGCGCCTTTGGTCTTGCCAAAGGCAAAGAGCTTCAAAGCGATGATGCTTACGGCGTAAAAAGATGTGATGATATTGTCATAGGGGTGCTTTGCGATGGAGTGGGTAGCGCCCTTGGAGGCAGAGATGCCGCACAAAGAGTAGTAAACTACATGCTCAACAATTTCAAACAGCGACCAAGAAGCTGGAGCATTGAAAAATCGCTGGAGATTTTTATCAAAAATATCAATGCTATCTTATACCAAGAGTCTTTGGCCCAATTTGAGCGTTCAGAGCTTTTAACCACGCTTAGTATTGTCATTATTCAGGGCAATCGTCTCTATGGAGCCAATGTAGGAGACAGCCCTATTTTTTTGCTTCGAGATGGCATGTTGCAAAAACTCTCTTTTGATCACGTTGAAGAGAACTCCCATATTCTTTTGCAGGCTCTTGGAATGGAAAAAGAGGTAGAACCATACTTTTTTGAAAATTTTATTCATCCAAAAGATAGGATATTGCTTTGCAGTGATGGAGTTACGGCAGTTTTAGATGAAAATGAATTGCAAACAAGAAGTAGATTTGATGCTGCGTCTATTATTATTAAGTATGCTAGCAAAAAGGTAGACGATAATCTCCCCGATGATACAAGTGTAGTTGTCATTGAGATCAATGAGCTGGATAAAAAAAGCACTCTAAAGCAATTGAATCTCCCTATTCCAAAAAGCCTTCAAAAAGATAAAATCATTGATGGATATAGACTTATCAAACCTTTGAATGAGAGAACTTGGCTTGTTGAAAACAAAGGCAAAAAATATGTTATGAAATTTGCTGCAGCAACTGATAATCAAGAACAGCTCGATCTATTCATACAAGAAGCATGGAATGCCACGAGACTCAATGCCGGTTTTTTCCCAAAGGCCGTTATTCCAAAAAAAAGAAGCTATCGATACTATATCATGGAATATATAGAGGGTGAGACACTGACCAAACGGATCAAAAAACGCCCTTTACATGTAGATGAAGCGATCGATCTTGGCAAATTTTTGCTCAAAAGCACCCAGTATCTTCTCAAATACAACCTCGTTCATGGAGATATCAAACCTGAAAATATCATCATTAAGCAAAGAAAAGAAAAAGCGACCTTCAAACTGGTCGATTTTGGCTCAATTGTTGAGATCTTTTCCATAGCCAATCGCGCCGGTACTCCAAGCTTTTTGGCTCCCGAACGTTTCAGGGGTGAGGCGATCAGTGAATCGAGTGAAATTTTCGCAATAGGAGTAACGCTCTATCTGTCTCTAACTAAGCACTATCCATACGGTGAGATAGAGCCATTTCAAAAACCAACTTTTAAAAAACCAAAACCAGTAACCCATTTTAATAAAAAAGTACCTCTTTGGTTAGAGTCAGTTATTATGCGAGCGATTGAACGGGATAAAAAGAGACGCTATAAACACTACAGCGAAATGATGTATGAGCTTGAAAATCCCAAAAAAGTCAAACCCTATTTTGATCCATCTGCATCACTTATAGAGAGAGAACCAGTAAAAGTTTACAAAGCTGCATTCATTATCTCTTTTTTCATCAACTGCATTCTCCTCTTTTTATTGCTCAAATAATATACAACTTTTTTGAATATTTTTCCATAAAATAGCTTAAAGCAATTGAAGGAGCACAGATGAGTGCAGTTGAGAGCTTTATCAACTATAAAGCCACTACCGGTATGCAGTGTGGGAGCTACTCCATCGATCTGCCGCCACTCAAAGAGAATGAGCAGTATCGCTTCCATTTTGATGCAACCAAATGTATCGGATGCCACTGCTGTGAAGTGGCGTGCAATGAACAAAACAACAATCCAGCCGAAGTTAAATGGAGAAGAGTCGGAGAGGTTGAGGGAGGAGAATTTCCAAATGTATTGCAGATGTTTTTATCGATGAGCTGCAACCACTGCATCGATCCGGCATGTCTCAAAGGCTGTCCTACAAACAGTTATATAAAAATAGACAACGGTATCGTTATACACGATGATGAAGCCTGCATCGGATGCCAATACTGCACCTGGAACTGTCCCTATGATGTCCCCGTTTTTGATACGAAGCGCCATATCGTCACAAAGTGCCATATGTGCTATGAGCGTATTGAAGTCAACCAGACACCGTCTTGCGTGCAAGCCTGCCCTGAAGGAGCCATCGAGATAGAGGTTGTCAATATCGATGAATGGTTAGACGGAAAAATCGATCAAGAAGCAAATGCACCGGGGCTTATTGATGCAAGAGTAACCGGATCTACCACAAGATTTACTCTTCCTGAAAATTTGCCTGAAAAGCTTGAGCCTATGGACAAAGATCTCATCAAACCAGCCAACAAAGAGTGGCCGCTTGTCTTTATGACGGTCTTTACCCAAATCAGTCTCATTGGATTTGGAGCCATTTTTTTAGGTGATCTTGGAAGTAAATTCACCGCTTTACCAAGCCCAAGTTTTACAATGGCTTTTGTTGTTTTTATGCTTAGTGCCATAGGTCTGCCTCTATCGGCTCTGCATCTTGGGCGCCCTTTCAAGGCATTAAGTGCAATGAAAAATATCAAAACCTCATGGCTTAGCAAAGAAGCCGCAGCCCTTGGCGTTTTTGCAGAAGGTATTGGTATTGTTGCGCTGCTTTATTACTTTCATATCGATGGATTTTTTCGCCTTTTTCTTGAAGCACTCATCCTTGGTATAGGAATCTATGGGATATATGCCCAATCGATGATCTATAGGATTCCGGCCAAACCAACCTGGAATACTGTTTTGACAACCTATACCTTTTTTACAACAGGCTACATTGCAACAACTCTTTTAGCTCTTATGGCAATTATTCAAGGATGGAGTGAAGTAGCCAATATTTTGCTTGTCTTTACAATTTTGCTTGGAGCCATGCACCTATATCTCTTCTTGGAATCACAAAAATTGTATGAAAAAAACAACTACCAGATCCAAAAAGCAAAAAAGCTTCTACAAAGCAGTTTTGCAAATCTGTACAGATTTAGAAAAGCCTCTTTGCCAATAGCAGCGCTTCTTTTGCCGCTTCTATCCATAATTGCACTCAATGCAGGTTCAATCGGTTTTGCCTTTTTGTTTGTGTTATCGGCAGTTCTTTTGGGATTTGCAAGCGAAATAGTGGGGAGACTCCTTTTTTATACAACGGCCATCAAAACAGGCATGCCGGGCAACTTTTTTGCTGGTGCTCAGAGACCATAAGGAGAGGAAATGATACAAAAAATAAAAGACTTTTTAGGATTTGATGTAAAACAAGCTGAAAATACAATGGTAGATGATCGGGTTTTTGGTAAGGTGCCAAAAGCGAAAAAGCCTGATTTTTGGGTGAGATCGACCTGCGGATATTGTGGGGTTGGATGCGGACTTTATATTGGTGTGAAAGATAAAAAAGCCGTCTTTACCAAAGGAAATCCTATGCACCCAGTCAATATCGGCACTCTTTGTCCAAAGGGGATGAGTGAGCATCAGATGCTCTATGCACAAAATAGAGTTTTATATCCAAAAATCAAAAAAGGTGGACGCCTCGAAAATGTTGGCTGGAATGAAGCTTTCAGTGAAGCAGCAAAGCGTATCAAAACAATACAGTCAACCTATGGTAAAAACAGTTTTGCAGTCATTTCAACCGGACAGCTTTTAACTGAAGAGTTTTACGCTCTTGGCAAGTTTGTGCAACTTGGACTTGATACTAGAAATTACGATGGGAACACGACACTTTGCATGGCAAGTGCGGTAAGCGGATACAAGCAAAGCTTTAGAAGCGATGGGCCGGTTGCAAGTTACGCAGATATTGCAAAAGCAGAAGTTGTCTTTGTCGTTGGAGCAAATTTGGCGGACAATCACCCAATTATCGTCCATCATTTGATGAAAAACAGAAACAATAAAACAGTTGTGGTCATTGATCCAAGACGCAGCAAAACAAGCCAGCTTGCTGATATTTATCTGCCAATCAAACCAAGAACAGATCTGGCACTTTTTAATGGCTTAGCCTACATCATATGGGAGCAGGGATGGTTTGATGAGAAGTTTATCACATCAAGAACTAATGGCTGGAGAGAATTTGTCAAACATATCCAATCATACAAGCCGGCTGAAGTTGCTCACCTTACAGGTATTGATACAAAGACGCTGTATCGATTGGCACAGCTTTTTGCAAACAATAAAAGCCTTATTTGCTGGACGATGGGTATCAACCAATCAGCACAAGGCACCGATACAGTCAGTGCGATCAATAATTTAGCTCTTATGACAGGCAATATCGGCAAAGAGGGAACGGGAGCTTTTAGCATAACCGGTCAGTGCAACGCCATGGGAACAAGAGAGTTTGGATTTACCTCATCGATTCCTGGATATAGAAAGTTTGAAAGTCATCAAGATAGAAAAGAGTTTGCAAAACTCATCGATGTGCCAGTTGAGTGGATACCAGACTCCAGAGGCTACAAATATGCCGAAATTATTGAAGCGATAGAAAAAGAGGAGATCAAAGGACTTTGGGTTGTTTGCACCAATCCGCTTGTAAGTTTTCCAAATCAAAAGCGATTACGCAAAGCTTTGAAAAAACTGGATTTCTTGCTTGTGCAAGATGCATTTATGAGTGATACCGCACAAATTGCAGATATTGTCTTTGCGGCGGCTACATGGGGAGAAAAGGAAGGATGCTATACCAATAGTGAGCGACGCTGTAATAAAGCCAACAAAGCAGTTGAGCCTCCAGCTATGAGTAAAAGCGATTTTGAGATTGTTTTGGAGTTTAGCAAATACTTTCAAAGGCATGATAGACTCTTTGGCGGATGGAAAGAGCCAAAAGATGCCTTTGAAGAGATAAGAAAGATTAGTAGAGGCAGACTTTGTGATTATAGTGGCATGAACTATGAAAAGATCGAATCCCTTGGAGGGATCCAGTGGCCTTGCAATGAACAGTATCCCAATGGCTGTAAACGTCTTTATGGTGAAGATATGAAGTTTATGCACAAAGATGGCAAGGCACGATTTATCTGTGCCGAGTTTAAGCCACTGGAAGAGACGCCAAACAAAGAGTTTCCATTTATTCTCAATACCGGTCGAACTGTGGAGCATTTTCATACCAGAACCAAAACAGGCCAAATCAAGATATTAAATGATTTGGCACCCCAGGCCTGGATCGATATCAATCCAAAAGATGCAAAAAAGCTTGGAGTCAAAAACTACGATAAAGTCTGGCTCACAAGTCCTAGAGGCAAAATAGAAAATCTAATCGTTCGAGTAACCCAGCTTGTCGCCCCTGGAACGGTATTTGTGCCATTTCACTATAACACGCAGCTTATCAATACGCTGACTCAATCCCTTTTTGATCCGATCAGTGGTGAGCCAAACTACAAACAAACCGCTGTGCAGATTCACTCAAAGAAGTGTCCAGGAGGTATTACGCCAACTGTAAAAATAGCAGGAGAACTTGAGCTTGATAGGAAAGAAACCAAGCAAAAAGTAACTGTAAAAGAGGAGCAGCGATGATAGAAAAGCTACAAAAAATATATGAGCAACGAAGCAAAAAAATAAACAAAGTAGAAAAAGTCAAAGCCTCGATGTCACCAAAAGAGGCTTATGAGAGACTTTTGAAAGCAAGTCGAAAGGGATATGATTCGCTTACAAAAGAGGAGAAGTCAGTCTTTTTAAAATATTTTGGACTCTTTGACAAAAACGAATTCACTCCAAAGCAGTTTATGCTAAGAGTGCGCATTCCTTGCGGAAGACTTACTCCAAACCAAGCAAAAGTTTTAGGTGAAGTGGCAAAAGAGTTTGGCAAAGACTATATCGATCTTACAACCAGGATGCAAGTAGAGCTTCGCCATATTGACATTGAAGATGTGCCGGCAATTTTTGCAAAGCTCAAAAGCGTTGGTATCACAACCTATCAAACAGGTATCGATAATCTTAGAAATATTGTAACCGATCCTTTGGATGGCTTAGCCTTTGATAACTTTTTTGAAAGTTTCCCTATATTAGAGCAGATGCAAGAGCTTTTTTTGAAAAAAGAGGAGTGGATCGGCTCACTTCCAAGAAAGTTCAACACCTCCATCACCTCTTCCATCACGAATCGATGTAACGCATACGGACACGATGCCTGTTTTGTACTGGCCATAAAAGATGGCATCTATGGATACAATGTTTATCTAGGTGGAAAAGTCGGCAAAATAGCCAAAAATGCCAATATTTTTTTACAAGCCGATGAGGTAGTTCCATTTTATGAAAACCTCATTAAGCTTTATCAAACCTATGGATTTCGGGACAACAGAAACAAAAACAGGCTCTACTTTTTGATAGAGGCTATTGGAATGGATGCTTTTCGAGCAGCTTTAGAGGAATTTAGTCAAAAGGAGTTTACAACAGCTGGAGAGACACTGTGTAAGATGGAGCATTTTGATAACAACCAGGGAAGCGTACAGCTCAAAAATGGCTCTTTTGCTCTGCATGCAATTGTTCCTGGTGGTATATTCAGTGGAACTGATATGATGGAAGCCGCTACCATAGCACAAGAAAATGGTGGAGAGATTCGACTCAGTGTTGAACAAAATCTCTACATTACCAATATCACCGACCGATCATCCATGCTTTCAAAGCCATTTTTTCAAAAATATAAAAATATCCACTCACCCTATTTCAACAATCTTGTAGCCTGTGCAGGAAAAAATGAGTGTAGCTTTGGTGTCATTCCCAATAAACCGGATGCTATTGCGATGGCAGATTTTTTAACAAAAGAGGTTCCCTTGCAAAACTCTAAAATACGCATGTATTGGAGCGGATGTGTAAAGGGTTGCGGACTACATGAGTGGGGTGATATCGGCTTTGTCGGGGCAAAAGCAAAAGAGAATGGTGCAATTATTCATGGAGTGGATATTTTACTTGGAGGCAGTCTCGCTAAAGGCGAAGGT
Source organism: Nitratiruptor sp. YY09-18 (assembly GCF_016593235.1). NCBI lineage: Bacteria > Pseudomonadati > Campylobacterota > Epsilonproteobacteria > Nautiliales > Nitratiruptoraceae > Nitratiruptor > Nitratiruptor sp. YY09-18. The sequence goes on from NZ_AP023065.1 coordinate 1,367,647, forward strand.
GCACAAACTATCCTAAAAGCGATTCCCCTTCGCTATGCAAAAAATTTGATCAAACAGCTTATGATTGAATACAAAAACCACAAAAAGCCCGGTGAGCACTTTGAAAAGTACTTTGAAAGAGCGCTACAACCATTTTCAAAAGGAGCTATCGGCTTTTTGATGCTGTTTAACGCTCTGCTTGAGAAAGAGGAATTGGAGTATCGATTTAGCTTAGGTAATCATAAACCAATAGGACGGTTTGAACCATTGGAAATCTTTGATTTTGGTCTTGAGATATATAAAAATCTTACAGCTGACAAGGCCTATCTCGATGTTCATAATTTCCAACCTGTGGGAAGCAAAGTGCCATTACATCCATGCAAAATCAATCAAAATATTCCAAAAGAACTAGGCGATATTGTGTATAAGATGGTAATATCAAAGCTATCTGAGCGCTATCAAGTCTTTAGTGAAATCTCTCAAGATATCACACCACTTATACCTTGAACTCTTGCTCTATATCTTTGGCTAGTGTGATGCCCTTGAGGGTCAGACTCTCCTCAGTGATAAACTCCTCTTGCCTTAGCTCTTTTAAGAGTTTCTTGCCCTCTTTGAGGGTAAAGAGGTGGGAGTTTTCTAGCATCAAAAGAATATCTTTGAAGCTCTCGTCTTGCTTCTTTTTTGCAAGGGCTAAGAGCAGAACCTTTTTATTGATATCCATATTAATTCCTTGATAAGACTAAAAAAGCTATAATATCTAAAAATTTTACATGGGGAAAATATGGCGGATCTTTTTGAAAAAAATCAAGATATCCAAGAGATCGATATAGAAGAGACTGTCAAGAGCAGTTATCTCGATTACTCTATGAGTGTCATCATCGGACGTGCTCTCCCCGATGCCAGAGATGGTCTCAAACCTGTCCACAGACGTATCCTCTATGCAATGAACGAGCTTGGACTCACAAGTCGCGCTGCGTATAAAAAAAGTGCAAGAATCGTAGGGGATGTTATAGGTAAATACCATCCACACGGCGATAGTGCAGTCTATGAAGCGCTCGTACGTATGGCGCAGCCATTTTCTATGCGTCTGCCTCTTGTAGATGGACAGGGAAACTTCGGCTCAATAGATGGCGACAGTCCAGCTGCAATGCGTTATACAGAGGCACGTATGACAAGCGTGGCTGAAGAACTCTTACGCGATATAGACAAAGATACAGTCGATTTTGTACCAAACTATGATGATACACTGAGTGAACCTGATGTCCTTCCTACCCGCATCCCAAACCTCTTGCTCAATGGTTCAAGTGGTATCGCCGTGGGTATGGCAACCAATATCCCTCCACACCGTCTTGATGAACTTATAGATGCTCTTGTAACACTTATAGACAATCCGCAAGCACAACTTGAAGAAGTGATGGAATATATCCAAGGACCAGATTTTCCGACTGGTGGAATTATTTTTGGAAAGCAAGGTATTTATAATGCTTACAAGACAGGTCGCGGCCGTATAAAGGTGCGTGCAAAAACACATATTGAAAAACTCAAATCTCGTGAAGCTATCATTATAGATGAGATTCCTTACCAGGTCAACAAGTCCCGTCTTATCGAACAGATAGCACAACTTGTCAGAGAAAAACATATAGAAGGTATCAGTGAAATACGAGATGAGAGCGACAGAGAAGGTATTCGCGTAGTAATCGAGCTCAAAAAAGATGTAATGAGTGATATTGTTCTTAATAATCTCTATAAATCTACACAAATGGAAGTTACTTTTGGTATTATTCTCCTCGCCATCGTCAATAAAGAGCCAAAAGTTTTCACTCTTCTTGAGCTTTTGCACCTTTTCCTCAACCATCGCCGTACAGTTGTTATTCGTCGTACAATTTATGAACTTGAAAAAGCAAAAGCACGAGCCCATATTCTTGAAGGTCTCCTCAAAGCCCTTGATCATATCGATGAGGTTATAGCAACAATCAAGGCAAGTAAGGATACACCAACAGCTCGCACAAACCTTATGGAGAGATTTGAACTTACTGAAGTACAAGCAAACGCAATACTTGATATGAAACTCCAACGTCTAACTGGACTTGAGAGAGAAAAATTGGAAAATGAGTATAAAGAACTTATGGAGAAAATTGCATATCTCCAAAGTATCCTTCGCAGCGAAGCAAAACTCAATGAAATTATCAAAGAGGAACTTCTTGAGGTTAAAAATAAATTTAGTTCTCCTCGCCTCACTGAAATAGTTGAAGACTATGATGAGATCGATATAGAAGATCTTATTCCAAATGAACCTATGGTTGTTACCATTACACATAGAGGATATATTAAGCGCGTTCCACTTAAACAGTATGAAAAACAAAAAAGAGGTGGCAAGGGCAAAACTGCAGTCACTACATATGAAGATGATTTTATTGAAGACTTCTTCATCTCCAATACTCATGATACACTTATGTTCATTACTGATCGTGGACAGCTCTACTGGCTCAAAGTATACAAAATACCTGAAGCTGGACGCACCGCAAAAGGTAAAGCTGTAGTCAATCTCTTACAGCTTGAACCTGATGAAAAAATCAAAGCAATTATTCCTACAACAGATTTCAGTGAAGACAAATCTCTTGCTTTCTTTACAAAAAACGGTATTGTTAAGCGTACAAACCTCGCTGAATTCAAAAATATACGCACCAGAGGAGTTCGTGCGATTACACTCGATGAAAATGATGAGCTCATTACCGCCAAAATTGTCAAGCCAGAAATAAAATGGCTCTTTATCATTACCAAAAAGGGAATGTGTATCCGCTTTCCGGTTGATAATGTGAGAGAGATGGGAAGAACTGCCCGAGGTGTAACAGGAATACGCTTCAAACAAGAAGGTGATTTTGTCGTAGGGGCTGAAACAATCAAGGACGAGCACCAAGAACTTCTCACTGTTAGCGAAAAAGGTATAGGCAAACGCACAGAAGCAATCGAATATCGTGAGCAGACCCGTGGCGGTAAAGGTGTAATAGCAATGAAACTGACACCAAAAACTGGCGATGTGGTAGGAGTCGTAACAGTTGAAGAAAATAAAGATCTCATGGTACTTACAAGTAAAGGCAAAATGATTCGTGTGGATATGGAAAGTATTCGTAAAGCAGGAAGAAATACAAGTGGTGTTATGATTGTTCGTCTAGAAAAAGGTGATAAAGTAATAAGCATTGCCAAATGTCCAAAAGAGGAGGAAGAAGAAATTGAAGAGATATAATGTTGCCGTAGTTGGAGCTACAGGAGCTGTCGGCGAAGAAATGCTCCGTGTCATGGAAGAGGTGGATTTCCCGGTAGCAAAGCTAGTACCGCTTGCCAGCAGACGTAGTGCCGGAAACAGTGTTGAATTCAAAGGCAAAGAATATACGGTCAAAGAGCTTACCGAGGATATCTTTGAAAAAGAGGATATTGAGATAGCCCTTTTTAGTGCAGGAGGAAGTGTATCAGCACACTATGCACCCTATGCAGCAGAAGCCGGTGCAGTTGTTATAGATAATACGAGTCACTTTCGTATGGACCCTGAGGTACCTTTAGTAGTTCCCGAAGTGAATCCAGAAGATATAGTAGCATGGAAAACAAAAGGAATCATTGCCAATCCAAACTGCTCGACCATCCAGATGGTACAAGCTCTCAAACCGCTCGATGATGCATTTGGAGTAAAAAGAGTCGATGTAGCTACATACCAAGCTACCAGCGGCGCAGGCAAAAGCGCTATGGATGAGTTGGTCAATCAGATGAAAGATTTTTTCAATTTCAAACTTGATGAGAGTGAGAAGAAGAAGTTCCCTCACCAAATTGCTCTCAATGTCATCCCGCAAATCGATAAATTTCTCGATAATGGCTATACAAAAGAAGAGATGAAGATGGTCAACGAGACCAAAAAGATTATGCACAAAAATATAGAAGTCTCAGCCACATGTGTGCGCGTACCAGTACTGCGCGGTCATAGTGAGGCAGTAACTGTATGGTTTGAAAAAGATATTACTCCAGAAGCTGCCAGAGAGGCTCTTTATAATGGCAAAAATATTGTTGTAATGGATGAACCACAAAAGAGCGTCTACCCTATGCCAATTACTGTGGTAGAAAAAAATGAGACATTTGTAGGTAGAATTCGCAAAGATATCTATCGCGATAATGTACTTCATATGTGGGTAGTAGCTGATAACCTCAGAGTAGGTGCAGCGACAAACGCAGTGAGAATTGCGCTCAAATGGATTGAGATGGAGGGGGAATGAGATTTTTAGAAAATCTTTTTGAAGGGACTTTATGGCAAGGTCGCCTCTTTATTGTCCTCGCAGTTATCTTTGGGATGATTGGGGCAATCGTTCTTTTTATCGTAGCAAGTATAGACATCTATAATGTAGCAAAGTTTACTTACCAAAGTATTGTGAGTCACCACCATCCAGAGCACTTCCATGAAAAGATCGTGGGAGATATAATCGGAGCGGTAGACCTCTATCTCATTGCTGTGGTGATGCTGCTCTTTAGCTTTGGTCTCTACGAGCTCTTCATCTCCAAAATCGATATTGCAGAGCGCAGCGAAAGCTCTAAAATCTTGGAGATACACAATCTCGATCAGCTCAAAGATAAGCTTGCAAAAGTGATCATCATGGTCTTGATGGTAAGCTTTTTCAAAAGAGTTATCAATATGAACTATCAAGGACCTTTGGAGATGCTCTATTTTGCTTCTTCCATCTTAGCCTTAGCAGTGGCTCTGTATTTCATGCACAAAGACGCAGATAAACATTAAGGACATTTCATGGTATTTATAGATGCATGTTTTCGCAAAAAAACTCCCTACACTCCCATCTGGATGATGCGTCAGGCGGGACGCTATCTCCCTCAATATATGGAAGTGCGCAATAAAGCTGGAGACTTCTTGACTCTATGCAAAAACCCCGCAATGGCTGCTGAAGTAACTCTCCAGCCGGTAGAGATTTTAGATGTAGATGCTGCAATTTTGTTTAGCGATATCTTGGTCATTCCTTTAGAGATGGGAATGGATCTGCGCTTTGAAAAGGGAGAGGGTCCTGTTTTTAGTAATCCAGTACGTACTATGGAAGATCTCGAGCGTCTTTATGACTATCCAGAAGAGCGCCTCACTTATGTCTATGAAACAATCAAAATCGTACGCAAAAAACTTCCAAAAGAGAAGGCTCTTATCGGTTTTAGTGGCGCTCCTTGGACATTGGCAACATACATGGTAGAAGGTAGAGGCTCCAAGACCTATGCAACAATCAAAAAACTTATTTATACTGACCCGGCATTTATGCATGCTTTGATGGTAAAAGTTACCGAAGCAATCAAAGCCTATCTTGTCAAGCAGATAGAATCTGGAGTCAATGCAGTGCAGATTTTTGATAGCTGGGCAAGTGCACTAGAAAAAGAGAAGTATTTTGAATTTGGCTGGGACTATCTGGTAGATATTGCCCAGTTTCTCAAAGAACGTTATCCTCATATCCCTGTCATTCTTTTTCCAAAAGGAATAGCTGGATATTTAGATGATATATATGGAAAATTTGATGTTTTCGGAGTCGATTGGAGCACACCAATTGATCTAGCAAAAGCCAAACTAGGCGAAAAATATGTTCTCCAGGGAAATATGGAACCAACAAGACTCTACTCTAAAGAAGCTACAAAAGAGGGAGTAGAAAAAATCATCGAAATTATGGGAGCCAAACCTGGACATATCTTCAACCTCGGGCACGGTATGTTTCCAGACCTCCCTGTAGAAAATGCCAAATATTTAGTAGAGCTTGTTCACGATTTGACACGCCGATGAGTATAATTTTTGGTCCAATAAATTCCAGGAGATTTGGACTCTCTCTTGGAATTGACCTCTCTCCAGCGCAAAAATCATGCAATTTTGACTGCCTCTATTGCGAACTTGAACCTGCAAAACCCATAGATGCAATACAAAATCCACCAAGTGTGAAAGAAGTCATCCAAGAGACCCAAAAAGCTTTGCAGGAGTTTCGTGAAGTGGATGTTATCACAGTGACAGCAAACGGAGAGCCTACACTATACCCCTATCTTGATGAGCTTGTAGACGAACTAAACAGAATCAAAGAGGATAAAAAACTCCTCATTCTCTCCAATGCCAGTCGTATTCATGAACTAGCTATCCAGCAAACTCTTACAAAATTTGATATCGTCAAACTCTCTTTAGATAGTGTCGATCAACGCACCTTTAAGCGCCTCGATCGCCCTTTAAAAGGGATTGAAGTCCAAGATATTATTCATGGAATGGTATATTTTCGCAATATCTATGATGGTTTTCTTGTGATAGAGATCTTAGTTGTACAGGGTATTAATGATAAACCACAAGAGTTTGTAGCACTCAATGAAGTCTTGCAACAGATCAAGCCAGATCGTATCGATATTGGTACCATAGACCGTCCTCCAGCATACAAAGTAGCACCTGTAAGCTATGAAAAGCTCTATGAACTCTCAAAACATATCAAAAATCTTCCAGTTACTATCGTCTCAAGAAAAAAAGAGCATAGCTATCAACTGCATCTTAGCAAAGATGAGCTTATTGATCTCCTTACACATAGACCATTAACACAAGAAGATATAGATACACTTTTTGATGAAGAAACTATCAAACTTGTTAGAAAACTTCTCAAAGATAAAGCTATTACAAAGCGCAATGTTGGCAATGTAACTTTCTTTGATGCAACAGTCCATACAATTTCAAAATAGTATTTCTAAGTCGACTGATAAATAATATTTTATTACATTTATAGGTTGGGTTTAGAGGGGTCTTAAAACCCTTACATATAGTTATCGCCGCAGTCTCGCATTGTAACAGGGTTGGGTTTAGAGGGGTCTTAAAACATAAGTAAATTCAATCAATTCATACTCCTTATTGTAACAGGGTTGGGTTTAGAGGGGTCTTAAAACTACGCAAGCCCCAATACCAATATCCCTATGAATTGTAACAGGGTTGGGTTTAGAGGGGTCTTAAAACGGTCTATGCAGTCCTATGACGATATCTGCAATTGTAACAGGGTTGGGTTTAGAGGGGTCTTAAAACCATATAGTCTTTGCTCACACTCACACCATAATTGTAACAGGGTTGGGTTTAGAGGGGTCTTAAAACGATAGAGACTTTTCCACCAATTTGCATCATATTGTAACAGGGTTGGGTTTAGAGGGGTCTTAAAACTAGGTTCAAGTCCATATGCTCGAAGTTTTAATTGTAACAGGGTTGGGTTTAGAGGGGTCTTAAAACTAGTCTCGCTAACTCTTCCTTGAGAAGAGTATTGTAACAGGGTTGGGTTTAGAGGGGTCTTAAAACGAAGATGATGAAGTGGAGTTTGTAAAGTTCATTGTAACAGGGTTGGGTTTAGAGGGGTCTTAAAACAGGAGAAAGCGAGATTTTATGCAAATAGAAATTGTAACAGGGTTGGGTTTAGAGGGGTCTTAAAACAAAAATGGAATGTCTATTCCGAGAAGTTTTATTGTAACAGGGTTGGGTTTAGAGGGGTCTTAAAACAATCTATCGTCCCACTAACAACAGATTTGAATTGTAACAGGGTTGGGTTTAGAGGGGTCTTAAAACTATTAAATTTTCATTAATTTAAAGAATGTTTTAAATATTGTCAAATTATATTTTTTTTGTTATACTTTAACTGGGTTGGGTTTAGACAGGGGTCTTAAAATCGAGAACTGTTACTACAGTTCCATTGTAGGGCCCGTTTGCGGACGGGCCTCTGGATGATTTAAAAATCAAAAAGTAATTGTTGTACAATCTCTTCTTGTGAGGATTGCTCGCCAACAACTATTTCCATTTTTCCAAATTGTGCATCTGTCATTAAAAACATTCTAACATTTCCTTTTTTTATATTAATCTTTAGAAAATCTTTTAATCGTTTCTTTCCATAGTTAGCAGATTGCAACGAATTAAAAACTTTTCCATAGACTGAATATTGCAACCGTATATACCCTTCTTTATCAAGATAATTAAAAAGCCATCTATATCGCTTACGATCTTTTTTGGATGTTGTTGGGAGGTCGAACATTACTATGAGCCACATTATCTTAAAAGCACTCACTCAGAGCCTCAAAATCTATGGTAGGAAAATTAATAAACTCGATTTTTCTATTTAATATCGCAGCTTTGAATCTTTGTATATACCGCACCGACGTTGTTCTCATTGTAGAAAGTCCTCCCTCAAAAATTATATATTCCTTATCGAAAATTGTAACGATATCTCTTTTTAATGCAGGGGCTAAATAATCATCTTTGTAATTTTGCAAAAGAAGATAGATAGCAATATCAACTAAAGGACGAAATGGCTCCATAAGATCATCACTCAGATTAAACGCATTGTAACGATTATCATGCCAAAGACCTAATGCAGGAATAAATCCTGCTGCACTAAGATCACGCGTAATAAGACTTCGCAGTATGGCATATGCGTAGTTAAGAGCCTGATTGCGCACATCGAGAGAATTAGCCTCCCGTTTAAGGTCATTAAAAAGCTTTTTCCAATAGATCCGCGCACTCTTAGCCTCAGTCCTATAAGGGTCGCCTGGTCGAATTTGCTTCGCATATTTTTCAAGTTTTTGATCTTCTTTTGCAAAGTAACTAAGGACAGCCGACTGATTGAGGATCTTGACCCGAATGATCTCCTGCCAGAAACGGTCACACAAATCATCGGGAAGGGAAAGCTGGGCCTTGAGGGTCTCTGTGGCCAATGAGCTCTGATGGTAGGGATGGAGAATGGCTGTAGGCATATAGTATTCATCGCAAAAGAGTGCAGCCACTTTGTGCTTGCTCAGTGCTGCAAGCACCTTGGCGCTGAGAGTGAATCTGTCTCCTTCGAATATAATACTGTCAATATCAGAAAGAGAAAGCTTCACCCTCATAGTCTCATCTTCTATGACGAGATTACCATTTTTAATTCTAAGCTTGCAAGGCTTAGTGATGCGGATAGTCTTCCAGGCTGCCATAGCCTGACTCCTCTTTAAACCATTCTACGGCACCTTCGGGCAGGTCACCAAAGACTTCATAGCTCTTGACATGTCCGTCGAGATCGAGATGGGCTTTGATAATTCCTGTGGCACTGCCGATACCTATTTGTTTGATCTGACTTCCTGTAGTAAATTTCGATGGTTGGGCTTTCGGGTTGGCTGGGAAACGAGGATTAAATAATGCAATATTTTTTCTATTTTCCACATAACTGCGCAAACAACCATAATGTATCAAACCTTTTTGATTGAAAATGAACAGCATTTCATTGAGATAACAGAGCAATCCCGATTTATCTTTTCGAAGTTCTCGGGCATTATTGACATCCATACGGCGGATGATGAGTTTGCCTTTGGAACCCTTTGAGATATGGATACCCAGCATATTTTTATCGGTCTCTACCAGCCCTCGTTCAATCTCCATTGCATTGAGCTTATCATAAACAAAACGCATTTTTCGCACCTGCTTGCCACCCACTTCGATAGGGGAAGCAATCAGATCTTTGAGCGTTCGCTGAAACTCCTCATCTATCTCTTTGTCGTTTTTGGCATCCATGAGCTGGTAACGGGCAAGAGTCTGAGCAATCTTAGCCGCCCGTTCCTCTACGACACGATAGCTCTCATCATTTGTATTGCCAATTCTGTGTAGCCAAAGCTTTTGGCGGATCTCCTTATCATAACGTTTCATAAACTCCTCTGCCGTGAGCTTATGACGATCTTTGATGACATTGAGGCCGTCAAAAGCCTCAAGAATATTCTTGCGAAGTGTAGGTACTTCGTGGCGAGCAGAATAAACAGTCTCTTTATGGGAAGAGGCGGAGAGGGGTTTCTTGTCCACCCAATATGAGACGCTGCGGATCGTACCGAACATGTCTTTGTAAAAGAGGCTCTCCTCCCCTTTGGACATGAAACGGCAAAATGCCTCGTCGATGTAGTCGGCGAGGGTGAGTCCTTCGATGTGAGGAGTGTATTTTTTCCAAAGCTCCTTGAGCTCTGCTTCGCTTTTGCCGTAATTCTCACGCAACATCCGATGCAGGCGGTTCTGCCAACCGCGAGTGAGGGTCGAGAGGATGAGGGCATCTTCGGCGTGGTGGAAATTGGTCTCTCGGCTTTTGGATTTGATCCCGAGGAGGGAGCGGGTCTTGCTGGTGACCTTGCCGGGGATCATTCGAACCCCTATGCCGTTCTTTCTCAGCTTAGGATCCGGAAAGGGATAGTAGCGTTTGAGGACCTGGGCAACTAATGCTTCAAGATAACTGGTTGCGCGGATCCCCTTGCTATGGGTATTTTCGGTGTAAATTTCGTCAAGAGATTGAGCTAAAAGATTTTTGCGTTTTTTCCAATCGATCAATCCCTTTTCAAAGAGCATTTCAACTCGTTTGCTATATTCTGCATCTCCAGCAAGCCAATCACCAGGGAGCCGATTGCCTTTGGCCGTATTGCTACTTTTGAGTGCAACGATGGTATTGTAGTCAGTGTTTAGACCACCCAGGCTTTGTGGAACGATATGTTCGATGTCAGCACTACCGTCAAGGAGCTGGGATATGTTGATGACCTTTCCACTATAAAGATCAAGTCCTTTTTGGCTCTCCCAAAGTTGAATCTTTCTTGCCAATCGCTTGTCTATTAAAGGAAACTCTTTTTTGTATCTATTTATGATCTCATCAATAGCTTTTTCCCGTTCATTCATAGCCTTATAGATCTTATTACGAATCTGTTGCGGGAGGGCATCTCTGGTAGTCTCTAAAATAATCTCATCAAAGGGTCCATAACGCCAACTCAAATCAGCGATAAGCCCCAATGCCCAAGAAGCAAGGGATTTGATAGCATGGTTGTTGATGACATTTTCTTCTTTTTCAAAGAGATTGCCCTCTCCCAAATGGAGATGTCGCAGGGATTTAGGGAAATGGGAATAATCTTCATGATCCTCAAATCCAAGAATCCTCTGGATCTCTTTTTCATCATGCCCTTGGAGAAAAAGGGGCAGTGCTTCGAGGATATATCGATGGGAGAGTTCACGAGTCCCAGATTTTTTGTTTTTGAAAAGTTCTAGCAGCTCCCTATTGTCTGTATCGATCCCTTTCCCGTCTATCAAGACTCGTAACCGATCAAGAGCCTCCTGTGGGGTTTTGGAACGCTGGAGAATCTCGGCCAGTTCTCTGAATATCTGCAAGGCATCCGGATGTTTCTGGATACTGGCAAAAAGTTCTTTAAATTTGTGTATATCTGCAAGAAAGAAAAAGGGGACGAAGGTTCGGGGCTCTTTTTTGCCTTTGACAATACGCTCATCTTCCAAACTGAAAATTTTTTGCTCGGGGGAGAGTCCGAGGATTTTACGCAGATCCTTATGGGTGATCTTTTTGAGACTTTTCCCTTGAGCTATTTTCTTTTCTACCCACTCAATAACCTTTTCCCGGTCCTCCTGTGTCACTTCATAGCCGTCAATGTTCAAATCGGCAAGTTTTTTGTATAGGCGATAGAGATCATAGAGATAGCTGTATGCTGGGGCAGCGGGCTCCTCCTTATAAAAGGTACATCTGCCAAAAAGGGATTCGTCAATTGTAGGCATCTCCTGGTCAGTTATGCAAGCTTTTAGCTCATCGATAAGTTCGGAAATCTGTTCTTTGGTCAAATCAAAAGCTCCAAATTCTGCCTGGCGAAGCAGGATTTTTTCAATCTCCTCTTCAATATCCTCCCGCCGTATCATCTTTTCATAGTCCTCATGGTTGCGGTAGGAACGAAGGTCGCCTGCCTCTACTGCCCGGTGGATCGTCTGGGCGATGGTCTCTCCGCCATATTTTTTACGCAGCTCCTCCAGATGGCGCAGAGCGTTATAAACCTGGCGCCGCTCATCAGCTTTTTTCTTCGACTCATTCTCAAAATCAATGAGGCCAAGTTCTAGTTCCAATTCATAGAGCAAGTCCTCTGTGGCAATCGATTTGTAGCCTCTATGTTTGGCCATATGGGCAAAAATAGCAAAGAGCTCTTGAGAGGTTAATGGCCGCTGCCATACGTCGATAGCACGGAGCTGCCATCGGTTTTTGATAGGATTGTTTTTGGAGTCGTTGATCTTCATTGCCTCCGAATAATCAAGAATTCCATAACGTTCCATAGTTTGTGCCACACAACGGATGCGCTTTTTGCGCTTTTCTATGAGGCGACGCATACTTTTGTATTTTGACCGGATAGTTTGGGGAGATTCGCCACTTTGTTCATCATAAGGAGTATTGCGCATAACAACTGAATTGTCCAAACATGTATATGAATTTGCTCCAGACTCTTCTAAAATAGCATAACCAAAAGATGTAATTCCTAAATCAACCGCAAGAATTTTTCTCATAATTTCACCTAATTAAAGATTATAATTTAGTTTGTATAGATTAATTTTATTTAATTAAATTTAAAATAATCTTTATCAAGTATTAGTTATTTAAAAATTAGTCTTATATACTGCTTGACTAAATGGCTCTATTTGTTTAAAATTGCAAAAAGCTTTTCTCTTGCGACTGCTAATCATCTGCAAAGAAAAAATCACAACTGAAGAAGGACATGATGAGCGAAAAAGCTACTCAAAACGAAAATATAGAAGATTCCTCCCAAAACAACGAAAGCAAAAACAGCGACCAACGCAAACATATCCCGGTAGATGGCTACACTATCGAAGAGCTTCGCACAAAAACAATAGATGAACTTCTCAATATTGCTCAAGAGCTCGGTATCGAAAACCCGCAAGAGCTCAAACGTCAAGACTTGATGTTTGAGATTCTCAAAAATCAGGTAAGCAAAGGCGGCTATATCCTCTTTACAGGGATTTTGGAGATAACTCCTGAGGGGTATGGATTTTTGCGTGCCATCAATGAAAACTTCTCAAACAGCGCCAACGATGCATATGTAAGTGCTACGCAGATTCGCCGCTTTGCTCTGAGAACAGGTGATATTGTCACAGGACAAGTGCGTCCTCCAAAGGACCAAGAGCGCTACTACGCACTTCTTAAAATCGAAGCTATTAACTACCTCCCACCAGAAGAGTCCAAAAAGCGCCCTCTCTTTGATAACCTTACCCCGCTCTATCCCACAGAAAAGCTCAAACTCGAATATGATCCTATGCACCTCACAGGTCGTGTGCTTGATCTTTTCACACCTATTGGGAAAGGACAGCGTGCACTTATCGTCGCACCTCCACGAAGCGGAAAAACTGAGCTGATGAAAGAGCTTGCACATGGCATCGCTCACAACCATCCAGAAGTAGAACTTATAGTACTTCTTGTCGATGAGCGACCCGAAGAGGTTACAGATATGGAAAGAAGTGTTAAAGGTGAAGTTTACAGCTCTACTTTTGATATGCCAGCAAAAAATCATGTCCGTGTCGCAGAACTTGTCATAGAAAAAGCAAAAAGACGTGTAGAGATGGGCAAAGATGTAGTCATTTTACTTGACTCCATTACTCGTCTTGCCCGTGCTTACAACACTGTCACCCCTTCTAGTGGGAAGGTTCTCAGTGGTGGTGTAGATGCAAATGCTCTTCATAAACCAAAACGTTTCTTTGGTGCAGCGCGTAATATCGAAGAGGGAGGCAGCCTCACAATCATAGCTACTGCACTTATTGATACCGGTTCACGCATGGATGAAGTAATTTTTGAGGAGTTCAAAGGAACAGGAAACAGTGAGATAGTCCTCGATCGCCGCATAGCAGACCGCCGTATCTACCCGGCAATCGATATTCTCAAATCTGGTACAAGAAAAGAGGAGCTCCTTGTCGATCCAAATACACTCCAAAAAGTATGGGCTCTGCGCAATGCGATGCAGTCTATGGATGAAGTGGAGGCATTAAAATTCTTATACTCCAAAATGCTCAAAACCAAAAACAATGAAGAGTTTCTCTCCATTATGAATGAAGGTGCCTAATATTTGCGTGCAGCGGTATTTGATAGTGGTATAGGTGGTCTCACAGTTGTTAAGAGCCTTGTAGAGCATAAGCTCTTTGATGAGATCATCTATTATGGCGATACTGCCCGCGTCCCCTATGGACCCAAGGATAAAAATACAATTATCCGCTACTCTCTTGAAGCACTGGAATTTTTCAAAAACTTCGATGTAGATATGTTGATAACCGCGTGCAACTCTGTCAGTGCTCACGCCATTGAAGAGCTAAGAGAAGTTGCTCCTTTTCCTGTTGTTGGAGTCATAGAGCCAGGTGTTTTGGCACTTGAGAAAAAGCTACTCGATAAAAAGAGCAATATCCTCATCATAGGTACAAAAGCAACAATTGAGAGCCAAAAATATCAAACACTCTTGCATCAGCGGGGATACACAAACCTCATTGCCAAAGCCACACCCCTTTTTGTACCAATAGTTGAAGAAGAAATCTTTGATGGTGAAATATTAGAAGCCACAATGCACCACTATTTTAGAGATCTTAGCCCTCATGCAGTTATATTAGGATGCACTCACTTTCCTCTCATCGCCAATCAGATCAGTAACTATTTTAACAGCAAGGCTCTTTTGATTCACTCTGGAGAAGCAATTGTTGATCATTTAGAAAATAACTATCAAATCAAAAGTTCTCAAAAAGAGCCAATCCTCAAACTCTTTGCTTCAGAAAATCCAGAAAAACTCAAAAGAGTAGCTGCCAAATGGCTCTCAGTTTAATTGTAAAATAATCCTTTTTCCGTTTGAGAGAACTAGTTTCACCCTCTGCCCCGGTTTTCCCTCGATACGTATTGCAATAGTGTTGATACCTTTCATATATCCTTTGATATTGACATTTTTTGGACAATAGTAGCGATAGGTTGTGATTTTATCGGTAGGGCTACAGGGCTGCCAATAAAGTTCATACCACCTATTTGGCTTGATTTTTATAACTTTCTTCTTTAATACGATGAAATTTTTAGTAGGCTTTTTGGTTGAAAAACTCCATGTGAGGCTACGTATTTGACCTCTATAGCTATAGATTAGCGAAGCTCTATACATCTTGCCCCATTCCAAAGCTTCTGGTATATAGGCAAAATCGTAACTTGAAAAGATATGCATCCTATCATTTGTCCTGTCAATTTGCTGCAAAAGTCGGATTTTTTTGCCATTGTGATCTTTTAATTGAAAAACGATAATCTTTGGTCGCTGCGAAAAATAAAATGGATTAAAGCGAATAGTTATCGGATAGCCCTCAAGCAAATAGCGATAAGGATTTGGTGACTCTGGATAAGCATAGGGAACTACTGATATTTGCTTCGTAGGCCAGTAGATAATTGGTGGATTTAATTTTTGATTCATTGCTATAGCTCTTTGGTAGCGAGAAACTGCTAGAGGTTTTTTACAAATATTCGTATAGACTTTCCCTATTCGCGCATATGCACTCTCACACGCCTGCCTGACTAAGCTCCTTCCCATGTCTACTACTGTTATCCCTTTGCTATCATATCCGATTCCAACCTCATCAATACTCCAATCCATAAAGCCCAATCTATGATACAGAGTTGCAAAAAGCATATCGATTGATGTAGAGACATCTTTGCCATAAGCGATATTTTCTATCACATCATATGTGCTATAGCCAAATCGCACTGCCCTATCACCAGCGTGCAATCCACTAAAACCACTTTTGCTTCGAGATTCAGTATGACCTGTAGTGTGGTGAAATGCCAAATAGTGTGCATGAGCGGTAGCTGCTTTTTCTAAAGTTAAGTTTTTGTGCAAAGGAATCATTCCTAAAGCTTGGCGATAGTGATTGAGGTAGTTATACCCGTGCTCTAGCCTCAAATCTCTTTGGATATACTCTTTTTGCGCACAGCCAAAAAAGAGCAAGAGGATAATAAATGTAATAAGCAAGGATATTCTCATATATTTTTGCCTATAAGTCCTTCAGTTATAATAAGTTTGATATCCCATTTGGGCTTTATGATTTTTGGTATTTTCACTTGGCTCCAATCTGGCTCTTTGCAGCTCTTTATTGCATTAGCCATCATGCTATCAAGTGGATACAAAAGAGTTAGATCGTTTTTAGATTTATAAAAAACGGCGACATAAAAGTCTCCCTCATATATTACCACTCCACTCTTTTCCCAATACTCTTTGACATGCATCCTAAAAATATTTTCTATCAACTCATTGTAAGGCATTTTGATCGCGTGCTGTTGGTTTGTGAGATTGATGCGCTCTACAACTATCTCTTGCTTGTTTGGAAGCTCAAGATACTCTCTATCAATCATCAATTCATCTATTAGATCACTCTCGTATTTGAGAGATTTGACCCGAATTTGTAGATTGCAGCTTTTATCATAAATCTTTAGCTTACCATCTTGCAGTGAAATTTTTCTCGCATCACTTTTATAAAAGAAAAAGAGCAAGAGAAGTAAAAGAACAAAAATCAATCCTACTTTCATAACAAACCTTTAAAGATGATAAAGTATAATTATACTATTACTACAAAGGATCGGTTTTGGCTCTGGCTCTTAAGTATCGCCCGAAACGTTTTGAGGATCTTATCGGACAAGAGGCGATTTCACAGACACTGCAGCGTGCACTCGATACCAGGCAACTAGGTCATGCTTATCTTTTCAGTGGCCTTCGAGGTAGTGGAAAGACAAGTACTGCACGTATCTTTAGTAAAGCCCTCATCTGTGATGAAGGCCCTACAAGCACACCATGCGAGAAGTGTGAAAACTGCCTTGCTGCCAATGAAAACCGTCACATCGACATTATCGAGATGGATGCAGCAAGCAATCGTAAAATCGATGATATTCGCGAGCTCATAGAACATACCAAATATAAACCTGCACAAGCTAGATACAAAATCTTCATTATCGATGAAGTACATATGCTTACCAAAGAGGCCTTCAATGCACTACTTAAAACCTTGGAAGAGCCGCCAGAATTTGTGAAATTTATCTTAGCAACCACAGATCCACTTAAACTCCCAGCTACAATCCTCAGCCGAACACAACATTTTCGCTTCAAAAAGATTGCACAAAGTGATATTTTAAAACATTTGGAGTTCATTCTCAATAATGAAGGTGTTGATTTTGAGTATGAAGCACTTAAAATTTTAGCAAGAAGTGGAAGTGGAAGTTTACGAGACACTCTCACTCTTCTTGATCAAGCAATAACATACAGCCAAGACAAAATAACTGTAGAGAGTGTTACAAGAATGCTTGGGCTTGTCGATCCACAAATTATAGCCTCAATCTTTGATACTATTTTGCAAGGGAACAGAGAAAAACTTATACAAATTGCAAAAGAAATTGGTGACTATCAGGCTGAAATGCTTCTTGATGAGATGATAATATATCTCAAAGAGCAGCTCTTTGCCAAAAATCCGAAATTTTCTACAATGCTTTACGAGCGCTTTTTTAAAATTCTCAGTGATGCAAAGAGCCTCCTCTTTTATGGGAGTGATGATGAGTTCGTCATAACGTTGACTTTTCTAAAACTTGCTGAAGCAACCAAAATAAAAGAAATAGAAGAACTGATAAACGAACTCGAAAACAATACCCAAACAACACCATCTGCGCAACACACTAACATGCAAGATACTCTGCAAATCTCTCCAGCTACAGCCAAAGAGACAAAGAAGAACCAGTTTGAACAACTTATAGAAAAACTTTATGAGAGAAATTATGAACTTGGTGAATGTTTTGAAAAGAGTATAAAATTTGTTAGTTTTAATGACGGAGTACTCACCTGGCAAAGCAATCCGCCACAAGAGTGTAAAGAGAAGCTCAAGAACTCCTACCCTACTATCCGTCACTTTGTCCAAGAGATCTTTGGTGTGAACACAAAGATCAAAAAGGTTGATCCGCCAAAGGAGGAGCGTGAAGCCTGCTCTTCGATGATCGAGCAGGCAGAATTTGGAGGAAGCTGCATCCAAAAAGAGGCAGGTCTTGCAGCTAAAGAACTTGAAGCGGAGGATCTACTCAATACCCCGGTCGTGCAAAAAGCAAAAGAGCTCTTTAAAGCCAAACGAGTAACAATCAAACCAAAGGTCTAAAATTCACCCAACAAAGCCTTCACTCTTTGCTCTTGCTCTTTTCCTTTGCAATACTCTTTGCAAAACTCTACAATTTTGCCATGGAATCTTGCATAAATTTGTGAGAGTGGCAATTCCTTCCCGTAAAGATCATAGATTTTGCCCAAATTTTGGATGATAGCATCACTTAAAAACTCCTGCAACACATCATAACTTTCAAACTCATACCCAAAAAAGCGTAAAAGTTTGGCTGTATAAGCATCCACTACCAAGAAATCTTTGTAGCAAGCGTAGTTGAGGATGCTATCTGCAGTCTCAAGACCTATACCTTTTTGATGTAACAACCAGCTTCGCGATGGTTTTATTTTAAAGGCAGTAAAACTCCCAAACTCATCAAGCATGTTTTGTGTCAGTTTTTGGATACGAAAGGATTTTGTATTATAAAAACCTGCCGGTTTGATGAGTGATGCGAGCTCTTTTTGAGGAAGCTTGAGAATCTTTTCTTCTTCTATTGTGCCAAGGGCACT